>CAYPFV010000049.1:0-18991 GCA_964410015.1 uncultured Bacteroidales bacterium
TTAAAGTTGTAACATTCTAATAATCAATATTTTAAAAATTATAAACAGATGAAAACTTATAAAAAACCAGCGATATCATTTCAACCAGTAATAACCTGTATGAAAGCAAAAGATAAAAGAGGCAGGAAGGTTCATACAATGAATTAAATATGAACAACTAACCTTAATGGACAAACCCATGAGAAAACAAAAAGTACATATAATCCTTCTTCTCTTACTTTTTTCAGGATTCTTAACCAGAGCCTATAGCCAGACGCAGGAAAATACCATCTTACAATCCTGGTTGGAGAATGAATTTTCCCTGAGAAATCAAAACTGGTCTATCAGTCAATGTCCGCAAACCTCATTTTTATTTTTCGCCAACTCAGAGGGACTTATAGAATATAACGGTATTGAATTTAAAAACAATAAACTTCCTGGCGACATGCCGGTGAGAGCGGTTTCTACTCACAAAACAGGGAAAGTTTTTACCGGATCATTTGAAGAATACGGATACTGGCAGTACAATGAAACCGGAAAACTCCAATACACCTCTTTACTTCCTCTTTGCCCTATGGAGAGCAATGATGAAATATGGAAAATCTATACAGCAGACGAAAAGGTGTTTTTTCAATCCTTTACCACTATTTACATTTATGATTTTGAAAAAGTTGAAAAAATAAAAGCTCCCTATACCATGCTTTTCCTGCATCAGGTGAAGGATGATTTTGTTGTACAGATTATCAATGATGGATTGTACTATTTTAAACAAAATGAATTTATTCCTATTAATGGAAGTGAAATATTCAAAAATAAAAAAATACATGCTATCATCCCATACATTGAAGACCAATGGCTGATATGTACCGATAAATCTGGCATATATATTTTCGATGGAGAATCTTTTTCATTTTTTGATTCGCAGGCCACAAAATTTCTCATGAATTATAATTGTAACAATGCCTTGCAAATCAGCGACACATCCTATGCATTTGGTTCTATACTCAATGGTGTAATCATTTCCGATAATAAAGGAAATATACAACGAAATTACAATACACTTAATGGATTGAATAATAATACTGTACTTTCCCTTTTTTTGGATAAGGATGAGGGTTTATGGACAGGGCTTGACGAAGGTATCAATTATATCGACCTGCTGAATCCTTTTACACATTACAGAACACGAAATGGAAACCTTGGAACAATCTACACTTTGCTTGTTCATCGCAATTACCTGTATATTGGCACCAATCACGGGCTCTTCAGAGCAAAAACAGAATTCAGTGAAAATATATTCCGGTTCGGAAAACCTGAATTTATAACAGGCAGTAAAGGACAGGTATGGACGCTGGAACTGCTGGATAATCAAATCATTTGCGGACACAATGAAGGAACTTTTGTAGTGGAGGAAAACAAGATGCAACAAATCTCAGATGTTACCGGAGGATGGGCATATCTAACACACAATGGTTATCTGCTGGCTGGCACTTATACCGGAATTATTGTTTTTGAAAAAGACTCCAACGGCAGATGGGTATTCCGAAACAAAATCAGCAATTACTCCGAACCTACACGCTATCTGGAAATCGATTATCTGGGTTATCTATGGGCATCTCACCATCAAAGAGGAATTTATAAAATTGAATTATCTGAAGATTTATATGATGCAGTAAAGGTAGATCATTTTCCTAAAACAAATCAGAATAACTTTAAGGTAAGAGTATCGAAGATCAATAACAGAGTGGTCTTTTCCACTACCGAAAATATTTACACCTACGATTTTGTTAGAAACCAGATCGTTAAATTTGATGCACTAACAGCAAATATTGACGATTATAAAAGTGCATGGCATATTGTGCCACATTTTGACAATCAATACTGGTTTATTAAACAAAATAAAATTGCTCTTTTCGATGTTTCCAGAGATTTTAAAGCCAACAAAAAATATGAGATAAATCATGAAAATATTAGGTTACCTCAACGAAAGATACAACCTGTTGCGATCAATAATCAGTCTTTTCTTTTACCAAACCCACAACATTTTGATGTGTACAACATTAATTTTCATCAGACAAGAAAAAACAATTCAAGACTCAATTTCCAAACCATCACTTTTTATGGAAAAAAGGATACTTTGCAATATTTCAAAGAAACACCATCTGCTAAAATTCCCTGGAACAAAAACAATCTGTTAGTCAAATTCTCCAATGCTTCTTTTTCTGAAAATACATCAAAGAATTATCAGTATCGTATCCGCGAACTCGAAAAATCATGGCAAACAACCACCACCGACCATTTTACATACCCAGAAATCAACCACGGAAGATATACCCTCGAAATAAAAAGTAACAACCAGGATATGATATCCCTACCTTTTATAATTGCAAAACCATGGTATAGTTCAAATACTGCCATCATAGTATATTTATTGGCCTTTTTTGCGCTGATATGGGCAATCATTAAATTTTTTCGCTTTGAAATCAACCGCCAAAAAGAATTGGTGGCAATGGAAGTAAAACAAAACAGAATGGAAAAAGAACTTGACTATAAAAGCTATGAGCTTATGCTTACCATGCGCCATCTTTTGCTAAAGGACCAAATACTTTGTGACCTGAAAAAACAGATTACTGCCATTAAAGAGCAATCTTCAAAATATCCTGTAAAACATATTAAAAATATTGAACGTATAATCCAACAGGGTTTGGGAACCCAAAGTGTGGAATGGGAAAATGCTATCAACAATCTGAAATTATCACAACAAGGTTTTTTTAAAGCACTTAAAGAGAAATATCCTTCATTAACTCCTAACGATCTTCGTCTTTGCTCATATCTGCGCATGAATTTTAATACTAAAGAAATCGCTCAAATGCTCAACATTTCAACACGTGGTGTTGAGATCAGCAGGCACAGACTCAGGAAAAAACTCAAACTGCAACAAGACGAAAATCTGGTAGAATTTCTTATGGAACAGGAATTGAACCTAACTTCCTGAATAACTAAATATACCAACTAATTCCAGCAAAAAATAAAATCATTACACATGCTGACACATAAAACCTTTCTGAAAAAATAGTGCTGTTGCCGGAACAAAAATCCCAAAAAGCATTCATATGACAATAAACAAACTATACAAATATAATTTTTCTCCATTCTGTGTTTCAAACCTATTTTTCCATTATTTTTTGTGTCTTTCTGTTTCCCGGATTTGAAGAAAACTTCTTCAATCCACTGTGATCATTTTGTTCCTGTATAAAACTCACAAACCTCTGTTTGAGTGATATTTATTTTCATTTGTGATAGTCTTGTGAAAGTATAATGAAAACCCTTAAAAGAATCTGTGAAAACAAAGTGAAGGATCGAAAATAGTATTTGGAACCTGTTTTTCATACATTTACATTATAAAAAACCACTAATAAATTTGATAGCATTTTTATTTTTCGCCCTTTCACAATAATCATTAATCAGACCTTACATGTTAAAAACGGGATTCATCTCTGAGGTCGTAACATCTTTAAAAGCACGAGATCCCGAAAACATCATTCAAAATGAATGAACCGAACCATGACATTAATGATTGATGCACACGCGGATGATTATTGGGCTAATGAAAAAATAATGCAACTACTGGCAAAGGCGTGTAGCGCTGACATTACCGGTTTCTCATTAAAAACATATGTATCTCATAATCAACAAAGTGGACATTATAAACAAGTGGAAATATAATCATATATCAAAACACATGAAGAAAAAATTAGGTGCGTTATATTTTTTTGACTTTGCCCCGTGGAAGATGCTAATTCAACAGGGTTTGAATATTAAGGGCAATAACTATGACAGCAACCTGAATTTTCTTAATTTTCTGACGCAGTTATTCCATATCAAAATAATCTCCACCTTCTGCGCCGGACTTCCAGTATCCTGCTTTTATAACAAAACTATCCAGACAAATTTCTTTTCTCAACAATGCAGTTTAAAGCAAAATAATACATACAAGGAAAATATTGTATTGACAACCTGCAAATCAGATGCGGGTCGTAAGAATGATAAAATAAGAGGAATTCCGGTTATGAATAGCACTTACAATGAATAAATCAATTAAACCATGCACCTCAATTGGGTTGTAAAATAAACACTGTTAAGACAAATATCTGAAACAAATGAATAAACCACTATTTTATATCATCTTAATTTTTCTTTTTGCCTTACTCTTCTCCGGAAGTTGTTCTGAAGAAAATAATGGCGAATTATATCCCCATGGGGGAGACACCACCGGCATAAATGACCGTTGCCCTCCCCTGGAACTTGAAGTTGAACAAGAACTTCCGGAAGATGAACTTCTCGATCTGGTGCAACGCCAAACCCTGAAATATTTCTGGGACTTTGACGAACCTGAATCGGGCATGGCACGAGAGCGTAACACTTCCGGAAATTTGGTGACCGCAGGTGGCACCGGATTTGGCATTATGGCTATGATTGCTGGCGCAGAACGCGGCTTTATTCAACGAGAGGAATTTCTTCAGAGAATGCTCAAAATCGGTAACTTCCTTTATCATGCAGATCGTTTCCACGGAGCTTGGGCTCACTGGATGGATGGTACTACAGGCGAAGCATTACCCTTCAGTGAAAAAGACAACGGAGGAGACCTTGTGGAAACTGCTTTTCTGGTGCAGGGTCTGATTGCCGCAAGAGAATATTTCGACAGCAACACACCCCTTGAAGATTCTCTCAGAAACCTGGTGGATACTTTATGGCACGAAGTAAACTGGCAATGGTATACACAAGAACAAAATACTTTATACTGGCACTGGTCTCCCGATTATGATTTTGAGATGAATATGCAGATTAAAGGTTGGAACGAAGCTATGATCGTTTATGTGCTCGCTGCAGCTTCTCCCACTTACCCTATAGAACCCGAAGTGTATCATCAGGGATGGGCATCAGATGGAAACATGGTGAACGGAGGAACTTTTTATAATTTGCAACTACCACTGGGCACCAATTTTGGCGGCCCTTTGTTTTTTGCTCATTACTCTTTCCTGGGACTTGATCCGAGAGGACTTCATGATACCTATGCCGATTACTGGGAGCAAAACAGAGTTCATTCACTTATCCATTATAAATATGCCATCAACAACCCGGAAAATTTCTGTCACTACAGCGATTCTCTATGGGGACTTACAGCTAGCGATGACCCTGTTGAAGGATACCAGGCGCATGCTCCGTTTGGATATTACGGCAATGATAATGGAACCATTACACCCACTGCCGCTCTCTCTTCAATGCCATATACTCCTGAAGAAAGTAAAAAAGCGCTCAGAACTTTTTACTATTATCTACACAACGACCTTTGGGGTAGTTATGGTTTTAAAGATGCCTTTAATCTTGATCTTGAATGGTTTGCTTCCAGCTACCTCGCCATTGACCAGGGACCGATTATAATTATGATTGAAAACTATCGCTCGGGGTTGATCTGGGATATTTTTATGAAAAACGAAGATGTTAACCACGGACTTGAAAAGCTGGGTTTTTATTATGAAGAACCCTGACCTGAGGAGTACTTTTTTGTCTTGACAAACTGATTCATGACAAAAGCAAATCACTAAACAAATTTTATAAAAAAAAACGATCTAAATACAGATATGAAATTTCACTATTGTATCTTCTATACAATTTTGCTTTCTCTTGCATGGATATCCAACTTAATGGCACAGTTGACAGCAGAACCAGACAATTATCAGTTCTCACCCATGCAAACCGGAACTGTATCCCGGGAAGTTATTTTTACCATTACAAACCAGGGTACAGAAACAGAATCTATTGATCCGGAGCAAATCAACATACAAGCTCTGGAAGCACAGAGTATCAACCTCACCATCATGACCTACAATATTTGGTTCGACAATCAAAACTGGACTAACAGACTTGACCATATCCTGGAACAGATCAAAGAAATTGATCCTGACATTATCGGATTGCAGGAGGTGATACAAAGACCCAACCTCGAGAATCAGGCAAAAACCATTGCCGACTCTTTAGGTTATTATTATTACTTTTCGTCCGTAGATGAACCCGAAGATGAAACCCGTTTTGGAAATGCTATCCTTTCGCGCTACCCCTTTCTGGAAACAAACTGGCGAGCATTACAACCACTGAATGATTACCGGAACGCTGCACATGCCAAAATCAATATAGAAGGTAACATCATTGATTTCTATAATACACATCTTCACAATACAGCCATCAACGACCAGATAAGAGAAGAGCAAATGATTGACCTGCTTGACTTTATCCAACAAACATCCGACAACCAGTTTGTTTTTGTTACGGGCGATTTTAATGCCAACCCCGATTGGCAGGAAATGGATATCATGTACGAAGATTTTACAGATGTATATCCGGTTTTTCATGAAAATCATTTGGACCCGGAACATAGTACACTCAATTATCACCTCGACCACCAGCAAAGAAGAATTGATTACATCTTTTTTTTAAAGGAAAACAATATACTGCTTCAACCACTCTCTGCCGAGATATTCCTCGACAAACCCGATGAAAACGGTGTTTACGGATCTGACCACTTTGCGGTAAAAGCATCTTTTAACATCAAATCAGATGCAGATGCTTTTATTTTGAACAACATCCCCGAAACCCTATCCTTGCAACCAGGTGAAGAAACAAATATTGGACTACAATTTAGCCCTTTTACAACCGGAACTTTTGATGCGGTTTTAAACATTCATGAGATTGAAATTCCCCTTTCCGGGGAAAGCTTTGATGCTACCATTATCAATTTTCCCTGGACAGAGGATTTTACCGGGGATGTTGATATACCAACAGGTTGGGAAACCGACAGCGATTTATGGGAAATAGAGTCGTCTGACCTGGCAGGAGGTGATACTCCCGAAATGGTCTTTACGCCAAACCAACAGGAAGAAGATGTTTTTTCATTGAAAACTCCCCATATCAACTCATCAGGTCTGGATAGCATGGTTCTTTCTTTTAACCAGGCAGTCAGTTATAATAATACTGACGCCTCTGTAACCATAAAACTTGCCGTTATTACAGAAGATCAGGAACATATAGTCGAAGCGTGGGAGTACCCGGAACAAGCGCCACAAGGTCAATATTCGGTTCAGATCAACAGTGAGCAACACAGTATCGGAGCCGAAGTTATTCAGATTGCCTGGATTTTTGAAGGAAATACCGAACACATCAATCATTGGGCGTTGGATGATATTCTGCTGGAAGCAGAACCAGCATTAAAAACAGATCCAAGTCAATATGAATTCGAACCTCAACTGATCAACAATAATTCAGATCCCAAAACATTTGTCCTGCAAAATACAGGTGGAGGGGTACTTTCTCTTTCTCCGTCTGATATTTTTCTTGATGGTGATGATAAAGATCAGTTTTTGCTGGATAACCTTTCTGAGGATGTTGATCTCCAACATGGAGAAACAGCAGAGGTATCTGTCATTTTCCAACCTCAATCCACCGGGGAAAAAACAACTACACTGGTTACACCTGGGCAAAATGCTATAATCCAGGGAGAATCATACGATCCTGTCATTACATCTTTTCCGTGGAAAGAAGATTTTACAGCTATAACAAGTGGCGAAATTCCATTAGGTTGGTCGAGAAACGCCGTCAATTGGGGCGTTTTTAATGCATCCAACGCTGGTGGACAGGCCCCGGAAATGGTTTTTTGGTGGCAACCTGAAACTCAGGGAAAATTCACCCTCTTTTCACCACCCATTCTTCCCGGTTCAAACGATTCACTTATTTTATCTTTCCGGCACAGGGTAAATGATTTTGCCAGTCCGGGTAACTATACTCTGAAAGTAACAGTAAAATCTGGTGATGAAGAAACGACTCTGCACAAATGGGAAGACCCATCTGACATTGATCCCGAAAAAATCACTACACTTCTCAACAAACAAAATCACTGGGTAAATAACGATACAATCCATCTTTCATGGATTTTTGAGGGCATTACCGATAATATTACACAATGGGATATCGACGATATTGAATTGAGAACGCTACCGGAAGAACCCATTCTGAATACAGAACCAGATTCATACGGATTTGAAGCGCAAACTGTGGGAAGCGTTTCTGACCCTGCCCTGTTTATACTCAAAAATACAGGTGGTGCTAATCTTATTTTACAACCCACAGATATTTTCATCAGCGGTGAGTTTGAGGATGCATTTATCCTGGAAAATATTCAGAATACCGTAGAATTAGACCCCTATGAAGAAACCACCATCGAAGTTTCTTTCGCTCCGGTACAAACAGGTGAAAATGTTGCAACCCTTCATGTATCAGACGAGGAAATTCCACTTTCAGGGTTTGGCAGCCACAACAATGATATTTTTGTTTACAGCGATTTCACTGTGTCTGAAGAAGGCATGGATTATACCAATTTAGAGGGTTTTCGCGAAATACCAGAGTGGGCATCGGAAAGCCTTGCCGCAGAAGATTTACAAGGACAAGGTGAGCACGGAGGAGCTGTTCTTCAACTCAACTACAATTTGAATCTGACTGATGATTTTACCTCCTACTGGATGTGGGCATATCCTTTTATTGATGTTAGCCAATATACACATCTGGTTTTTGTTATACGTGCTGCGGAAAACACGTCAGGATTAAAAATTCAGTTGTTTGACGATTCAGGAATTCAGGGCACCAACGGAGCAGGCTATTTCTATGTTGATGCAACGGAACAATGGCAATGGATAAGCATACCTGTCAGCGAATTTTCCACCATGGATTGGGCTAATGACCTGCCCGACATGAGCAAAATACAAAGAGTCGACCTGGTTTTTGAAAAAGACCTCACCTCCCCCACCTCCGGAAGTGTATTTCTCGATCTTGTTGGGTTTAGCCAGGGAGATACCAATATTGAAGAGTTTTTGTTTTCTGAACCTTTTAAAATGTATCCCAACCCTGCCTCTAAGAAAGTAACCATTATTTCCGCACCAAATGTAAACATCAGCATATCAGATATATCAGGAAAAGAACTCCTGGCGAAAAAAACAGACAGCGAACTCACTCATTTGGATATTAGTTCACTGAATAAGGGAGTTTATTTTGTAACCTTATCAGACGGACAAAACAGAAACGTAAAAAAACTAATTCTACAATGAAAAAAAAGCAGATGAGCCATTTACTTTCTTTTGATTTGACTTTTTACCAACATAAGTTTCTCTAAAATATGTTATAAAAACATATGATATGGGCTGCGAATATCTTTGTAAACCTTTTTTTTTATGTCAGGGAAAAGAAACAGAGAAGCACAGTATATATTTCATAACAAAACTTTGTCAGCAACAGACAATGCTCATGCTGAAAACATTTTAAAAATCGAATATGCAAATGATTTCATTTATCTACATGTGTCGTAATAAATTTTCAAACCACAAATGGATGATTCTGTTGATTTTTGCCTGCAGTTGCTCCTATATGCAACCAAAAAATGAGTTATCAGACGATTTACTGCTGGATGAAGTACAGAGACAAACCCTCCGTTATTTCACCGATTTTGCCCATCCGGTTTCTGGTATGGCCGTTGAGCGCAGCGACGAAAGAAATTATTCTAATGATGTTGTTACCACAGGTGGAACTGGTTTTGGTATCATGGCCATCATTGCTGGTGTTCAAAGAGAATTTATATCGCGCGAAAACGCTCTTTTTCAACTGACCCGAATGGTTAATTTTCTTGATACCTGTCAACGTTATCATGGAGCCTGGTCGCACTGGTATTATGGATCTACAGGTAAAACAAAAGCCTTTAGTACCAAAGACAATGGCGGCGATATTGTAGAAACAGCCTTTCTGGTACAGGGTCTTCTTACAGCAAGAGAGTTTTTTGATAAAAATAATCCTGCTGAAAACTACCTCAGAAAAACCATTACCAAACTTTGGCATGAAATTGATTGGGAATTTTATACCAATAAACAAAACCAACTGTTCTGGCACTGGTCACCAGATTATCAGTGGGAAATGAATCACCCTGTTAAAGGTTGGAATGAATGTTTGATTGCTTATGTCCTTGCGGCATCTTCTCCTACACATCCTGTATCGGAAGAGGTATATTTGCAGGGTTGGAAAAATTCGCCACATTATTTCAATGGAAATGAATATTATGGTATTGAAATTCCTTTGGGTTACGATTTCGGTGGACCCTTGTTTTTCAGCCATTATTCTTTCCTCGGACTTGATCCCAGGGGATTAAAAGATCAACAAACCTGCTATTGGACTCAAAACGTAAATCATACAATGATCAACCAAAAGCACTGTGAAGTAAATCCAAACGATTACAAAGGATATTCGGCTGATTGTTGGGGTCTTACTGCCAGCGATAATCATTTAGGTTATTCAGCCCATTCACCAACCAATGATCTGGGGGTGATCACACCTACAGCTGCTCTTTCTGCATTTCCTTATACACCTGATCTTTCTATGAATGCCCTTAGGTATTTTTATGAAGAACGAGGAGACAAACTTTGGGGTGAATATGGATTTTACGATGCTTTTTCTATCCATCACAACTGGTTTGCAGATAATTACCTGGCAATCGATCAGGGCCCTATCGTAGTGATGATTGAAAATTACCGCTCTGGTCTGCTTTGGAATTATTTCATGCAAAATCCCGAAATCCACCTTGGATTGAAAAAACTGGGGTTCTATTACGATCCTAATAATTCAACAAACCACCATAAAAAGCCTATTCCATGAAAAAACTCTACTACCTTTTTAATTTACTTAATAACAAACCTATTTAAAATTGTGATCTTATGAAAAAAATTACCATGATTCTTATTGTTATGCTGGCTGTAACAGGATTTTCCTATAGCCAGATGATTGAAGATTTTGAACACATTCCCCTCAACCTTATGCTTGGTGGCGAAGATGACGATAGTGAGATGAAGGTTGTGCCCAACCCCGATCAGAGTGATGCCAATCCTTCTGCTTACGTGTTGCAATTCAACCGCAGCCAGCATGGTGTGCCATGGGGTGGATTCTGGTCGGATCTGCCAGAAACTGTTGACATGACAGATAAAAAATACGTACATGCTATGGTATGGAAACCCCGTATTTCACCTGTGAAATTTAAAGTGGAAGGTGGCCCCGGCGGAACTTTCGAATTGGAATCCATCGATCCGCAGACCCTTACCAGTGAATGGGAAACCCTTACATTCCATTTCCCCGATGCTGATGGTGAGTATCCTATCGTAGCTTACTTGCCCGATTTCGAAGATCCGCTTACTCTCGAAGAAGATATTGTGATCTACCTTGATCATATCGTCCTAAGCGATAATGAAACCCCGGGAGAAGGCGATGAAATTATTATTGAAGATTTTGAATCTATCCCTATGGACCCAATGCTGGGAGGAGAAGATGATAACAGTGAGATTTCAGTTGTTGACAATCCTGACTCCTCAGATGTCAACCCCAGCAACAGAGTTGGACAATATCTCCGCAGCCAGAATGGTGTGCCGTGGGGTGGATTCTTTTCAGCATTAGATGAACCCATTAATTTCACAGAAAACAAATATGTTTATGTAAAGGTATGGAAACCACGCATAACACCCGTCAAATTCAAGATTGAAGGAAATGGCGATCCTGTTGAAATAGAAAGTATGTTTCCACAAACCAAAACGAATGAATGGGAAGAGCTGGTCTTTGACTTTTCGGATGTTTCAGGCGAGTGGAGTACAATTGTATTGATGCCTGATTTTATCGAACCTGTAGACCTGGATGAAGATATTCTTATTTATTTCGATGATATTCGCCTGGGTGAAGCACCTCAGGCACCTGGCTATGACGTTGATTTTGTTTGGTCTGATTTTGAAACAGATGGATTAACCAATGTGGAAGGATTCAGAGATCCACTCAACGATCAAACCACAGCTGAAGATATGCCGGGAGAAGGTGTGAACGGTGGTACAGTTGTAAAAGTAGATTACGAAATCAGCGAGGAAAATCCATTGACAGGATACAGGATGTGGGCATTCCCTGATGCCGATGTAAGCGACTACACTCACCTTGTTTTGCATATTAAAGCAGAACAGGATATTAATCAGGCATCATTGGCTATGTACGATACTACCGGTATTGACCCGGGTGACAATGGTATTGGACTTACCAACATAGACATCACTACCGAATGGCAGGAGATCGTGATAGCACTTGAAGATTTTGAAACACCTCCTGATGTTGCTGACTTACCTGACTTGACCGCCCTTCAATTGATAGCACTCTACTTTGATTTCGAAGAAACAGATGTTGACAACGGAACAGTTTATATTGACCTGGTTGGATTCAATGAAGACTCAGACGTATCGGTAACTGAAAATAATCAGTTGTATAGCATGATAAAGATTTACCCCAATCCTGCAAACAGGATGGTAAATGTTGAAACACCCGAAAACACCAACATTACACTCATTGATATCGCGGGGAATGTTATAAAGCAAAAGTATTCATCCTCAAGAAAAACACAGATCAATGTTGAAAATCTATCTTCTGGTGTTTATTTTCTTCAAATAACTAACAACGATAAAGTACAAACATCCAAACTTGTCATAAGGTAATGTTTAAAAAACAAAAAACTTACTATTGATGTGATGACCTTGAATATTCAATATTGATTGTTAGCAGACAAAATGTATTTTTTTGAAAACAATGATCAGGGTAGTGAGTTAAAAACCCCGGAGTGGTTTCTCCGGGGTTTTTAGGTTTAAAGATCAATCTTTGAGTCCACTCTGAAAAGTAAATTATCCACAGATTACACAGGTTTACACAGATGCTAAATACTGATAATCAATGTGTTTAAAAAATAAAAATGAACACAGATTTGCCGAAAACAAGTTTTCGGAGTGGAATCATCTTTTGTTTTGAATTTTATCAGTCAATGGGACTACCACCCCCCAAAAAAACCACATTTTTTAAACTTTACCATCTCTCCGCTATTTCTTAATTCCGAAATCCTTTGTACGATTGTACAATTTTTTCGTATTTTTGCACTTCGTTAAAAAAACCCGTTTAATTTACTGTAAAAGAAAACTTTATAACCAGGCACTGTGAATAGTACAGAAAACAAGGAATGGATTGCCATTGTAAATCCCAATGCAGGCATTGGCAAAGGAAAGAGAGACTGGAAAAAGATATCCGGTATCATGAATAATCAAAATCTTTCATACGAAGCTGTTTTCACAGAAAAGCGGGGTCATGCCATAAAACTTACCCAGGAATATATTACCAAAGGATACCGGAAAATTATTTCTGTAGGGGGCGATGGCACCTTAAATGAGGTTGTGAACGGAATTTTCCATCAAAAACTGGTTTCCACTAATCATATAACTCTTGCTGTGGTTTCTGTTGGGACCGGAAACGACTGGATAAGAACCTTTATGGTGCCAACCGGTTATAATGAATCGATTGCCCTGATCAAAAAACAAGATACTTTTATCCAGGATGCAGGGATGGTGAGATATAACCATGAAAAAGGGATGGATACAAGATATTTCATCAACATGGCGGGTTTGGGTTTTGATGGGTTGGTGGCTCAAAAAACAAATGCTGATAAAGAAAGGGGCAAGGCAAATCCAATGGTGTATTTTAAAAATATCTTTGCCTCTTTGTTTGCATATAAATCAGTTGCTACTCGCCTTGTAATAGACAATTCAGAAATGCATCATAAGATTTTTACCCTTGCCATAGGGATCGGACAGTTTAACGGCGGAGGTATGAAACAAACACCTGATGCCATACCCGATGATGGGTTTTTTGATCTTACAGTAGTCAAAGATATGAGCAAATGGTCGGTAATTGCCAATGTAAACAGACTTTACAACGGTACCATCAAAAAACATAAAAAAGTTGAGGTACACAAAGGAAAAAATATTGTAATTGAACCTCAAACACCTATGCTGATAGAGGTAGATGGCGAATCTATCGGACATTCACCTTTCAACTTTACCATTCTGCCCAAAAGTTTGAAAGTGGTGATCAACGCCAAAAAATTTAAACATTCATTGATTTAAAAGAAAAATAACGATTTACATCTTTCATCATGCAAAAAGGAGACGACAGTTTTAAAAAAATCATTGCCCACGCCAAAGAGTATGGATTTATTTTTCAGAGCAGCGAAATTTATGATGGATTAAGTGCTGTGTACGACTACGGACAAAATGGAAGCGCACTAAAGAAAAACATTATGGAATACTGGTGGAAATCTATGGTGCAATTCCACGAAAATATTGTGGGAATCGATTCTGCTATTTTTATGCATCCAACGGTATGGAAAGCATCGGGCCACGTAGATGCATTTAACGACCCCCTTATCGACAATAAAGATTCCCGGAAAAGATACCGTGCCGATGTACTTATTGAAGATTATATGGCCAAAATCGAAGAAAAGATCAGAAAAGAGGTGAATAAAGCTTCTAAAAAATTTGGTGAGTCTTTTGATGAGGCAATGTTCAGGAAAACCAATCCCCGCGTAAAAGCTAACCAGGAAAAAATCGACGCCATTCGCAACCGTTTTGTCAAATCTCTTGAAAATGAAGATTTGAAGGATGTAAAAGCGCTTATAGATGAACTCGGCATTGCGTGTCCTGTTTCCGGATCGAAAAACTGGACTGATGTAAGGCAGTTTAACCTTATGTTTAGCACACAGATGGGATCCGTAACAGAAGATACCAGTCAAATATATCTGCGCCCGGAAACAGCGCAGGGCATATTCGTAAACTACCTTAATGTGCAAAAAACCGGCAGAATGAAGATTCCTTTTGGCATTGCACAGATAGGAAAAGCCTTCCGCAACGAAATCGTGGCAAGACAATTCATATTCCGCATGCGCGAATTTGAACAAATGGAAATGCAGTTTTTTGTCAAACCTGGCGAAGAGATGAAATGGTATGAATACTGGAAAAATGAGAGGATGCAATGGCATAAGGCACTCGGTATCCCTGAAGAAAATTACCGCTTTCATGACCATGACAAACTGGCCCACTATGCCAATGCTGCTGCCGATATAGAGTTTATGTTCCCTTTTGGTTTTAAGGAACTCGAAGGTATTCACTCGCGTACAGACTTTGACCTGGGTGCACATCAGAAATTCTCAGGTAAAAAACTACAGTATTTCGACCCTGAAACCAATGAAAGCTATGTACCCTATGTAGTGGAAACCTCTATTGGACTTGACAGAATGTTTCTGGCAATGCTAAGCTATTCCCTGAAAGAAGAAACCCTTGAAGATGGATCAGAGAGGGTTGTCATGACTCTGCCACCCATGCTTACTCCTTATAAAGTAGCCGTACTACCCCTGATGAAAAAAGACGGATTGGCAGAAAAAGCACGCCTGGTAATGGATGATCTTAAATATGATTTCATGTGTATTTACGAAGAAAAAGATGCCATCGGAAGAAGGTACAGAAGACAAGACGCTATCGGAACACCTTATTGTGTTACCATTGATCACCAAACACTGAATGATGATACCGTTACCATTCGCGAAAGAGATACCATGAAACAAGAAAGGATACACACCAGCCAGATCAAAAACATTGTGAAACAGAGGATCGACTTTCGCCCGGCAAACAAAACCAATAACTGAAAACCAATGCCACTAATTCTGCTTTTGGAAACCGCAACAAAGGTTTGTTCGGTGGGTTTATCGCAAAATGGTAAAATGATCGCCCTGCGTGAAAATAAAACTCCCGACTATTCCCACTCTTCACTTCTCACGGTTTTTGCAGAGGAGGTGATCAAAGAAGCATCTCTTGCATTCAATCAGCTGGATGCAGTAGCTGTAAGCATGGGTCCGGGATCGTATACAGGATTAAGAATTGGAGTGAGTGCTGCCAAAGGGTTTTGCTTTGCTTTGAATATCCCACTCATTGCTGTTAACAGTCTTGAATCGTTGGCATATGTGGCAACAACAAAAACTAAAGAAAAATATGACCTGCTTGTACCCATGCTTGATGCACGCCGTATGGAAGTTTATACTGCTGTTTTCGATCAAAACTTGCACTACTGCGAACCAACCAATGCTATGATCATTGATAAAAATTCGTACCTTGATAAACTTGCGAAAAACAAAATACTTTTTTTTGGTGATGGTGCTGCCAAGTGTCGTGAAGTTATCAACCATCCTCATGCAAAATTTAATGAAACAATACATTCATCCGCCACCGGATTGCTAAAACCATCATTGCTTAAATTTAAAAATCGGGACTTTGAGAATACTGCCTATTTCGAACCTTTTTATCTGAAAGATTTTATTGCTGCCAAATCCAAAATAAAAGGTTTGGATTAAATCAGTTTTTCATTGTATATTTGTAATGATCCTCCATACAAAATGCCAGGTAGATGATTAAAAAGATTCCTCCTTTTTTTAAAAATATTTACTTTCTTGTGTTCATGGCAGCATTATTATGGTTTGTTTTTTTTGATCAGAATAATCTGATACAACAATTTCGGTTGTCCAGAGAGATCAAAAAACTGGAAGCAGAAAAAGAATATTACATTGAGGAGATAAAGCAAGATAGTTTGCAAATGGAAAAGTTTAAAAACGATCCCACCGAACTCGAACGCTATGCCAGAGAAAAATACCTGATGAAAAAAGAAAATGAAGATATTTATATTATCCGTGATTAATCTGACCACATACTCCCTGTTTTTGCATTACCTGTGTTTATAATCATTCTTGTGCTAACGCTTACTGCATAAGCATTTTAAATATTTTTGCTGTTCCCCTTTCCGGAAAAACCCGGGCTATATACACCCCACTTTCCAAAAATGAAAGATCGATTTCTGTTTTGGTATTCCTGAGTTTCCCTTCCGCTACTTTTGAGCCTTTACTATCCATAATATGAAAACGGGCATTATGCCAATGAGATGCATACTCCAGAAAGATTTTCCCGGTGGAAGGATTGGGATAAATCCTCACCCTGTCCTCAACGGCATCAAGAATACCTGCCGAATCGAGTAAGGTGAAATCTTTGAGCATATAATTATCCGGATCAAATTCCAGATTTTCTACTTTATCTTCCAAAGGAATTTTAAAAACCTGACCAGAGTACTCCTGCATTCTTCTGATCTGAAAATTCTGCTCTGTTGTAGTTATTTCAAAAGCAAGTGTACCACGGAAAAATGATGTACCTTCGGCAGATGGCTTTTGCGTAGAACGGACCATCAGGGTATCGTTTTCCTGCCACCACTCAATATTGTAAACAGGGTAGCCCTCACCATAATACCACTGATCAAAAAACCAGTCCCAGTCTGAATCTGTATGCAATTCTACATGCTCTTTGAAATCATCACCACTGGCAACACGATGAGCATAAGTATCCTGAAAATCCTTCATGATAAAGAAAAACAAATTATCATCGTTAATCTCAAAGCGCAACTGATGCAAAATAGCAGCACCTTTTTTATAGGAAAGTCGTCCGTTGAAAATCCTCCATACACTGTTTAGTTCCTGAAAAGGAACAAACACTGATCCGCCTGGTTGTGTCTTTATATTGCTGTGCGCCTGTTCCATCCAGTTATTGGCTTGTGTTTGTGAAAGAACAAACTCACGCGCCAGATATTCGCCATAAGAAGCAAATCCTTCATTGATCCAGATATCGCTCCAGGTAGCACAGGTTATCTGATTACCAAACCAATGGTGGGCGAGTTCATGAGCAGTTATGTCAAAACCAAAATATCCCATTGTGGATAAGGTTTGATGTTCCATTGCTCCCCCTAAAGGTGCCTGTGCATGTCCGTATTTCTCAGTACGGAAGGGATAATCACCCCAAATCTGGGAAAACAAAGTCATAAAATCTTTTGTTTTATCGATCTGATCTTTCAGCTCTTCCAAAACACCCGGTTGGTTATAAATAAAGTTTTGCACCAGAATGCTGTCGTTTTCATTGGAAAGGGTGGCATAAAAATTATATTCCTGATAATTGGCGACAGCAATAGATATCAGGTAATAAGCGATCGGATAAAAGGTTTCCCATTCATACCGGTTTTTGTTTCCGGGCAACTCAACAACCTGATGCAACAAACCATTGGAAGCACCTATGAACCCTTCCGGGGTGGTGATAGAAATTTTTGCACTATCTGCTTTATCTTCTAAAACCTGTTTTACAGGAAACCATTTACGGGCGTTGTGGGGTTCACTAAGGGTATATACAACATTTTCACCAAAACTATTAGTGGCATTGGTAAGGCCTGAAAAAAAAGCCTCTGGTTCTGGTTCTCCTTCATAAATAAGTTCGAGGGTTAGAAGGGAACCCTTCTGGTAAGATTGTTCAAGATCTATTTCAATCACCTGGTTCTGATGAGAAAAAGAGAGGGTGTCCTGATCCAGTAAAACTTTATCTACGATGAGTTCCTGCGTAAGTTCCAAAACAAAAACTGTAACCCCGGGTGCGATGATCTCGGCAGTAACAATGGTTTTTCCTTTTATATACGTACTCCCGGGAAAAACCTCTACATCAATATCATAATACTTCACATCATAATCATGCAATCTTTCATCCTGATCATATATACCAATAGAAACAGAAGGCACTTGTGCATGCGAACAAAAATGGCTGCAGTCTTCAGAATGTCTTTGCTGTGGTAGATTGGCAGAAACTTTTGATGAAAACAAAATCATGATGACCATGATAAAATTAACGCTGACTTTCATTACTGTATGGTTTTTACAAAAAAAATATGTCATGATTTGATGTTTTTGAGGAAAATCTGGATACCCTGTAAAAATACGAACAATCGGTAAATTGGAAAAGTTTGTCCGATTTATTTATTAAACCTGTTTTTATTTAAAAGAAGCGGTTTTTGAGGTTTTAAAACAGCAAGATAATTACTATTATTTGTCAAAACCATACAACCAATACTAAAAAACACTATAGATTTTGACGGGCATCAACAGTAGCTGAACCGAGCCATGACAAATATTTTGAAATACACGCAGATGATTAGATTTCGTAGCACGGGCAAAAAC
>CAYPFV010000050.1:0-18638 GCA_964410015.1 uncultured Bacteroidales bacterium
AAATTACCTTCCCGGTAAGAGGTTCTGCTTTCCGGGAAGGTAAAACTAAGAAAATTTTTTAGAACAGATAAAGATTAAAAGATCAAAATTTCTCCAGTCCTGTTTCAAGAAAATTGAGGAATTTGGGTATGCTGGGATCATATCCGAAAGGGTCTGCAAGTATATCCTCATCATGATCAAGGATCAGATAATAGGGTTGTGTGTTGGTATTGTAGCGCTCTGCCTGGAAAACGCTCCATTTTTGTCCGATTGTTTTGACGGTGCGTTCTCTGCCCAGTGCATCTGATACAAATTGTTCTGATTCGGGCAGTCTTGTCCGGTCATCCACAAACAAAGATATTTTGACAAAATCATTTTTTAGTTTATCAAGTACTTGTGGGTCTGACCACACATTGGCTTCCATTTTACGGCAGTTGGTGCATCCCAGTCCGGTAAAATCCAGAAAAATGGGTTTTCCTGCTTGTTTAGCAGCGTTTAATCCTTCTTCATAATCGGTAAAAGCCAACAAACCATGCGGTCCTTCCTTCACAGATTCTCCAATGTAAATATCTGCTCCCCCTGCTGATTGGGTTGCTCCTGCGGAGAAACTGGTTGTGAGATCAAAATCCTGTGTGGCGCTGGAAGGGAGGAAAGAACTCACTGCTTTTAAGGGTGCACCCCATAGTCCGGGTAGCAGATAAAAAACAAATCCGAAAGCAAATATGGCCAGCAAAAGGCGCGGAACACTCATGTATTGAAGATCACTGTCGTGCGCAAATTTGATTTTGCCGATCAGGTACAGACCCAGCAACAGGAATATGGCGATCCACAAGACAATAAAAATTTCACGGTCTAATAAACCCCACTGTGCAACAGTGTCGGCGGTGGAAAGAAATTTGAGTGCAAATGCAAGAACAATAAAACCAAGAACTACCTTTACGGCATTCATCCATCCTCCGGATTTGGGAAGCGATTTGAGGGCAGTGGGGAAAACGGCAAACAAAGTAAACGGGATGGCAAGAGCAAGGCTAAATCCGAGCATACCCATAGCAGGCCCATACAAGTTGCCTCCGGTTGCTGCATCTACCAGCAGTGTGCCAACGATTGGACCGGTGCATGAAAAGGATACCAGTACAAAGGTAAGCCCCATAAGTATAACCCCCAGTATACCACCTGTTTGGTCGGCTTTGCTATCTAGTTTGTTTGACCAGCTGGCCGGCATGGTAAGTTCGAAAGCACCAAAAAAGGAGGCTGCAAAAAATACCAGTAATGCGAAGAAAAATAAGTTGAACCATGGACTGGTGGCAAGTGTGTTGAGTGTGTCGGCACCAAAAATAACAGAGATGGCCAAACCGATAACCACATAGCTGAAAATGATGGTAAATCCATAAAAAAGTGCGTCTCTGACTGCCCGGGCGCGGTTACCTGCATTTCTGAGAAAGAAACTCACGGTAAGTGGTATCATAGGAAAAACGCAAGGTGTTAACAAAGCCAGCAAACCTCCTAATAAACCAGTAATGAATACTCCCCATGCGGTTCTTCCGCTTCTTTCCGGGGTAGTTTCTTCTGCTTCTGGTTCTTCTATTACCCTTTCGAGCGATTCAACCTTTTCTTCTTCTCTGGGCGATTGTGTTTCTGTTACATCCGTTTCAGCAGACGCAGGTACTTCTTCTTTTTGCTCTTCAATGGGTTCGCTCATTTCTTCTTCACCGGCAAGATTAAAAGCAAAATCTATATAATCAGGGGGTAGGCATGAATTATCATTGCAGGCCATAAAAACCAGTTCACCTGTTACTCGAACCGGATCATCTGAGGTTAGCTCCACTCTTTGCGTAAAAGTAACTTCGCGCATATCGAACATTGAGAGCTCCATTTCAAAATTAGGATCATATTTTACTTTGGGCGAAGGTGTTTTCATTTCATCGATAAGAGAATAATCTTCCGATTCATTAAAATCAAAACCTGTAGCGACCGGCCCCCCGGATTCAAGGTCGGTTCCATAAATGGCCCATCCTTCATCTATTTGCGCTGTAAATTTAAGGTCATACACCTGGGGTGAGATCTCTTCTTTTGTAAAACTCCAACTTACGGGTTCTACGATTTGCGATTGAAGTGATGAGGAAGCCAGCAACGCTGATAATGCCAGCAGTAAGGTTCTTCTGATTAAATCCATAAAAAAATTCAATTAAGGTTGTTGCTAAATATTTTTAATTACATTAATCTATATATGTTGATGTGATCCTGATTTACAAAGTTACAATTTTATTTAAAGTGTCATTTTATCAAATTTTCTTCATGTATGTTTGATAAACTTAAAATGGAACAACTGATTTGTGCTTTTCCTGCATCTGAAACGGTTATCTGTTCTGTAACCAACCACCCATATAATTTGTTCGCCTGAAGTAACCAACCACACATCCTGTTTTTGGGTGCGCGGTATTTTTAAGTCGGTAAGAAGGTCGCTGATCTTCTTTTTCCCTGACATGCCAAACGGGTAAAAATAATCACCTTTTTCAGGATGTCTGATGGTTAGTGGAAAGGTAAGGGTTTTGGCATCAAAATAAGCTTCGCTGGGCAGGGTATTGAAAGATTTGTATGCAAAGGCAGGTTTTTTTTCTGCTTCCAGAATTCCATCAGGGAGAATGATTTGTTGGGAGTTTTCCTGAAAGGTATAAACTTGTTTGCCAGCACACTGTAATTTATGATCGACGGGTTCTACAATCAGAACATCCCGGTCAAGCAAGCAAATGTGTGTGGGTGAGTAAAATAGCTTACCGGGTTGGCTTTTCAATTGCTTTGAAATGTCCTGAACAACAGGCGGACTAAAACCATAGGGCAGTAACAATTCATAAATTATTAAGGGTACAGACGGGTATTGGAGGATTTTATCAATTTGTATGAAAGTTTTGTTTTGTTTTTTGCTTACTGCTTGCTTTGATACTTCTTCCATAAAATACTGGATAATACCATCGGTTTGTTCAAAAATTGTCTGTACTGAACGGAAAGATTTATAAATACCAGGGTTGAGTTGTTTTAAAACGGGAACGACCTGATGTCTGATCTTGTTGCGTGTGTATTTCACTTCATTGTTGGAGGAATCTTCCCGGTAAGCTAAGTTAGAAAACATTATCCATTGCTCAATTTCCTCTCTTGTAAAACAAAGTAATGGTCTGATAATATGATCGTTTTTTACGGGGATTCCCAAAAGGCCTTTGATTCCTGACCCACGTGCAAAATTGATCAGAAATGTTTCCAGACTGTCGTTGATGTGATGTGCTGTGGCTATTGTCTGATACTGATGTTTTGCTCTGATCTTTTCCATCCACTCATAACGCAAATCACGTGCGGCAACCTGAATACTTATATTTCTTTCTGCCGCAGTTTTTTTAGTGTCAAAATCAACCGTAAAATATGGCACTTGCAGATCGTTGGCAAGGCCTTTGGTAAAGCGGGCATCCTGATCAGCATCACGTCCTCTCAATCTGAAGTTGCAATGAGCGATTCCAAATTCTATTCCCGAGAGGTGAAATAAATGGCACATCGTTACTGAATCCATTCCACCGCTTACAGCCAAAAGAACTTTTGATCCTGGTTCAACCAAATGATGTTGTGCAATGAAATCATTGAAACGCCCCAATATCTGATCTTTAAAATTCTCCACAATTATTTGGTCGGTTGATGTTTTTGTTTTCTTACAAAACTGCAGTTTTTCTGTGAACTAAGCAAAAAAATATTCCTGAACCCTGTTTTTTTTTAAAAAAGAAGCATTGGTAAATTCTGCTTATTATAACATATAATTATTATGGCAATTTTTATCAAATTATTGTATCTGTCCAGTAACTTTCTTTGACTTGGATCGTCTAATTAATAAGAATGACCAGGAAACGGATTGCTTACACCCAAAATTCAATTATTATGAAAACCATCAGTATTATTTTTCTTTTCAGCGGAGTTTTATTTAACAGTTCATCTGTATCTCTGTTTGCAGCACAAATTGAATCTTCTTCCCATAGTTTCAGGTTTTTGGAGAAAAACATTCAAAAATATATAAAACCTGAAGAAGAAATAGCGGAGGAAAAAGCACTGAACACTACGATCATCTTTAATGAGATTCAGAAAAAAAAGATCAATGATTACAATAATCATTTAAAAATATTCAGGTACAGCAAACCAGAGAAGGATATTACCGAAGAGTTAGAATGGGTTGACCGTGAGATAAGCACAGCCAAATAATCCCTTTACGAAAAGTTTGTTTTTGTTCATGTTGTTTAATAAAGATCCTGTAGCGTATTATGGGGTCTTTTTTTTGTAAAAAATACCCCTTTTCTGTCTGTTTATTTCAATTTTATTTTCTGCATCCAGCACATCCAGGTATTTGTTTACTTCATTTACATGCAACCCGGTCATTTCCGAAAGGTCGTAAACAGTGCATGGGCGCCGTTCGATGGTTTTCATGATCGTGGATTCGGCATCTTCTCTGTAAGCGTTGATATTTTTGCGGCTGGGTGAAGCAGCAATGATGGTTACATTCTCCAATCCCCAAAAATCAATAATGTTTCTGAGCTCTTCGCGGGTGGCACCTCTCAGGTCTGCTTCGGTGCCCGGACGATCAAGCGTATTCAATTGTACCGAATCGGGTTTAATTTTCAGGATCGCTTCCCTGAGGGCAAGCAACTCTTCTTCGTTATTGTTGTAATCAGGTAATATTAGTATTTCCAACCATATATCGCCTTTAAATTCTTTTCGGAAAGCTACCAATCCATTTATGTATTCCTTTATTTTAAGATTTGTGGCAGGGCGGTTGATTTTCTGAAAGCCCTTTTGGGTAGCAGCATCCAGGGAGGGGAGTATCAGGTCGGCGTTTGTTAATGCTTCTCTTACTTTTGGGTCGGAAAAAAGGGTGCCATTGGTTAAGACAGCTACAGGAACTTCTGGTTTTTCAGATTTAATAAATTGCAAAATGTCGCCGATGCGAAGATTGAGTGTAGGTTCGCCAAACCCCGAAAAGGTTATGTAATCAGGGTTTTGGTTGTTTTTAAAGTAACGGGATAGTTCTTCCACAACTTTATTATACAAAATATATTCTTTTCTTTCAGTGGTAAGAAGCGTTGTTTTTCCCACCTCGCAGTAAACACAATCGAGTGAGCATACTTTTTTGGGAACCAGGTCTACACCCAGCGACATTCCCAAGCGTCTGGAAGGCACAGGACCAAATAAATAGTTATACATTTTTCATTAGCATTTTGGTGGATCAGGAAATGATTTTCTCTTCTTTTAATTTATGAGTCCACTCTGAAAAATCAATTATCCACAGATTACCCAGATTTACACAGATGTTAAATTCTGATAATCAATGTGTTTAAAAAAAGAAAATGAACACAGATTTGCCGAAAACAAGTTTTCGGTGTGGACTCATTTATCCGCTACAAAACTTACTACTTTGTATGGCAGAAAAAATATCCTGTCTGTTTTATGAGCATGACAAAGGTAGTTACAAATCGATAAATTTGGTTTATTTATTGGGTTTTATCTTTTTTCCGATAAGTAACGATTAAAAAAAGGCAGCATAATCATGGGGTCTCACCAGTAGACCTGTATGAATGCTGCCAGAATGGTTATCACAAGTAGAAAAAGGGTATATCAGATAAGGAAGCTTAATAAAATACCTGCTGCAATGGCACTTCCGATAACACCGGAAACGTTGGCTGCCATGGCGTGCATAAGCAGATGGTTGGTTTTGTCGTATTCAAGTCCGACGTGCTGCGAAACCCTCGCACTGTCAGGTACAGCAGAGACCCCTGAATTTCCGATCAGTGGGTTGATCTTATTATCGGCACTGGAAAAAATGTTCATGATTTTGGCGAAAAGAACGCCGCTGAAAGTAGCAATAACAAAAGACCCGGCGCCCAACCCAAATATCAATAGTGATTCGGGTCTGAGAAAAAAATCGGCCTGGGTAGATGCTCCTACGGTAAGTCCAAGGAAAATCGTTACTATATCGATCAGTGATGATCTTGCTGTTTCTGCCAGTCGGTTGGTTACACCACTTTCTTTCAACAGGTTTCCGAAAAACAACATTCCCAGTAGTGGTAAAGATGTAGGCATTATAAAAGTTGTAAGCAACATACCTGCAATAGGAAAGAGTATTTTTTCCTGTTTTGGTACTGCACGCGCTGGTTTCATACGGATCAGGCGTTCTTTTTTTGTAGTGAGCAGGCGCATGATGGGAGGTTGAATGACGGGTACAAGTGCCATGTAAGAATAAGCAGCAATAGCGATAGGTCCGATAAATTCGGGAGCCAGTTTTGATGATAAAAAGATAGCAGTTGGACCGTCGGCACCTCCAATAATAGCAATAGCGCCCGCTTGTTTCGGGTCAAACCCCAATAGTAAAGAGAAAGAATAGGCGGCAAAAATACCAAACTGGGCCGCAGCACCCAACAAAACCAATCTGGGTTTAGACAGCAGAGAGGAAAAGTCGGTCATGGCACCAATACCCAAAAAGATCAGAGGGGGATAAAATCCACGGGATACACCCTGATATAACAGATTCAGCACGCTTCCTTCTTCATAAATACCAATCTGAAGGTTGGCATCGACATCAAAAGGGATGTTACCCATGAGAATTCCAAAACCAATAGGGATCAACAAAAGAGGCTCGTAATGTTTGATAATAGCCAGGGAAATGAAAAACAATCCTACGCAGATCATCAGTATGTGCCCCCAGGAGACATGGGTAAAGGCAGTATAACCAATAAGTTCGGAAATCTGCTGCGACATAAATTCAATAACACTCATATCCATATTTAACCTCCTATTTCGATAAGTTCTTCACCTTCCATTACTGACTGACCTTTGGAAACTTTTATAGAAATGACAGTTCCTTCTTTATCAGAATCAATATTGTTTTCCATTTTCATTGCTTCGAGTGTAATGAGTCTTTGCCCCATGGTAACACGATCACCTGGTTTGCAATGAATATTTAATACGGTTCCGGGCAAAGGTGCTTTGATGGTTCCGGTAGCTTTACCCCCGCGCGATCCGGTTCCTTCAGAGGGTGTTGTATCGGTGGCAGGAACAGCTCTGGCTCTTACCAAACGCGGTGTTTTTACAGGTTGAATAGACTTGTCAACCTCCACTTTATAAGCAGATCCGTTTACATCTACTTCTAATATGTTATCTTCAACATTCTGAATATTTACATCGTATTGATTGCCGTTGATCGTAAACTTATACTTTTTCATATCATTTATTTTTCGTATTATGAATGACTCCAATATCAACAAAAGATGATCACTGCTGGGTTTATCTGGGTACTTTGCGTAAACCATAAATCTTCGAACTCCATGGGGAGTAAGTTTTCGACACTTTGTTAATGGTTAATGCGGTATTTTGATAATCGTGTAATTCTGTTCTGTATAAATAAATAGCTGCGGCAATGGCAGCGCTTTCTTCTCCACTGAGATGATTATTTGCTCTTGTTTGTGTGATTGTATCAACTTCAGGAACCATGGTTTTTTTGCGGAAAAACAGAGAATCTTTGACTTTCCGAAAAAGTGATTTAAAATCGGTTGTATACAATTTGGAGGTGCTGCTGAATACGATATAAAGCAATATCAGAACTAAAAATACAATCCCCATCCCCAGTATTGCCATCCAAACGCCGAAGGGATCATTTTGGGCAAACAGGTGGATTTGTTCGGTAGCGTTGTTATCGATAGTTTCCATACTTTTTATTTTTAGATTGCCTTTTCAAGGCAGTATTTTGTTCTTATTTGTTACAGGGGTATATTGGAATGTTTTTTTGCCGGGTTAACATCTTTTTTTGTGGCAAGAGATTGCAATGCCCTGATGATTCTGAAGCGGGTATTTCGGGGTTCAATCACATCGTCTATATATCCATATTTAGCGGCGTGGTATGGGGTAGCAAATTTTTCGAGATATTCCTGTTCTTTCTGAATGGAGAATTTGATTTTCTCATCTTCGTTTTCAATACTGTTGATTTCTTTCTGATAAAGTATCTCAGTAGCTCCTTTAGGCCCCATCACGGCAATTTCCGCCATAGGCCATGCATAATTAATATCTCCTCTGAGGTGTTTGGAACTCATCACACAATAGGCACCTCCATAAGCCTTTCTGAGAATAACCGTAATTTTTGGTACTGTGGCCTCCCCGAAGGCATAGAGCAATTTGGCTCCATGCATAATAATTCCACCAAATTCCTGTGTAGTTCCGGGTAAAAATCCGGGAACATCCACCAGAGTTACCAATGGAATGTTGAAGGCATCGCAGAATCTTACAAAGCGTGCAGCTTTCCGGGAGGCGTTGATGTCAAGCACACCTGCCAGGTATTTGGGTTGATTGGCAACAATGCCCACAGGTTTTCCGTTAAATCTTGCAAAACCGGTAACGATATTAGAGGCATAATTTCTGTGTACCTCCAGAAACTCATTGTAATCGGCAATGGAATAGATAATATCTTTTACATCGTAGGGTTTGTTGGGGCTTTCTGGTATGATTGTGTTCAGAAAGTCATCAAATCTGTCTGCCGGATCATCGCAGGGTTGCACAGGTGGGTCTTCAAGGTTGTTTTGGGGTAAGTAGCTCAACAGTTTTCTGATCAGTGTTAATCCCTGCTGTTCGTCGTCGGCAATAAAATGAGAAACTCCCGATTTGGTACCATGTGTCATGGCACCACCCAGTTCCTGTTCTGTTACTACTTCCCCGGTTACTGTTCTTACCACTTTAGGGCCAGTAAGGAACATGTAACTGTTTTCTTTGGTCATGATGATAAAATCGGTGAGAGCCGGAGAATAAACTGCACCGCCTGCGCAAGGACCAAAAACACCGGTAATTTGTGGTACCACACCGGATGCATTGATATTTCTCTGGAATATTTCTGTATATCCTGCCAAACTATTTACTCCTTCCTGGATGCGTGCCCCACCACTATCGTTCAGACCAATTACAGGAGCACCCACCTTCATCGCTTTATCCATGATTTTACATATTTTTTCGGCGTATGCCAGAGACAATGATCCTCCAAAAACGGTAAAGTCCTGAGCGTATACATAAACCAGGCGCCCGTCGATAGTGCCGTAGCCGGTTACTACCCCATCAGAATAGAACTTTTTATCGTTGATCCCAAATTCATTACAGCGATGAGTAACAAACATATCAAATTCCTCAAAGCTCTCTTCATCGAGCAATATATCTATTCTTTCCCGGGCCGTTAGTTTGCCTTTTTTGTGTTGGGATGCTATTCGGTTTGCTCCACCGCCTAATTTGGCTTGTTCTCTTTTTTCAAGAAGTTCTTGTATTTTTTTCTCAAAAGACATAGTAGAATGAAATTGGTCTGTTAGGATTTGTTTTTATTTTCGCACAATTCGGTGAGTACACCACCGGTTGATCTGGGGTGTAAAAAGGCAATGTCGAGTTTTTCGGCACCTTTGCGTGGTTCATGATCGATAAGCTGAACTCCCTTGTCTTTCATTTCTGTAAGAGCCTGTTCTATTCCATCTACTGCAAATGCCAGATGGTGAACGCCCTGTCCTTTTTTAGCTATAAATTTACCAATTGGACCTTCCGGATCTGTTGATTCCAATAGTTCGATCTTGGTATCTCCTAAACGGAAAAAAGCGGTTTTTACTTTCTGATCAGCAACTTCTTCTATAGCATAACATTGCAAACCCAAAACCTCTTCATAATACTGAATCGATTTTTCAAGGTTCTCCACAGCTATACCAATGTGTTCGATATGGGTTAGTTTCATAACTGGTGATTTTAAATTCTGATATTTGAATATTTATAAGGAGACTAGTTATTCTAAGGGAAAATAATGACCTGCGAGGGCATGCTATCTGATAAATTCCGCGAAAAACCAATACCTTTTATTTTGAACATACCTATCATTTCCAGTGTGCAAAATTGAACTTTTTTAGGCAACCCTGGCTGGTTCTGTACGGTAAAAAAAATCGATGAATTTTGGCGCAAAGTTATGCATTTGCCTCAATCAAAAAACAGCAATTATATTAATTTTCCAATATTAGACAGAGATATAAACAACATAAGCATATGATCAATAATTATCGCTTAAACGATAACTATAAAAGATTTAATCCTCCGCAACATTCCATATAGCTTCTATCTCCCAGTTCAGGCGCGACTCTATTTTATCTGGATATATATATACTTTTTCAGGTTGCTTCTGTTCAAGATAATTTCCGGTATCCCACTTTTGGTTCTCATTTTCATCCAAAACCAATCGCAATCTGAAATTGCCCGTTTTAAGATAACGGAAATAATATATGTCGGTTTTGGAAATGTACTTCTCTCTCAGTACTTCCCAATTTTCATTCAGCAATTGCAGAATATATTTTTGCGTGTCATTGACCAAAGCTGTATCGGAAAGTGTATTGATGGTATCCAGAGGAATCAGTTTGAGCGAGTCAGTTATGTAAAGAGAATCGGTTGCCTGCAGCCATACCGGTTTTGTAATACGCAAAAGGGAATCATAGGCAACAGGGGCAAGACTATCAGGTAAATGTATTTCTCCATTTTCAGCTGTGTGGTTTTCGGGTAGCTGAAGGTTTACGATAATTGTTCCATAATCTTCAGAGGTTGAAGTTCTGATAGAATATTCGAGTGTGTCGTTGGTAGTACCGAAGATATCAAAAATCGTAGCAGGAGGCACAATAAGTTTATATGTGCTGTCAGGTTCAAGCGTGGTTTCTGTTATAATTTGTTTTTTTGCAGCCCCCTCTATACGGAAAGAAGCCTCAAGAGGTATTGAATCACTCACAAAAAATTGCCATTGGTTGGTTTGGATATTTGCCAGGGGAGTAGTGCTTTCAAGTGTAAAAGGTTGAAAAAAAGGATATTGTGTTCTGCTGCCCCCTGGCATCAGGTCAATGTCGAGTTGTGGTTCTTCTTCATTTTCATCTTCTATGACAGTACCTCTTGCGGTGCGAGGAACCAGTGAAACATTGGCAGTGTCGATAACATTTCCACGGTCTGATATTTCCAGGAACAATGAATCTCTCTGCTGATCGGGAACCCACATGATAATGGTGTCGTTTCGGGGTGGATTTTTCTCCAGTATTAAATCGTCTTTATCGAGGGGTTGGCGAATGTCTTTAAAAACTAAGGAATCTGTGGGTATTCTGAAAATAAAATTCAGTTTACCCTTTCTTTCCAGATTTGATGATATCAAGCGCTGCACAGTATCCTCTTCCTGAAACATTCGCAGGGTATAATAATCATATTTCATAATTTCTTCCATTGTCAGCGAGTCTGTCCGGGTTGTATCAGGAGGCAGGTCTTCGCTGACTGGTACCTCCGTGGTGTCATTTTCGGTTTGTTCAAGTGTGTCTGTTTGGGTTTGTCCTGATCTGGCATCTGCTTCCGTGGTATCTGCTTCTTCCTGATGTGTTTCATAATTATGATGAAGAAAAGGAATAAATTCGGGTTTTATTAAACTATCGGAAAAGGCGATTATTTCATCAGGAGAGTCATAAAGATAGTTAGAGTTCATGTCTGTCAAAGCAAACATAAGGTACTCATCATCTCTCATGTTCCTGATGTTGAAGGCACCTTCCTCGTTTGTTTTTGAAACATAAACTGGTCTGCGCAACATGGGCACAGAGTCGAAGATACTGTCGTAAAGCATTACAAAAGCATCAGGTGCAGGTTCCAGGGTAGCCGCATCTATCGCTTTTCCCTGTACCGAGAGTGAATCTACATAATCTCCTGTAGAAAAAACAAACTGAAAGTTGGAGAGTGGGTTTCCTTCTGTTATATCTACAATCGATTCTCCAAAAAATAAATTATAAGTAGTATTCTCCCGAAGCGTATCTTCAATATTGATCACCACAGATCGTCCTCTCAACCTTATTTCAGGATCATTTTTTAAAGGAGGAGAAACGAGCAGGTTCTGAGAAAGTTCTTTAAGTTCAACGAACTCATCAAAATAAATACGTATCTCCTCGCCATTATAGTTGGGCGAATAATTGGGGGGGGTGCTGCGCAGCACCCGGGGTGGTTGTTCGTCTTTAGGACCCCCGGTAGGGGAAACAACGTTGGCGCAGGAACCAATAATCAACAAAATGATCAGAAAAAGCGCAAAAAATATTTTTTTTTCAGGTAAATGCATCTAAATTAAAAAAAAATGGTGCTAAATTGATTTTGCCAATGAGAATCTAACGTATTAAAAACGATAGAATTGCAAAAATATGATTAATTGTTTAAAGAAGGGGTGAAGAAAAAAAATAAAAAAATAATCATTTTAGACTAAAAAATATTTTGTCATTCAAAAAATTCAATTTATCTTTGCATCAAGATAAACGACAAGATTAGTTTTCCAAATGTTTATCGCATGGCTGTTTCGGTTTTTCCCCTGAAGATTTCCCCAATTTCCCTTTTGTCTTCAATTCCATTTCCCCTCGCCGAAACAGCCTTTTTTTTGTCCCTTTCCCAACTTCTAAATCCCAAACTTTAACCACAAATTATCTGATTGTCATAACTTTAGCATTTGCTCATCGGGGTTAATATGCATGTGGATTTTTTCGATGTATGATTGATGCCTCATAACTATCAATACAGATTGCTTTCTCTTCATGATGTTTTGCAATACCTTTCCAGGTAAAATCTTGCCTGCCTGCAATGGAATCAGAGTTCAGAAGCTTCAAAAAAAAACAATAATGCTCTGAATTTCCATTACAAACAACAGATACTTCAATTTATAAAGTGGTTGTTTAGACATCTTAAAAGGAAGTGCACTCATCTTCCATATAAAACCAATCCATTGTTATCCGCATTTCAGATTTGATCACCAAAACAACAGGGTGCATGTTGTATTGATGATCAAAGGTTGTTTTTACTGCATTCTAAGCATAAACGGATAAGCACATGATTATTCCCGATATCCAGTTCGATTCATGAAATATTTATATTTGAACAGTTCGGATTGTAATCCGGAAATGATTGCAGCAATTGATCAGGTGAGAGAAGCATCAATTCTTTCGCATAAGAATCCTTCCTTTGTGCAGTATTCAAGGATGCCTGGTAAAAGTTTCAAACAGTTTTGTGCTGCTTTTTTTGAATCGTGCATCACCACAACAGACCCTGGTTTTATTCTGCGGCAAATATTTTTCAAACTCTTTGCCGGATTCCCGATGGGTGCAAAATCATAGGTGAGTAGGCTCCACATGATGATCTTGTGGGTTGGTAGTATGTTTCTGATCTGCCAAAGAGAAATCTTCCCGTAAGGAGGTCGGAAAAATCCTGATGTTTGTATTGCATCCATGGCATAGATATCCTTTAAATATTCCTGGTTATTTGTTTTCCATCCGTTGAGATGATTCATAGTATGATTACCAATCAGATGTCCCTCAGCAAGGATTTGCTGGTAAATTTGCGGATATAACAGAATGTTTTTTCCCAGACAAAAAAAGGAAGCTTTTGCCTTGAATTGTTTCAGGATTTCCAGCACCTCCTCAGTAATATAAGGTGTAGGGCCATCATCGAAGGTAAGGAATACCTTTTTTTCAGAAGTTTTTATCTGCCAATAAAGGTATTTTCCTGTAAATCGTTTTAATAATGGTGGAGGAGAATAAAACCTCATCATTTTCATGCAGGTATATTGCTGTTTTAAATTGTTTTTTTTCGTTAGCAACCGGCAAATCCAGTAACCAGTCAATATTTAAATTGTTGTAGTGCTGTGCTCAGCATCACCTGAAGTAATTTTCTTACTTCTCATACCTTCACTGCGATGTATTTTTTAGTCTGCTAAAGAGTCATGCTGATACTGATAGTAATATGACAAAGCACTAAACCATGCCCTGGTGGGCGATAGCAATAAAAATCATGCACAAGAAGGTATCGAAGAAAATAAAAAATTATTGTGGCGCAGGTCATTTTTAATCTAAAAAGGATCATTTTGTTTTTCCTTTCTCTGACAAGAATGGAAAATCAGGTTAAATTTTACCCCTTCTTTTATATTATGGCACTGAATCTTCCCATTCATATTTTTTTCCATGATTACTTTGGCCACATACAATCCCAGTCCCATTCCTGTTCCTTCAGGTTTTGTTGTAAAATAGGGGTCGAAGAGTTTTGTTAAATATTCTTTCCTGATGGGTTTACCGTTATTTGAAATTGCGAGTACACAATTGCCATTGTTTTCTGTTTTCGCTTTTATTTTGATGATTCTGTTTTCTTCATCCAGGTTTCTCATGGCATCCAGTGCATTTTTCAGGATACTGGTGATTACCTGTTCCAGTTGTGCGGTGTATCCATAGATAACGATATCAACAGGCACGTCGCGTTGCAGCTTTACCGAGTTTTCTTCTAATTCGGAAGACAGAAAAAGCAATGCCATTTTAATGATATCATGGAGATGAAAGTAGGTTTTCTTTTTCTGGGGTTGGAAATAGTTCCGGAAATCGTCAATGGTTTTTGACATTTTCTGGATGATGGAGTTGATCTCTTCCATACTTCTTTTCATGTATTCCTTATCCAGTTCTCCAAACCTGAAAGCATCATCGAGATCATATATTGCCAGCGACAGCAGGTTCAGCGGTTGTCGCCACTGGTGAGCAATGTTACCGATCATTTCGCCCATGGCAGACTGTCGTGCCTGCAAAGCCATCAGGTGATCGAGTTTGCGGTTTTTTTCCACCTCTTTTTTCACCTTCATTTTCAAAGAATTATTGAGTTTTTCAAGGGCTATTTTTTTATCTGTCAGTTCTTTATTGAGCAGGGTAAGTTGATGCTGGTCTTTCATCTGACTGCTAATATCTCTGGCTATTCCTTCAATGGCAATCAATCTCCCTTTTTGGTCATATACGGGTGCATTGCTATGCTCGCTCCATATCACTTTTCCATCTTTTCTTATCAGTCGGAGGGTGAGGGTTTTGGTAAAATATTTGGATTTACGCGAGACCTCTTTCAGGATTTGCCGATCGTCAGGGTGGATCATGCGAAGGTCTAAACGAGGGTCTCTATAGAATTCTTCCGGGGTGTATCCCGTTAGTTTTTCAGAAGACGGGCTCACATATTCAAATTTGCGTCGCGGAAAAAAAGAGATCTTAAAAATGGCATCTTTAGCATTTTCTGCCAGCAGTCTGTAACGGTTTTCGCTTTCTCTAAGGTCTTTTTCAAGTTTTGCTTTAGAAAAAATCCCGGTAAATGTTTCGGTGATGGTCTTGATCTGGGAAATTTTATGACCCTGCCAGGGATGAGTTCTGGAAAGCATTCCCAGTTTAAGGAATCCCATCATCTCTCCTTTGCTGATCATGGGGATACAAACTACGGATTGTAAACTCTTTTGCTGTAAAAGATATTTTTCCTCAGCTGGAATATCAGTGTGATGATCAAAATCGAAGACCAGCAATTTTTCTTTATTTTTTAGTTTGTTACTGCACCACAAAAATTGTTTTATGCTAAATTTTTCGATAGAACAGGCAAGGATGTTTTTTTTGTCCGGATGAATCCATTCATATTCTCTGTATAGCCAATCATTTTTAAAAAAATATACACTTACGCTATCGGCAAGGAAAAATAAACCGGTTTGCTCCAGAGATTTATTAGCGAAATCCTGAAAATTATGTTCACTTACAAAAACAGATGTAATAGAAGAAAGTATTTTATGAAATTCCAGTTGATCTTCAAGGATTTGAGCGTTATGAATTCGTTCGGTAATGTCGTGACAAAAAGCAACCAATTTGTTTTCGTTGATTCGAGAGGTAACCAGGCGCACCCAAAAAGGTACCCCTTTTTTGTTCAGGAGTTGTATTTCATGGTCAACCGATCCTTCCAGAAATGATTTTTCCAGGGTATTGAACTCTTCAGTATGGTAATCGGGATGCACGAGGTCTTTTACATTCATATTCAGCAGTTCCTGTTGCGTGTATCCAGTCATGGATGCTGCGCTGGGGTTGGCTTCCAGATAGTTTCCCCTGCGGTCAACTACAAAAAGGGCATCGGGTACGTTTTCAAAGTATCCCTGGTATTTAGCACGTGTTTCGTTGATTTTTTGCTCTTCAAGGTGCTTTTGTGTCTTGTCGATGATATACCCGTACCAAAGTGTACTTCCATCATCCAGTCTTTCGGGGCGTGCAACACCCCGCAAATATTTGAGGTTTTCATTGCGGTCAATAATCCTGAAATCATATTCCCAATTGCTTAAATTTTCTTTTGATTGTTGTATAGTATTTTGCAAATGCCGGATATCTTCAGGGTGTATCAAATCGAAAATGGGTTGCACATCTTCTTTCACTTCAGCGGGGGCAATGCCAAAAATATCTTTTAATTTGTCATTGGTAAAGGGCATTTGTGCTTTTCCATCTGGTTTTAAAAGGAACTGGTAAATCATCCCGGGTATATGCTGGGTTATTTTGGCGAACGTGCTTTTGTTGTCCTTTGCTTTAACTACCATTTCAAACATATAGATTTTGGTTATAACCCCCAAAGATAAAGATAATTATTTTGTCTTATATTTGTGTTTGTAGGTTTATAGAAATTTATAATTAGTCGCTGATCTTTATTTTGATTTCTTGTGACTAAAAAGGTGAGTTTCCTGAAAAAAAATTGTTTTTCCAATAGAGATTGTTTTTCCCGCAAAATGGTAAAGTTATAAAGTAAAGTTATAAAATGGCAAAGTTTTATTCGTATTGCTTTGTTTTTTACTTCTACCTTCTCGACATCCGAATCTCGTTTTACCGGGCACTAAGGGAGAAAAAACTTTTTATTTGTCATTGTTCATAATTTTCAGCAGGAAAAAGTTCTGTTTTTTTTTTGATGAAATCGGAAAAGATTTCTTTAAATTCCTTTCATTACCAATCGATTAACCTTGAAAATTTTGGGAACAAAAATTTGTTTGTTTGCTTAATAAGTTTATTTGTGGTATTAAAAATGCTTTTTAACGAAAAAAATTTGGTGGTGTAAAATAAAATTCCTTAATTTGCTCCGGAATAAAAAAAGATAATCAAGAAATCATTTTTTTCACCAAATCAATTCAAAACTTATAATCAGATTAGATTTATTTTTGATTTTATATTTAAAAAAAAGAAAACCAGAGATGGTAAAACAAAAGGAAAAAAAAAGTTTAATCCAACCCGGAGTTATCATTCGACAAACCAAAGATAGCAACGGGTTCCAAAACCTCCCGAATATGCAATTACATAGTATTGTTGTTGACGATGATGATTTTTCTTTAAAGATCATCCAAAAATTATCAGAACAAGTTCCCAATGTAGATTTACGTAAGACTTTTAACAATGGTCTCGATGCCATGGTCTATATCAAAAAACACAATCCAGACCTGGTTTTTCTGGATATCAACATGCCCGATATCAATGGATTGGAAATAGCAGAGCGGATCAAGGAACATTCTATGGTGATTTTTACTACCGCTTACAAAGAATATGCTATTGATGCATTTGATTTAAATGCTCTTGATTATCTGGTAAAACCTTTTAACCGGGAACGTTTTTATAATGCTGTATGCAAAGCAGATGAGATAAAAATAGCCAAAGAGATCAGAGAAAAACAGCCCCGGCAAAGCCAGGATTGGGATAAAAGTATTGTAATCAAAGCCGAATATAAAAACATTAAGTTACAACTTTCCGATATACTGTTTATCGAGGCGCTCGATAATTATGTTAAAATCCATACCCCTGAACGTACTTATGTAACGCTGCAAAACCTGAAATCTATATCCGAGGTGCTGGATCAAAAACGATTTATGAGGGTACACAGATCATTTATTATATCTCTACCCAAAGTTGACCAGTACAACAGCAGCAAAATTCATATCAACGGTAATGAGATTCCCATTGGGCGCACGTTTTTGCCCGAATTTCGCAAAAGTATAAAGGAAAAATCGGTTTATAAAGTGAATTGATAATATTTGGTGTTCAGAAATGTTCTGGTTGTTGCGCAGAAATGGTTTCAGACAAATAAAACCACTCGTGTGTCGCAACCAAACCGCTCATGACCATCTTTTATCGGAACATTCTATGTTGGCCAGTTTGTGTTTTTTTTGACAAAACCTGTAGAGTGATTACGCTTGATATTATGGATAATCTTTACCCTTTAGATTCATGATATCTTTCTGCCCGAAAACCGGCTTATTTTAAATTATTGTTAATTTATCTATTTTAAAGAACGTTTCAACTGGATATATTTTGTTTTTTATGAAAAATAATTATTTTATTTGCCACTGGAAATATAAATGTTACAAACTTCCTGAATTACAAAACGAGGTGATACCCATTATTATGAAATGGGAAAATTGCCACAACTTCATTAAGTATGAAATTGCATAGCATAGGTATAGATGATGATGATTTGAGTTTGCGGGTATTGGAGAAACTATGCAGTAACATACCCGGAATTTTGCTGCGAAAAACTTTTGACAACGGGTTGGATGCCATGCTTTATGTTAAAAATAAAACACCCGATTTGGCTTTTTTGGATGTGAACATGCCTGAGATGAGCGGACTGGATATTGCCAGGCAATTACCCTCTCAAACTATGATTGTGTTCATTACAGGATATAAAGAACACGCACTGGATGCTTTTCAGCTCAATGCCATCGATTATTTGCTGAAACCCCTGCAAAAAGATCGTTTCTATGAAACCATGCATAAGGTTATACA
>CAYPFV010000051.1:0-18402 GCA_964410015.1 uncultured Bacteroidales bacterium
AAATACTGTTTTGTATGTTTGCCATGTCAGGAAATCTAATCATCCGCGTGTGTGTAAAAATTTTTGTCATGGCTCGGTTCATCATAATACAAAGTATAAATATAAAGATTTTTACACATAACACAACCTTTTAATCCAAGTAAGAAGTGAAAGCAATAAAATAAAACCTCAGTTTTGTGTTTGAAGACTAAGAAGTTTTACAGGCAGCAGTTTCACTCAAAAAAATTATGAATTAACGTATCGAAAAGGCAATCATTGGTTTTATTTCTACAAGTATGTTTAGCACCTTTATAATAAAGCAATCGCAATTTCCCGGAATCAAAATTTAGAAATAATTACAGGTAAACTATCAAAGAACATATTGCAACCTTTTCAACAAATTGACGTAATCTATAAAGGTTATAAACAATATAAATCAGGCAAATTATAATAATTTAAGCCAGGGTTTTTCCAGGAAAATAAAAAATGTTCTATCAAAAAACAGAGGTCTTTATCCCTTTTTGGTTTCATAAAAATTTAGGTAAACAACATTTCTTATTCTTTAGGAGATCATTCAAAATGAACATTGTAATAATAGCAGTGGCATTTTTTCCTGGAATTTCCTGGCATTTTTTTTTAAATTTTGAATGCTGAAAGGGGTCTGTTAATTTATCATGATTAGTTTTTAGATGTAATTTTCCGAAAAAGAAAATAGAATTATTACTTGTAAAAGTTTTGATCTATAATTAATTTCCCGATCTTTTGCTTACATTTGTTTTAGTAACCAAAAAAAAATCAAAACAGTAATATAACAAACCACGGTATTTAATGATAGACAATCTGCATTATCTTATACCCGTAAATTCAAATGAAGACATCTCTTCTTATCAGAAGGTGCTTGATGAATCTTGTATTGTTATCATTATTGACCAACATAAAAAAATAAAATATGTAAATCAAAAGTTTACAGGAGTTTCTGGTTTTAGTCTTAAAAAAGTGGCTGGTAAAAATTTTCAATGGTTAGATGCAAGAAATAATATGGATGATTTATACCAGAAATTCTGGAAAAAACTTAATTCAGGATTTACCTGGCAAGGTGAACTTTTTCAAAAAAAAACAGACAATGAAACGTTCTGGCAGCAAGCCAGTGTTTTTCCTTTCAAAAATCAACAAGGTGAAGTATATCAATATATATGCGTAGGGCATGACATTACCACGTACAAAAAAGCTATGCAGATCAAAAATCAATTTTTGGCCAATATGAGCCACGAACTGCGAACCCCATTGCATAGCATTTACAGCTTGAGTAATTTGCTTGCCGAAACACAACTCAGCGATGAACAAAATGACTACATGGAAAACATTCTCAACGCTACAAATGTGCTCATGCGCCTACTTGAAGATATGCTTGATATGAATAAAATTGAAACAGGGCAAATACAATTTGATCATAAACTTTTTAACCCTAAAATTATTGTAGAATCTCTCTACAAAATGTTTCAGGAAAAATCAAAACAGAAAAAGATTGATTTTGACCTGCATTATGATCCCGCATTACCCGAATTTGTGTCTGGAGATCCTTACCGCTTGAAACAAATTCTTATTCATCTGCTGGAAAATGCCTTTAAATATACACCCCACGGTAATATAAAGATGACCTGCGCTCTGAAAGAAAGAAACCAAAATCATACAATTTTTAATTTTTCAATTGAAGATACAGGCATAGGTATATCTTCTGACAATCTCAACCTGATTCAGGAAAAGTTTCAACAGGCAAATATGACCGATACCAGAACATATGGTGGAAGCGGTTTAGGACTTACCATTGTAAAAAAACTGATTCAATTGCAAAATGGTAAATTCGAGATTAACAGCTCAGAAAACATCGGAACAAAAGTATCCTTCACCCTACCTATGGCTAATACATCAGATTCAGAAAAAAATAAAGACATCAACACTGCGCTTACAACGGATGAGACTCAGGGCATGAGAGTACTTATTGCGGAAGACGTTGATATCAACCAGCTGGTGATAAAAAAACATATGCAAAAATTTGGTTTTATTGCTGATTTTGCTGAAAACGGTAAAATTGCTATTGAAAAATTAAAAAAGAATCAATACCATATTGTTCTGATGGATATGCAAATGCCCGTTATGGATGGATACAAAGCAATTTCTATTATCAGAAATGAACTACCCGAACCTATTAAAAATATACCTATTATTTCTATTACGGCAAGCGTGATGGGTGAAGCACCCAGGAAGTGCCTTGAAGTAGGCGCAAATGATTATGTACCTAAACCCTATAATGTGAAGGAGTTAAAAAGTAAAATGGAAAAATGGGTCCTCGAAAATCAGGAAAACAACGCTGCAACCCTACATCATATGGAACACAATACACCTAAAAAGGAAGGATCACTTATTGATCTGGATTATCTTGAACAACTAAGCGAAGGAGATGATGATTTTACCATCAGTATGCTTTCTTACTTTATAGACAATACTCCCTCTGTAATACAGGAAATGAAAGACTTTTACAAAGAAAAAAACTGGAAAGCGCTTAGAAATGTTGCCCACAAATTTAAACCACAACTTACCTTTATGGGAATTACATCTATTTTTAATGATGTTGAAAATATTGAGCAAAATGCTTCCAAGGTGAAAAATATTGATGAAATACCCAAATTGATTGAAAAGACCGAAATGATTGCCACCAAAGCTATGATAGAAATACAAGATGAACTGGAAAAACTTCTTGATAAAAACCAGTGAGTTTTTGTACTGTTAACAACTTATTCGCACCTTTCACCTGATACATGACGAAAAACCCTTACTTTTTAAGTTGTAAAACATCCCATATCAACAACTTATAAAAATAAGGTATTTACAGTACAAAAAAACAAATGTTTTTTTTAACACATGTACTTGAATAATTTACTTTTTATTATTGTTTGACATATTTTTTTTTATTTTTGAGTGCTTATAAAATCCTTCTGAAAAGACCGTACAGAAAGCGATCCTGGAAATATGATCTTATTTATACATAGACAATAAACATTATGTAATTTGATATTTTTCCCATCCTAACGATATTTTCTTTACAAAAGGATTTTGGAAAACCATTATATGTTATTTACTTTTTAGAACAAATTTTAGCAAATAAACCCATAAAAAGATGAAAATTTTAGTATGCGAAGATGATTTTATGATGATCAAAGCCATAGAACACAAACTCCAGAGAGAGGGATATGAAGTAATTGTAGCAAATGATGGCAGATCTGCATCTGAAAAAATTAAAGCAGATGAGTTTGATCTTATCATCACTGATTTGCTTATGCCCTTTACAGGTGGTTTGGAGATCATCAATATGACACGCAATGAACTGAAAAAAACAACTCCTATTATAGTTCTTTCCAAAGTTGGAAACGAAGAAACTATTATTGAAGCTTTTAAACTTGGTGCCGATGACTATCTGACCAAACCTTTTAGCCCCAATGAACTATCTATCAGGGTAAAAAGATTTTTGCTGAAAAGCTAACACCAACAATTGCTAACACTTAATAAACACGATTCAATACAATCATTATCCGGTATAATTCTTTTACAAAAAGGTTTTGAAAAACAATTTTCGTTCATTAAATAATCATTACCCAACCGTAACCTTATGATAAAATCAAACTAACCGGATATTTAAACCACAAGGTAAAGCATATGAAAGAACACTACTGGTTTATACTGAAATTACCAAAAAAATTTCTGATTGGTGTTTTGCTTGCATTATTCTTTGGCTTTAGCGGGGCTTTTGCCATGGATGAACCACCCGAAGACCCGGATCAATTGTTTATGCAAGCAAGAGAGTATGCATTTGATGAAAGATACCAGCAAGCGCGAAATTTGTGTGATCAGATACTTGAATACTATCCTGATTACCACGATGTGAAAATTTTAAAAGCCCGCACTTATGCATGGGAGGGAAACTACAAAAGGGCAAAAGAACTACTTCTTGAAGTACGAAACAAAGACCCAAAATATCGGGATGCACTATATGCCCTCATCGATGTCGAAATGTGGTCGGAAAACTATGATAACGCTATTTCTCTCATTGATCTTGCGCTGAAAGATTTGCCAAATAATACCAACCTGCTCTACCGGAAAGCACTGGCTCTGACCGAAAGTGGCGATGATACTGCTGCTGTGGTTATTCTCAATCAAATACTAGAACTTGATCCCTCTTATGTTGAAGCAACAGATTTGTTAAACACTATCGAAAATGCAGGACTTACCAACCATATAGGATTAGGATACAGAGGACAGTATTTTCTGGAAACCAATACTGAACCCTGGCATCTTACTTACCTTGAAATCGGCAGAAAAACAAGCTTTCTCGGACCAGCAACATTACGCACAAACTGGGCAAACCTGTGGGATGTAAACAGCTACCAGATAGAAATAGAGACTTACCCTACCATCAGACCAGGAACCTATCTTTTCCTTAATGCCGGATATTCTCCTGAAAGCGAACTTTTCCCGGTTACTAAATTCGGATTCGAACTTTTTCAAAGCCTCCCTGCAGCATGGGAAATATCTGCCGGATTCAGACTTCTTAACTTCAATGATAAAGACCTTTTGGTGCTTACTGGTTCGATCAGTAAATATCTGGGAAATTACCTGCTATCAGCAAGACCTTATTTTGCCTTTTCTTCCGATGGAAACGACCCTAATGTACAATCACTGTTTTTTACTGCCCGCAGATTCTTCTCCTCACCCGACCATTATCTCAATCTAAGGGTAGGAAGAGGGTTTTCTGCCGATTTTGATCAATTATCAGGTGGCGAAATATATGATGTGGGTGGTACTACACTAGAAGCAATGCTCACTTATCAGCATAAATTTTCCAACAGATTCCTTTTTAGATTAGGTGCCGGATATAAACTTTACGACCAAGAGGTAATCTGGGGTAACCCATTTATTGCAGAAACTGCAATTATTTACCGTTTTTAGAAGTGCTTTTTTTGCATGTTTTTTAATCATAATTTTTTTACCAATGATATACCAAAAGAAGATCTTGTTTAACATTGCAGCAGCTTTGGTTGTTTTTTTTCTATTAAGTTGGAGTAACCTGAATGCCTCTGAATCTTTTTTCCCAGATATAAAAAGTAAAAACCTGATCAATCTCAATATAAAATCCCCCCCAACTGTATTTCGTATCAATTTTTACAACCACACCAGCAAAGCAACAAAACTGATAACAGAGCAGGTTCAAAAACTGCTTCTATTAAAAAGTCAAAATAATCATTTACAAAGTGAAAGTGAACAACAGGTTGAATTAACCTCTAAACCTGATAATCTTTTTGACAGAATTTTATATGCATATGAAAATGGTGAAGCCAAGGTAAGGATATTGATGGTTTTACTCGCATACCTTATCATCAGTCTTCTTGTGCTTTTTGCAGCCATTATTATCAACCGGTATTTTAAAAGCAGAAAACGTCAAAAGATTCAGAAACTAAAACAAGAATACCAGGAAAAACTCGCCTCTTTTCTTTTTGATGATGAAACCATGGAATTCAGAGCAGATAACCTGCATAAACCTCTCAATCGTGAGATACTGACCGATGAAATTCGTGAACTCCATTCAAACCTTCACGGAACAAGTGCGGTAAAACTCAGAGACCTTTATTTTAACCTTGGATTGCACAAAGATTCATTGAAAAGAGTTTACAGTAAAAAATGGTATAACATGTCAAAAGGGCTTAAAGAAATTTCCCAAATGGACGTAAAAGATGCCAATGACCATATATCGCAGTTTGTTGACCATAAAAACCCGATACTTCGCACCGAAGCACAAATAGCAATGGTAAAACTTGCGGAAGATAATCCATTAGGATTTCTCAATAACCTCAAAAGTGAACTCTCATACTGGGAACAAATCAATATTTTTGACACCCTTAATTTCCATCAGATCAGCATTGAGTCTTTTGAACCCTGGCTTGAAAGTGAAAATGATTCTGTAGTGGTTTTTGCCTTAAGGATGATCGGATTGTTCAAACAGATTAATTCTGCTTCCGCCGTAAAAGAACTTCTTATGAATGAAAATGACCAGATAAGACTACAGGCGGTTAAAACCCTTGGCGAACTCGAACTCCCCGATTACATTGCTGATCTGAAATTACTTTACGAAAGAGAAACCCAAAAGCTCTACTCTGTATTGCAAGAAAAAAGAGATTCTCCGGAAGACCGGGATATCAAAACGCTTGATGATATACTGCCCCGAAAAATCCGCTATGAGATCATTGTGGCACTCTCTAATTTGGCTACTTCTGATGATCTTGTTTTCTTAAAAGATGTTGCCACCGATTATGAAAATGCCTTCAGACTTAGAATAAAAGCAATGGAAGTAATTCTATCTATAAAACCAGAAGGTGAACAAATGATGGAAGCAATGCAGCAAGATGCTGATGAGCTATTGAAAACCATGATTAATAATGTAAAACAAAAATCCGAATCATGATTGAATTTTTCAGATCACTACAGTTTATTGTTGAAAATGGGATCATCTTTTTCACCATTTTTATTTTTGGATCCTATGTGGTATTAGCTTTCTTCTCGGCTTTTTCCATGCTACGCTATATTCGAAAAAATTCTTTTATAGATTATAAAGTACTCCTTTCTTCACCCCTGGCTCCCTCAATTTCTGTAATTGCTCCCGCCTTTAACGAGGGAAAATCAATTATTGATAACATCCGAAGTTTATTATCGTTGCATTACAATGATTTTGAGGTAATTATTGTTAATGATGGTAGCACCGATGATTCCCTGGAAAAAGTAATACAGCACTACGACCTGAAAAAAGTAGATTATATCTATGAGGAAAAAATACAAACAAAAAAAATCAGGGGTATTTACAAATCTAACAACAAAGCCTTTAGCAAACTCATTTTAATTGACAAAGAGAATGGAGGTAAAGCTGACGCACTTAATGCTGCAATCAATTTTTCTGATAAAGAATACATTACCGTAGTAGATGTTGATTCGGTGCTGGTAGAAGATGCTTTACTAATCATGGCAAAACCATTTCTGGAGGAAACCGATAAAAAAATTATAGCCTCCGGGGGTGTTATTCGTATTGCCAACTCATGCCATATAGAAGACGGCAAAATCGTAGAAGTAAATCTGCCCAAAAGATTCCTTCCCAGGGTGCAGGTGCTTGAGTATACCCGTGCTTTCCTTATGGGTCGTATGGCCTGGAGTCAACTCAACGGTCTGCTACTTGTTTCAGGCGCTTTCGGAATGTTTAACCGGGATATTATTGTCAAAGTAGGTGGATACAACACTCAACTGGTAGGTGAGGATATGGAGCTCATCGTTAGAATGAGGCGCTATATGGTTGAACAAAAACAAAAATACCAGGTAATTTATATCCCAGACCCCCTTTGCTGGACGGAAGTTCCCCCAAATTTAAGGGTTTTGGGCAGACAGCGCGACAGATGGACCAGAGGTACCATGGAAAGTTTATTTATACACTTTAAACTGTTTTTCAACCCAAGATATAAAAGTTTAGGTATGTTGGGGCATCCATATTGGTTCTTCTTTGAATGGATGGCACCTATATTCGAATTTATAGGCATTATATACTTTATAATTATTGCTTTTCTGGGCATCCCCAACTGGTCATTCTTTTTCATGCTCCTGGCAACCATCTACTTTTTCGCCGTTACGCTTACCTACTGGGCAACACTATTTGAAGAATTGTCTTTCCACAGATACAAGCGAATCAGGGAGGTAATTAAAATGCTGATGACAGCTATGCTCGAACCCATCTTTTATCATCCCTTTATTCTTGCATTCAATATCCGCGGAAATTTTAAATATTTTATCGGTGAAAAAACATGGGGAGCCATGGACAGAGTGGGTTTTACTGAAAAAGACGAAAAGAATGATAAAAAATAACTTCCTGAACATGTAAAATTAATTGTTTGTCTTTTTCCTTTAATGACAGGCATTTCAATAACTTTTTGTAATTTCACGAGGTTCTTTTATCTGGTAAAAGAACCTCGTTTTTTTTACCATCTATTTAATTCATCACATATACAACTAAAGCAAATAACAAGTATTATGATTCTTTCCATGACCGGATATGGCAAATCTGAATGCCATTTTAAAGATAAGATAATCACCACAGAAATTCGCACACTGAACAGCAAAAATCTGGACATGAACCTTAAGTTACCCTCTTCATATAAAGAAAAAGAAAACGTAATAAGAAATATGGTTGGCAGATATTTGACCAGGGGAAAGGCAGAGATCATCATCAGTCTTGAAACAAGTGGCGAACAAACCGGATACAGAATCAACCGACCACTTCTGAAATATTACTACCAGGAAATATCAGATATTTCTCAGGAAATTGATGCACCCATGCCCGCATCCGATATTTTTGCCCAGATATTACGTTTGCCGGATATGCTTTTGGCTCCCCATGAGAAACTTTCAAATGAAGAATGGAATACCATTGAAAAATCTATTAAAATAGCACTAGAAAACCTTGATGAATTTCGCAAAAGCGAAGGAAAGCATTTGGAAAATGACATTCTGAACAGGGAAATCACAATACGCAAACTCATTAACCAGATATCTGTTTTTGAAAAGGAGAGAATAAAACTGGTGAAAGATAAAATATACCTGGCATTTCATGAAGTACAGGAAAAAAATCATGCTGATGAAAACAGGTTTGAACAGGAACTGATCTTTTACCTGGAAAAACTCGATATTACAGAGGAAATGGTGAGACTGAAAAAGCATCTGGACTACTTCAGGGAAACCATAAATGATGAATGTAATACAGGTAAAAAACTGGGATTTATTGCACAGGAAATAGGAAGAGAGATTAACACTATTGGCAGCAAGGCAAACCATGCAGGCATACAAAAAATTGTAGTGCAAATGAAGGATGAACTGGAGAAAATTAAAGAACAACTGATGAATATATTATAAAAATTATGCAGGGAAAGATTATAATTATTTGCGCCCCATCTGGAACAGGAAAAACAACCCTTTTAAAAGAAGTCCTCCAGAGGTTTGAAAATCTCGAATTTTCTGTTTCAGCCACCAGCAGACTCCCTCGGGCAAATGAAAAACATGGCAAAGATTACTATTTTTTATCTGTGGAAGATTTTAAAAAGAAAATTAATGAAAACTACTTCGTTGAATGGGAAGAGGTTTACGAAGAAATTTTTTATGGTACTCCCAGATCTGAACTTACACGAATCTGGCAAAAAAACAAACATGTGGTTTTTGATGTCGACGTACTGGGTGGGATGAACATCAAGAAACAATATCCGTTGATTTCTTTGTCTGTTTTCATTCAACCTCCTTCTCTGAACACCCTCAGAGAAAGGCTGCTGCAAAGGGGCACAGAAACACCTGAAAGTATTCAGAAACGAATCAGCAGAGCAACTTATGAAATGGAATTTGCACCCAAATTTGATGTAAAAATCATAAACGATGACCTGCAAAAGGCTATTTCCCGATTGCATGAAACTTTCACACAATTCCTGTCAAAATGATCAATTTTTAATATGATAATGCGATTTCATGAGTAATAAAACCGGACTTTTTTTCGGATCATTTGATCCAATACATATCGGACATCTTATTATTGCAGAGTATATGCTTTATGAAACAGACCTGAAAAAAATATGGTTTGTGGTTTCACCCCAAAACCCTCATAAAATGAATGAAAAATTATCAGATAAAGATAAGCGCCTGCATATGGTTAATCTATCTATTAAACAACAGGAGTGTTTTATCAGCAGTGAGATGGAATTTAACCTGCCTGCCCCCAATTATACCTATAAAACTCTGCGCCATATTAAGAAGATACATCCCGCTACAGAATTTGCCCTGATTATTGGGGGAGACAATCTTGAATCTTTTCATAAATGGAAAAAATACAAAGAAATATTTGAAATGGTGGATGTCTATGCATATCCCCGCAGAGGTTTCGACCAAAAACACACCATAATTTCAGAAAAAATCCAATTGGTGGAAGCACCCCGTATTGAAATATCTTCCTCCTACATAAGAGAAAAAATTCATGAAAATAAAACCCCTGGATATATGTTACATCCAGAGGTTTTAAAATTTATTCAGAAAAATAATCTGTATATCTGATTACTAAAATGCTTTCTAATAATCAAAGTTGGAATACCTCTTTGATCTTATCAACGTAATCAAGTTTCTCCCAGGCGAAAACCTCTGCATCTTTGTAGATTATTTTAAGTCCATTTTTCATCTCGGTGTAGGTTTCATGGTCTTCATATTTTACTTCCACTTTCATCTTGTAGGGTGTGCGTCCAAAATGGCCATAACGCGATGTTGGATAGAATACAGGATTTTTTAATCCGAAACGGCGTATAATAGCAAAGGGGCGCAGGTCGAAAATTTCTTTAATTTTTTCTGCGATCTGCGCATCAGTAAGTGCCACTTTTGCAGTACCGTAGGTATTTACATAAACACCCACCGGTTCGGAAATGCCAATGGCATAAGCAACCTGCACGAGTATTTCGTCTGCCACACCCGCTGCAACAATGTTTTTAGCAATGTGCCTTGTTGCATAAGCAGCAGAGCGGTCTACCTTGCTTGAATCTTTGCCCGAGAATGCCCCGCCGCCATGAGCACCTTTGCCACCATAGGTATCTACTATAATCTTACGACCAGTAAGGCCACTGTCGCCATGTGGACCCCCAATTACAAACTTTCCGGTAGGATTTACCAGCAAACGGTATCCATTTTGAAAAAGAGGGCGTAACCGGTCAGGCAACTGATTCATCGCACGCGGGATTACAATGTTTTGAATATCGTTGCGGATGTGATCCTGCATTTTCTTCTCTGCCAGCCGTTTCTGCTCCAAACTCTGGTTTTCTGAAGGAATAAACTCATCATGCTGCGTAGAAACTACTATTGTATCAATGGCAACGGGCTTATTATGGTCATCATATTTAACTGTTACCTGTGATTTGGAATCAGGACGCAGGTAAGTCATCTGTTTCCCTTCTTTACGTATGTTGGCAAGTTCTTTCAGCAAAATATGTGAAAGGGCAAGAGGAAGGGGCATATATTCATCTGTTTCGCGCGAAGCATAACCAAACATCATTCCCTGGTCTCCTGCACCCTGTTCTTCTTCCGATGTTCTTACCACACCTTGGTTTATATCTGGCGACTGCTCATGAATAGCAGAAATAACACCGCAGGATTCTGCTTCAAATTTGTAGGACGAATGGACGTAACCAATCTCTTTTAATACACTCCTTACAGTACTCTGAATATCAACCCATGCATTGGTGTTTACCTCGCCTCCGCATAAAACCAACCCGGTAGTCACCATAGTTTCACAGGCAACTTTTGATTCGGGGTCTTGCCGCAAAAATTCATCCAGTAAAGCATCAGATATTTGATCTGCAACCTTATCAGGATGTCCTTCTGATACCGACTCCGATGTAAATAAATATCCCATCGTATTTGTAAATAAAATTAAACCTGAATTTTTTAACCGGGCAAAGGTAAACAATTAAATTATTATTTAAAAAACTATGATTCTTTGGTCAATTGTCTGAATACATCTTCAATCCTCTGGTCTTCATAACCCATAGAAAGAATCACCCAGTGATTCTGCACAGCAAAGTGAAATATTTCACGCCTTACATCTTTGTTGGCATTTGTAAATATCTTTACCTTATTTCCATCCTTATGTTTTACTTCCAAAACTCCGTCAATTTTTGTTAATTCTTCCCACATGTGCTGTTGTTCAAATTCTGCATGTATAATCCTGGAGGAGGCACCCAGGAGTTGAAGTTCTGAGGTAGGAGAATCTGCCATTATATTGCCATGGTTTAAGATAATGACCCTGTCGCATACGGCTTCCACTTCCTGCATAATGTGTGTGGAAAGTAAAATTGTTTTTTTCTTCCCTATTTCAAGGATCAAATTGCGTATTTCAACCAACTGGTTGGGGTCTAAACCCGAAGTAGGTTCATCCAAGATCAGTATTTTCGGATCGTGGATCAACGCCTGCGCAATACCCACGCGCTGGCGATAACCTTTTGAAAGAGCACCTATTTTTTTATGGTGCTCGCTTTGCAAACCTGTAACATCTATCATCTCCTTTACCTTTTTACTTTTATTTTCAAGATGGTGCAAGCCTGCTACAAACTCAAGGTATTCCCTTACATACATATCGGTATATAAAGGATTGTTCTCTGAAAGATATCCGGTAATCTGACGTACTTTTAAAGAATCAACCGCAACATTGTTTCCATACACCCATACATCACCCTCACTTTGAGGGATATAGCAGGTAATTATCTTCATCATGGTACTTTTACCCGCCCCATTTGGACCCAAAAGAGCCACAATTTCGCCTTGGCTGATCTCAAAGGATGCATTATTCAAAGCCTTTTGAGATCCATAATATTTACTTACATTTTTTAATACAACAGTCATAACAAGCACTATTTTAAATCTTTATCCTCTTTTGAGAGCAAACACAAACTATTTTTTTATTGCCAAATGCGAAGTTACCGAATATTTTTTGACTAACTAAAACGCTGGTTTTGTTTTTAAAAGTAATTGCAATCTGCCGTGTTGTTTTGCCAGCGATTATAATCTTTATCGGACAAATTTCAACTCGCATTCATTAAAACTGGTGCATAACTTTAATGCTTCCGCAGGGGTTTATCGCAATCATAAATATATTCTTCAGAATGTATACAAAATATGAGTGTGTTTGATTTTAATAAACTATGCATAAATGAATATACATGAAATATGCAAAACAAATCTGTTTTAAGTTGATTAACAATTAACAAAGTTTATTTTTCAGAAAAAAGATTATTTGGCATCTTTAAACGAAAATATACCATATCAATTCCGGGTGGGTAAAAATGCTTGGTTTATCAACAAAAGAATTATCATGGTTTTCATCAATTTTTCGTATTTTGCAGGATTAAGTGAAAAAGGATTTTACCCGGTCCTTTCGCTTCAGCAAAAATACCCACAAATCTTATTGCTAAGTTTATAATAATTTGAAAGGAATCATCATAAAGTCTACAGGAAGCTGGTATAAGGTACTTACCCACGATGGGAAAGATACCTATGACTGCCGCTTACGGGGAAAGTTCAAGATGGAGGGCATCCGCTCAACCAATCCTGTTGCCGTAGGCGATGAAGTTCTTTTTTCTCCGGAAAAAGATCAAACCACAGGTATCATTACCGAAATCAGAGAACGCAAGAATCATATCATCAGAAAATCAACCAATCTGAGCAGAAAGAGTCAGGTTATTGCAGCAAATATCGATAAAGCATTGCTTATTGCTACTCTTTTTGTTCCCCGCACCTCAACCGGTTTTATTGATCGTTTTCTTGTCAATTGCGAAGCTTACAGCATACCGGCCCAAATCATTTTCAATAAGTGCGATCTCTATGAGGATGAAGAAGAGCAGATGCTGAAAGAACTTTTTGCGATCTACCAGTCTGCCGGTTATTCATGTAAACGTGCAAGTGCTGTCAGTGGAGAAGGACTTCAGGAAATCAAAGAGATTATACAAAACAAAACAGTACTTTTCTCGGGGCATTCAGGTGTGGGAAAATCAACCCTCATAAATGCTATTGAACCAGGTTTAAACCTTAAAACAGCGCAAATATCAATGACACATCTCAAAGGAAAACACACTACTACTTTTGCGGAAATGTTTCCTCTTTCTTTTGGAGGCAGGGTTATAGATACACCGGGCATTAAGGAATTCGGACTTGTAGATTTCGAACCCTGGGAACTGAGTCATTATTTCCCCGAGATGCGCGAGTGCTTTAATCAATGCCGTTTTGATAATTGTACCCACTACAATGAACCTGGATGTGCTGTAAAAAAGAACGTGGAATCAGGAAAAATAAGCACTTCCCGCTATCATAATTATCTTACCATGCTCACCGGGCAAGATACCCGTGCCTGACCGGCTTCCCTTTACCACCGTTAGAATTCATAGGATATTAACAACCTCTGGTTGATAACATCCTGTTTTTTCGATAACATTTCAGGCAAATCATTTCTATCTTAGCATACAATTCGCAAAAACATTTTAAATTTCATTTATCATTTCAAATCAATAATTTTTTCAAAATCTGTTCTATGTCAAATCAGATCACCACAAAAAAAACATCCACTACCCGCCGCAAAACCAAAACAAAAACAAGCAAAGCAAAAACAGAATCTAAAATATTTGTTATAGATACCTCGGTTATCATTTACAACTATGCATCTGTTCTTGATTTTCAGGAACACGATGTAGCTATTCCTATTACTGTGCTCGAAGAACTTGATCATTTTAAAAAAGGAAATGATACCAAAAACTTTCAGGCCAGGGAGTTTACACGTATTCTCGACAAACTTTCGCAATCTTCTTCGCTGCAGAACTGGGTATCGTTGGGTAATCCCAAAGGGGGTAGAATAAGGGTGGTAATGAATAAACCCAACGGACTGGATGCCACATCGGTTTTTGGCGAAGATAAACCCGATCACAGGATACTGAACACTGCTATTTTTCTCATTAAAGAAAACCCTAAAAGCAAAGTAATACTGGTTTCGAAAGATATTAACCTGAGAATAAAAGCAAAGTCGCTGAACATTGCCGCCGAAGATTATGAAACCGGAAAAATTAAAAATGTGGATGAACTCTACACGGGGAAAAAAGAGATTCATACAAATAATGTGGAAGTAATAGAACTTCTTTATAATATGGGATATTGCGAACCCTCAGCATTGGGTCTGAAAGACCCTGTGCCCAATCAGTACTTTATTATCAAACAAAACAGCAACTCTGTATTAGGTTATTACAACCCATTGAGCAGGTATGTGGAAAAAATTGAAAAACATACCATTCAAAAGATAACACCACGAAATGCAGAACAGGTTTTTTCCCTTCATGCCATCCTCAACCCCAAAATTAAACTGGTTACTCTGCAAGGCATTGCCGGCACAGGAAAAACACTGATTGCGCTGGCCGGTGCATTGGAACAACGTCGCAAATATGAGCAACTTTTTGTGGCCAGACCAATTGTACCTCTTTCAAACCGCGATATAGGCTTTCTTCCAGGAGATGTTAGTTCTAAAATCTCACCCTACATGGAACCCTTGTACGACAACCTTAAATTTATTCATCACCAATATGGCGAAAAAGATAAAGAGTTTAAAAATATTACCGAAGCACTTGAAAATGAAAAGATTGTTGTATCTCCTCTGGCTTATATCAGAGGTAGAAGTTTATCGAATGTAATTTTTCTGATCGATGAAGCACAAAATCTTACCCCCCATGAAGTAAAAACCATTATAACCAGGGCCGGTGAAAATACCAAAATGATTTTTACCGGCGATATTTTTCAAATTGATTCACCCTATCTTGACTCACAGAGTAATGGACTTTCTTACCTGATTGACAGGGTAAAAGGAAATGACTTGTATGCCCATATCAGACTCGAAAAGGGAGAGAGGTCTGAGCTGGCAAACCTGGCCAATAACTTGTAAAAAAACAATTCATTGGCAGCACGCTAATCCCGAAATGATTTGCAGGCAAACCCGAGGAAAATCATGGTAGAAATTCCATCGGAAACTTACAGCAAAAGTTAACAAGATTTTTAGCGGAAAAGCAAATAGAATTTTTTCCTGCTTATATCATGGATCGTAGATCAATGAAAGCACTACATTTCCTACCGCATCGAGTGTAGCAGGGTCTATCTGCTCCATAGAATCTTCCATTGTATGCCATTGAGGAAAAAAACCATGAGGAGTATCGGAACGCAGATCAATAATATTGATTGTGGGGATGCCTCTGATCTCATTTACATACAGATGGTCATCGGTAATAACCCCACCCTCTTGATCGATGAAATAATGTCCATAATTTTTATTTTGGGCCAGTTTCCAAACTTTTCTTACAATGTTGGGCGCATAAAGCATTGAGTATCCTTCTTTTTTAAAAGTGGCGTTGTAAGCGCCCACCATGTCGAGCAAAACACCATAACGGGCAAAATAATCAGCGCGATGCGGTCTTCGCGACCAGTATTGGCTTCCAAGTGCCCATGAATGCTGTTTAGTTCCCTGGTGGGATCGGTGCTCACCATAATCTTCAGCATCAAAGAAGATAATATCTACACCTATCTCCGGATCATGAAGACTCATCAAACGGGCAATTTCGAGCAACACCCCTACTCCACTGCCACCATCATTGGCTCCATCGATCGGGGTGTAATGATTGGCGGTATCAGGATCATGATCTGCCCACGGACGGGTGTCCCAATGGGCACAGAAAAGAATACGATTGCTGGCTTCGGGTTGAAAAGAACCTATCAGATTTTTTATATTTAGCACGGTTCCATCATAGGCGTTTACTTTTGCCCGCTGCAAATATACTGTATCCGACCATTCCCTCAGTTTCTCCTCCAACCAGTTGCCACAGGCAACATGCGAAGGGGTATTGGGCACGCGTGGACCAAAATCTACCTGACGTGCTATAAACTGATACGCCGAATCACTGTTGAAAGAAGGAATGAATACATTTTCCTGATTACTGGACACTGGCTCTTCAGAAACTGAAGGTCTCTTTTCACTTTTTCTTTTTTCGCCGCCGCAGGCAATAAAAAGAAATAAAACAAAAAAGGGCAAAATATATTTTATCATGGAATTTTTGTTTACAAAGATAATCAGACTTCGCCAGAAAAATTAAATGCTACAATATTTTCGTTTATCAAAAAAAAAAACTACTGGCTTTTATACCCATAAAAATCACAAAAATGCCGCAAAGCTGCCAGCGTGTTTTTGCTTCAGATTCAAAAGAGAGAATTCTAACCTCTGTAAAGCACACCAATGTTTTTGTTGAACTTTGATCAAAAAAATGAACAGACAAACAAATTATTCCAAATTGATCAGATAATACCTCATATCAGAGACATTTTTTCACCGGTCTGAACCATAGAAGTCATATTTTTACTCTATACTTTACAACCCAAAAGAATCCCGACGCAAAAAACACATATTAATCTGATATACAAAATATAACCAATAAAACATGAAGAAGCAAAACAATCATTCCCGGATTCTGATCATTTTCCTGTTGTTCGCCTACTCCTGCCAAACGGCAGAAAAAGAACAGATAAATGGAGAATATCCACAAATGACAGAAAACCTGAAAACAGGTTGGAACACCTATAATACCTGGAATTCTCTTTCCTATGTATGGATGCCACAAGGTTTTGAAATTGCTTTTGACCTTAAATACCAGGCAGACAATTATTCAGGATACCTGCACAGAGCAAATTTTATTGAAGGGTCTGACTGGGAAACGCCGAAACTGAAGGCACTTGCCCATGCCTGGGATGGAAGTTATACTGAAATTGAAGTAAACTGGGAAGATGTGCATGTAATTATAGAGACCGCTACGGCCGGCGATGATTTTGTGGCAACCATAAGACCTGTTGGTGAGCAGAAATATCCTTCCCATGTAATTGCACGAACCGGAATCGTTTTTAACCGCCCCGGAATGGTCAAAAAGGAAACAGATGGCAGTATAAAAGGTATATTTGATGACCGAACGATTGAAGTTTTTGCATCCACAGATACGGAAGAAGACTTTGCCACGGGGGCTTCTATGCCTTACTTTTCCATGTCGCTCAATGATATTGCAGCCATCAGCACAGGCACAAGTCGTTCATTGCCGGAAGTGCAGCAAATCATTGAAGAGCAGAAAAAAAACTACCTCTCTAAAGCCAATCAGTTTGGTGCTCAGCGGGCAGAGGTGTATCAGGCCATAACCACCAGTATGGCATGGAACACCATTTACGAACCCAGAAAAGATCGTGTTTTGTCTACCGTAAGCAGAACCTGGAATGTGCAACGGGGAGGATATGGATTGTTTGCCTGGGACAATTTCTTCATGGCTTACCTTAGCGCCATTGATCATAAAGACCTTGCCTTCGCCAATGTGATTGAGCATCTTGATGATATGACCGAAGAGGGATTTGTACCCAACAACTCACAGGGAAATGGACGTATGTCCTGGGACAGAAGCCAACCTCCCGTAGGAGGCATCGTTACCAGAGAAATCTATAAGAAATACCCTGAAAAATGGTTTCTCGAAGCTACGTTTGACAGACTGCTGAACTGGAACTGTTGGTGGATGAAACGAAGGTACCACAAAGGAATGCTATGCTGGGGATCGCACGATTCCAAAAATCCCTATAAAGACAAAGCCCATAACAATCATCTGGCGGCAGTGCTGGAAAGTGGACTGGACGACTCACCCATGTATCAGGAAGTACCCTTCGACAAAGAAAAGGGAATACTACTACTTCATGATGTCGGACTCAACAGTTTGTATG
>CAYPFV010000052.1:0-18063 GCA_964410015.1 uncultured Bacteroidales bacterium
ATCTGTGTAAATCTGTGTAATCTGTGGATAATTTACTTTTCAGAGTGGACTCAAACATCTAAAAACAAAATAATCAATGATATACTTTTCCAAAAAAAATTTTTGTGTTTAAGAGTTGCAAAAGATTACTGATTAATTATTCAAAATCAATGGTTTCGCCACTAATAATTCTTACCTTAGCGCAAAAATTGGATTGCTGATAAGCATCATTTAATGTTTAAGAAAACTATTCAAAATATAAACAAAACATTTTTTTGAGTGTTTGTAAAGCGTAAAATTAAATTTTAACAATTTATGAACAAACTTTCCGAAGGGCAACAAAATGAGTCTGACTCTGCAGGTTATTATAAATCAGAAAAAAACAATGTAGTTAGCGATTTTTACGACCGCTATGAAATGGTATTGGCAGGAGGTTCTTCAAAAGCACTGAGTTTGCATAGAAATCGTGGTAAGCTAACTGCCCGTGAAAGGATAGAAAAACTTCTTGATCCTGATTCACCTTTTTTGGAATTGTCTCCTTTTGCCGCTATAGGACAATACGACGATCAGTTTCCTTCTGCTGGCATCATAACCGGGATAGGAAAGGTAAATGGTATTTTCGTGATAGTGGTTGCCAATGATGCAACTGTAAAAGGAGGTACATACGTAAGAGAAACTATCCGAAAGCATATCAGAGCGCAGGAAATTTCCATAGATAATCATCTTCCCGCTGTATATTTGGTAGACAGTGGTGGCATTTTTTTACCAGAACAAGCACGCGTATTTCCTGACAAAGATGACTTTGGACGAATATTCAGCAATCAGGCACGTATGTCGTCTTTGGGAATCCCTCAAATAGCTGTGGTAATGGGTTCGTGCACTGCCGGTGGTGCATACATACCAGCCATGTGTGATGAGAGTATAATTGTAAAAAATCAGGGAACCATATTTATTGGCGGACCACCTCTTGTTAAAGCAGCTACAGGTGAGGAAGTTACAGATGAAGAGTTAGGTGGGGGAGATGTACACGCCAAAATTTCAGGAGTAGTAGACCATTTGGCCGAAGATGATGCTCACGCATTGGAAATTTGCCGTAGTATTATAAAAACGCTTCCCTCTCCTGAAAAGCAGCAAGTGAACAGAATTCATCCACGCTCACCCGCTTTTCCTGCAGATCACATCTATCAGTATGCTGCAGATGCTTCAGCAGTAAACCATTCCAGAGTCATTGAGATTCTTGTAGATGGTAGTGATTTTCATCCCTTCAAACCAGAATATGCCAAAACGATTATCACTGGTTTTGCTCATATAAATGGATACCAGGTAGGAATTATCGCCAACAATGGTGTTGTATTTTCTGAAACAGCGCGCAAGGCCGCACACTTTCTTGAATTGTGTAACTTCCGCAAAATACCTGTTATCATGTTGCAAAACATTACTGGTTTTATTGTGGGAAAAAAATATGAGCATGAAGGTATAGCGCGCGATGGGGCCAAATGGATACATGCTGTGTCAAACAGCACCGTTCCATTGATTACCATTGTAACGGGTGGTTCCTACGGAGCTGGAAATTATGCCATGGTTGGCAGAGCTTTTGATCCCCGTTTCCTGTTTATGTGGCCTCAATCAAAAATAGGAGTAATGGGTGGCGATCAGGCAGCCATGGTTCTTACACAGATTAAAAAATCGAAAACAAAAAAGACTGGCGACAACGGAAATGCCAAAGACAACCTCTCCGAAGAGCAATTATTTCAACAGATAAAGAAAAAATATGATGAGCAAAGTTCTGCTATTTATTCTACCAGTAGAATTTGGGATGATGGCATCATCGATCCGGCACACACCCGGAAAATACTTTCCATTGTTCTCGAAGTAGTTACCAACCGGCAATGGCCCGAATTTAAACCTGGTATTTACAGAATGTAAAACCTGGATATCTTTTAGGCATATGTCCTTTCTGGTGTTTTCACAAACTCTCTTCAATAAAAAGTATAGGATTTATTTACAATGAAGCAATACGATAATATTACACTTAATATTAAAAAAGACCTGGCAACTTTGCAACTCAATCGCCCCGAAAAAAGAAATGCAATCAACGGGCAAACCATGGATGAATTGATTGATGCAATGCAGCAAATCCAGTCGTTTAATGGTATCAGCATGATACATTTGACCTCGACAGGGAAAGATTTTAGTGCTGGAGCCGATTTGCAATGGATGAGAGATACTCAACAGATGAACGTTGACCAGATACAGCAGCAAAACCAAAAACTACAGAAGATTTTTGGTTTATGGTTCGATATGCCGTTTTTTACTTTTGCCACAATCCGTGGTAATGTGGTGGGAGGAGCATTGGGTTTGGTAGCTGCCTCTGATTTTGTAGTGGCGCATCCCGAAACAAAATTCAGATTCTCAGAAGTAAGCCTGGGACTGTTACCTGCTACCATAGCTCCCTTTGTATTACAAAGAACACAAAGCAGGTTCATAAGAAATGCCATGCTTACTGCTGCTCCTTTTCATGCTTATGAAGCACTCAATGCTTTCCTGGTAGATGTAGTGGCAGATGATATGCTGGCAGAAAAAATCTTACACGAATATCAGGATAATTTAAGAAAAAATGAACCCAATGCTTTAACCAAATGTAAACTCCTGATCAATGACCTTATGATGGATCGCATTGAACAACCCATTGCAGAATATACAACCCGTTTGCTTGCCGAAGTAAGAAAATCTGATGCAGCCGCCAAGAGGATAGAAAAGTTTTTTCAAAAATAGTTTGTAAATGAAGATGAGAATCAAGAAAGTACTGATTGCCAACCGGGGAGAGATAGCCATCCGGATAATGAAAACACTCAGAGAATTGGGAGTAACAAGTGTTGCATTGTATACCGAACCCGAAAAAGATGATTTGCACATAAAAATGGCAGATGAATCTTTTTTGTTAAAAGGTGAAACACTGAATGATCAATGGTTAAATGTAGATCAAATCATTGATATAGCAAAAAGAGCACAGGCAGATGCCATTCATCCCGGATATGGTTTTTTGTCAGAAAATTATCTTTTTGCCAAAGCTTGTGAAGAATCGGGTATTATCTTTATTGGCCCTCATAGCAAGGTAATAGAAAAAATGGGGAGCAAAACCCTTTCTGCGCAAATTGCCGCAAAGGCAAACATTCCGCTGCTTCCCCGCATAGAAGGTTCACCGGCAGAGATTATTGAAAAAGGCAATTTTATTACTTATCCTGCATTGGTTAAAGCTGCTGCAGGTGGTGGTGGAAAAGGGATGATAAAAGTTGAAAATACCGCTCTTTTAAAACATGCTGTATATACTGCTGCCGAACAGGCAAAACGTTATTTTGCCGATGAGAAAATTTTCCTTGAAAAATATATTGAAAACCCCCGGCATATTGAGGTGCAGGTGCTGGCCGATAGGTATGGTAATGCAGTGCATCTTTTTGAAAGAGAATGTACTTTGCAACGCAATCATCAAAAGGTGGTAGAAGAAGCTCCCTCGGTAAGTCTTTCCGGGAATGTGAAGCAAAAATTATATGAAGCAGCGCTCAGACTGGTAAAAGAAACCATGTATTATAGTGCCGGAACCGTAGAATTTATAATCGATCAGGATCAGAACTTTTACTTTCTGGAAATGAATACCCGTATACAGGTAGAGCATCCGGTAACCGAAATGATCACTGGTGTTGATCTTATTGCAGAACAGATAAGAATTGCACAGGGCAAACAACTTTCATTTAGCCAAAAAGATATCCGGATTCGCGGACATGCCATAGAAACCCGACTTTATGCTGAAGACCCTGCTCATCATTTCAGACCTTCGGCAGGGAAAATTCATAAAATTCTTTTTGCCAGAGAGGAAGGAATCAGAATAGATTCTGCTATTTTAACAAGCGGAAAAGTGCATGCCAGTTTTGATGCCATGATAGCCAAAATTATTGCTTCGGGTAGCGATCGTACACAGGCAGTTGATCGATTAAAAAAAACACTGAATAAGATTCTTGTGCACGGGGTTACCACCAATATCCAACTTCTGAAAAATTTACTACAGCAACCTGATTTTGCAGATAATCGTATACATACCAATTATATTGCTAAAAATCTGAGAAAACTTTCTCAAAGCAATGCAGATAAAAATCTTTTTTCGTATTTTGCGGCTTTGTTTATCTGGTTGAAAAGATATTCCATATACGAAAAATCCAATGCCTGGAGAATGGCAGGTACTGAGTACCTTACCATAAACGGCATCAAAACAGAATACTTTTTTCATCTTATGGGTGAAAATAATATTAGAGTAAAGATTCATGGGAAGACTTATTTATTAGAAAATATCAGTTTGACCGATGAATTTATTCATTTTCGCAGCAACAATAAAGATTATTCTATTGTTACTAATGTTACTTTTAATAGTATAATGTTCCTTTACATGGGATCTTATTATCTGGTTGAAAAAACTGAGATAGAACCACTACCCAAAACCCTTGGTAAAGGGAAAGATTTAAGAGTTTCGGAGTTGAGATCATCTTTGTTTGGCAGGGTTTTAAAAATTAATGTTTCTGAAAACCAAAAAGTAGAAAATGGACAAATATTGATGGTTTTAGAATCTATGAAAATGGAAAATTCTATTTTAGCACCTGCCAGTAGTAAGGTAGCCCGCATAAATGTTAAAGTTGGCCAACAGGTTGCTGATGGACAAACGCTTATAAAGTTCAGTTATGATGACTAAATCAATACAAGTATAAAGCAAAAAAAGCAAAATGAACAGTCCTTATTTTTCGAAATCGCATCATCAGTTCAGAGAAAAGGTAAGAAAGTTTGCTGTTGAGCAAATCTTACCTGTTGCGGCAGAATTAGATGCAAAAGAAGAGTTTTCAGTTGATCTGACCAAAGCCATGGGGCAATTGGGTTTGTTTGGAGTAAATATTCCGCAGGAGTACGGCGGACAAGGGCTCGACTACCGCTCTCTGGTAATTGCAGTAGAAGAAGTGGCACGTATCGACGGAAGTCAGGCTGCTACACTGGCAGCACACAATTCTTTAGGGATTGGTCCTATTTATATGTTTGGTACAGAAAAACAGAAAAAATATCTTATACCCAAACTCACCAGTGGAGAGCATACCTGGGCATTCGCTCTTACAGAACCCAATGCAGGTAGTGATGCTATGGGCACCGAAACACGTGCACAAATAGAAGGAGATCAATGGGTGATAAACGGACACAAAATCTTTATATCTAATGCCGCTTCTCCTATGTCTTTGGGTGCTACCATACAGGCCATTACAGGCGAAAAAGATGGAAAAAAATTACTTTCAACCATCATTGTCGAAAGTGATACTCCCGGATATACAAGGGAAAAAATTACCAACAAAATGATGTGGAGGTCTGCCGATACAGGTAAATTGTTTTTCGATAATGTGAGAGTACCGGCCGAAAATCTGCTGGGCGAATTAGGAAAAGGAGGCAGGCAAATGTTACAAACCCTCGATAGCGGCCGGCTTACCATTGGTGCTATGGGACTGGGATTAGCAAAAGGTGCTTTCGAAATGGCACAGGATTATGCCAATAAAAGGCACCAGTTTGGTAAATCCATTAAAAATTTTCAGGCAATCTCATTTAAACTGGCTGAAATGGCAACAAAAATTGAACTTGCTTCCAACACCCTTTACAATGCCGTGTGGAGGAAAGATAACGGTGTGCCTTTCGGAAAAGAAGCTGCTATGGCAAAGTTGTATTGCTCTGAAATAGCAAAGGAAATTGCCGACGAAGCAGTTCAGATACATGGAGCATACGGATTAGTACGAAGCAATGATATCGAACGTTTTTTCCGCGATCAACGCATTCTGCAAATAGGGGAAGGAACCAGCGAAATTTTGAAACTTGTTATATCCAGACATATTGATAAAACCTGAAAATCAAAAGTTTTAGTACACCCCTTGTTTTGTAAATACCAATCTTTGGTGTATCTTTCGATGTTTTTACCGGAAAAACCTTCAGACCCAACAATTCGGTAGTATCTCTGTAAAAGTCATTCATATTCAAAATAAAAGTATAAAAGCACAAAACACAGAAATCATGGAAGACCGCAAGAAAGACCATATAAATCTGGCACTTACAAACAGAACAGGCAGGATTGATAAAGATGCAAGATTTGTTTACGAACCGCTTTTATCTGGACACAATATGCCCGATCTGCCCACTATCGAATTGGCAGGCAAAACAATGAAAGCACCGGTCTGGATATCCAGCATGACCGGGGGAAGTGGTATTGCACGACACATTAACACCAATTTGGCCCGAGCTGCTAACAGATTCGGATTAGGAATGGGTTTGGGCTCATGCAGAATCATTTTTGATTCAGAAAAACATATCCCTGATTTTGACATGCGCAACGTAATTGGTAATGACCGCCCGTTTTGGGCCAATCTGGGCATAGCACAATTAGAGCAAATGGTCGAAAAAGATACCCTCAATGAAGTTACCGATCTGGTAAATCTTTTGCGTTGCGACGGATTGATCATCCACATCAATCCTCTGCAGGAGTGGTTTCAACCCGAAGGTGACCGGCTAAAACATCCTCCCATTGATATTGTAAAAGAGGTGTTAAATCAATTAGACATACCCCTGATTGTGAAGGAAGTAGGGCAAGGTATGGGGCGCGAAAGCTTAAAGCAACTTCTTCAATTGCCCCTGGCTGCAGTTGAGTTTGCCGCTTTTGGAGGTACAAATTTTGCCCAGGTGGAAATGATGAGACGACCTGCCACCGACCATGAACTTTTTCAACCCCTTGTCTTTGTCGGCCAAACAGCAGAAGATATGCTCAAAGATGTTAGTGAACTGATGCACTACGGTTTGGAAAGCAAAACACCTGTACTGATCATTAGCGGTGGAATCAAAAATTATCTCGATGGATATTATTTTATTCAAACCAGCCCATTGCCCTCCATCTATGGAATGGCTTCAGGATTTTTAAAACATGCACGTGATAGCTATTCAACTCTCCACGATTGGGCTTCAGCGCATCTCGATGGACTAAGAATGGCATATGCTTATCTTAGAATCAATGAGATTTAGGTATTGTGCTTTCTGAAAAAAAACCTTCTTGCTAAAAAAAACTGTTATGGTAAAGGGTTTGATTCAAAAAAAATTATTTCGACCAAATCAAAATTAATACCCTAAAAAAGTATAACCCTGTTTTTTGTTTTGTTTTTTCTGCTGGATGCTATTGATAGAAGCAATCCTATGTTTTGAATCACAAAAACTATTATAAATTATGAGTTCTCCGGAAATGATCAGGGGTTTTTCAAAACTCGATCGCAAGAATAAAGTAAAAAAGATATCGGAATGGATACAAGACGATGAGCTGGAAGAATTTCTCCATTCTTTCAGACTTGATGACGCGCCTGCGCAGCAAACCTTTGAGAAGTTTTCAGAAAATACACTTTCTAATTATCATCTTCCCTGGGGAATAGTACCCAATGTATTGATTGATGGTAATCTTTTTCATGTCCCGGTGGTGATAGAAGAAAGTTCGGTGGTAGCAGCTGCTTCAAAAGCTGCCTCTTTTTGGGCTCTCAGAGGTGGGTTTCAAACGGTTTTTATCAATACCATAAAAAAAGGACAACTACATTTTACCTTTCGGGGAGATAAAAACCAGTTATTAGAAGAATGGGAAAGTATTGCATCTCTGATAAAGGAAAAAACATCTTCAATTACAAGGAATATGGAGAAAAGAGGAGGAGGGATTAAAGCAATGCATCTCAGAAAACTACCTCAACTTTCAGAAAATTACTATCAAATAGATATAGAGGCTGATACTGCCGACAGTATGGGAGCAAATTTTATAAACTCAGTGCTGGAGCAAATCGGAAGAACCCTTCCAGAGGTAATCAATGTCATAATTCCCAATAGTAAGGTGGATGTTTTGATGGCAATACTTTCTAATTATACTCCCGACAGTATCGTAAAGATGAAGGTGGAAGCACCCGTTGAAAAGATGACCTGGTACAAGGATATGTCTGCCGGAGATTTCGTTCGTCGCATGCGCTGGGCAGCTGATATTGCATGGCATGATGTTTCCAGAGCTGTAACCCATAATAAGGGTATTTTCAACGGTATTGATGCAGTAGTTTTGTCAACCGGAAATGATTTCAGAGCTGTAGAAGCATCGGGTCATGCTTTTGCTTCCCATACAGGGCAGTATCGTGCCCTGAGCAGGGTTGAAATTAAAGATGATATTTTTTCACTCAAAACAGAAGTACCTATGGCATTGGGGACGGTTGGCGGGTTAACAAAATTGCACCCATTGGCTTGTAAAACGCTCCAGATTCTTAAAAATCCAGATGCGAAAACATTGATGAAAATCGCTACCGCCGTAGGACTTGCCAACAATTTTGCTGCTATGGCTTCGTTGGTTACCACCGGCATTCAACAAGGACACATGAAAATGCATCTTCATAATATTATTCAATCTCTCAACATTGACCCGTCTTTGATCCCTGCTATAGAAGAACATTTTAAAGGTAAAACAATCAGTGTATCTGCGGTAAGAGAATTTATTGAATAAATTCATTAAAAAGCAAATCCATGGAGCAAACTTTTTCGCATGGTAAAATCATATTATTAGGAGAATATGCTGTTCTGGAAGGCAATGATGCGGTGTGTGTGCCACTTGCCACGGGGCAAAAACTTCAAATAGAAAAAAATGATCAACCATTTATCTACTGGCAATGGACCTATAAAAACAGAGTTATTGCTGAATTTTCTTTAAATCCACAAAATCTTCAGCCTCATGATGTCAAAGAGGGAGACCCTTTGTGGGCTGCGGGTTTGATTCATGCCATCAGAAAACAAAATGCTTCTTTTTTAACAAACAGTGGGTACAATGTACGTTTTATCAATGATTTTCCTCCTGAGTGGGGGTTGGGAAGCAGTTCGGCAACCATTGCTTCGCTTTGCCGCATTGCCGGAGCAGACCCTTACATAGTCAACGATCAGGTTATGGGTGGTTCTGGTGCCGATATTGCCTGTACCGATAAAGAAAATTGGTTTGTATACAGGAAAAGAAAATCTTTGCCCCTTACCTGGTCGATTCCTTTTGATTTCCCTTTTAAAAAATATGTTGTTTTTGTTTACTCAGGACAAAAACAGGCTACAGCAAAACATCTAAAAGAGATAAAGCAAAAGCCTGAACGTAAGCGTTTTCCCTCATCAGAAATTAATTCTTTGGTTTATGGCTGCTTTTCGTCAGAAAATGTCGCCCAATTTGCATCGTACTTGCAAAAACATGAGCAATTTATATCGGAGCAAACCGGATATTTGCCACTCGGCAGAAAGTTTTCTGATTTTAAGGGTCAGATCAAATCTCTGGGCGCCTGGGGTGGTGATTTCTTTATGGCGGTAAGTTCTGAGAATTTAGATGATGTGAAGAATTATTTCCAGCAAAAAGGTTTTGGTATGTGCTTTACCTGGGAGGATTTTGTTTTATCAGAAAAATTTTAAATAAAGGTGTAAGGTCTTCTATCTCTTATCAACTGTTTTGAAAAGAAACAATGTTTCACAAATGGAATTGTGGTGAGAGTAAAAACCAAAATGAGTTTATAGTCTGAATTTAAAAATCGAACCATTAAAAATATTTGTATTTTTTAGAGAAAAGCATTTATTTTTACATTCAAGTGCTTTATTTTTGCAGCGGAAATAATATCAGATAAGTTCAGATCGGATTAAGATACATCTGATTATCATTGAATGTCATCACGAAATACAGTATCTTTGTTTACGTTTTTCAGGTTTGCACTCATTTCTTCTTATCTGATATGATCATTTTTATTGAGAATTCAGATTCATCAATATTAATTTATACAAATATATATTTATTCATATAATGATTCCATAATGCATATAAAAGGTAAGATCAGCTATAGCAGTCCTTCCAATATTGCTTTGGTGAAATACTGGGGCAAAGAACCCGGTGATCAGATTCCCATGAACCCTTCTCTGAGTATGACCCTTAAAGAATGCAAGAGTTTTACAAATGTAGAGTATGAAGTAAAAACCGGCACAGAGCCATCTATCGAAGTTATATTTGAAGGAAAAAGGTCTATAGATATTGAAGCCAAGTTGCAACGTTGGTTTACAAAAATTTCTTATTTTTTCTCGTGGTTAAATTATGCAACGCTAAAAGTAGAATCACACAATAATTTTCCCCATTCAGCTGGTATTGCATCCAGCGCCAGTGGTATGAGTACCATGGCAATGTGTCTTTATGGTATAGATAAACATATAAAAAAGCATAACGACAATGATATCAGTTTGCTTAGCAATATATCGCGTTTGGGATCGGGCAGTGCCTCCAGGTCTGTACTTGGTCCGTATGCTCTGTGGGGCAGGTTTGATGGATTTGATCAATCCACCAATGATTATGCCGTAGTTTATCCACACGTGCACGAAGACTTTCTTAGTCTTCATGATACGATCATAGTTGTAGACAAACAACCCAAAAAGATCAGTAGTCGAGACGGGCATTCGCTCATGGAAGGGAATCCTTACAGGCAGGCTCGCATCTTTCAGGCCAATAAAAATATGGAAATTTTGCTTCAGGCTTTGAAAGAAGGTAACTGGAAAAATTTTCAACATGTAACCGAAAGTGAGGCACTCTCGTTGCATGCCTTGATGATGTCTTCGGAAGGGGGTATGTTGTTATTGAAAGGTAGTACAGTTGACTGGATACATTACCTCAGGAGCAAACGGGCGGATACAGGCATACCAATGGCGTTTACCATGGATGCAGGGGCAAATATTCATTTGCTTTATCCATCTGGCGTTCATGAAAAAGTAATGGGAATTCTTGATGAATCTCCCGTACCGTTTGTTGAATTTATTCAGGATAGCACAGGCACAGGACCTGAGAAAATGATCGACGAATATGAAGAGATTTGAAACAGGTGATTTTTACAGTAAAGTATTGTTGTTTGGCGAATATTCGGTGATCGTTGAAGGCAGAGCTCTAATGGTTCCTTTAGAAAGTTTTTCAGGAAAACTAACCTTTGAGCTTCAACCCGGTGAAAGTCAAACCACCATGCAAAAAAGCAATTTGAAACTTCGTGAATATGCTGAAGTTCTAAGGTTGACTGAGAACTTTCAATCAGGTGATTTTACATTTGATTATCAACGAATGAAAGCAGACCTTGATGATGGTTTGTATTTTTGCAGCAATATACCACAGGGATATGGCGTAGGAAGCAGTGGTGCTTTGGTGGCGGCATTGTTTGAAAACTATTTTCATAAACCCTCTGAATACGACCGGTTTCTAAAAGAAGACGATATACAACAAGTAGTTTTTGTTCTTGCTCAAATGGAATCTTTCTTTCATGGGAATTCTTCTGGTCTTGATCCGCTTTGCTCCCTTTTCAACCGACCATTTGTGGCAGACGAAGACAAAAATATCCAGATTTTAAGTTCATCGGTTATAGATAACTTTCATGACATTCAGATTTTTCTTGTAGATACCCAAAAAACAGGAAATACCAAACCCCTGGTAGAAGCTTTTATGAAGCAGGTTGAAGACTATACCGTTGATCTGCAACGTATGATATATTTGAATAACCTGGCCATTGAAACTCTTTTGAACCGAAACCGCCTGGAGTTTTTTCTTACTCTCAAAGAAATTTCTTTTTTTCAATGGCAATATTTTGAATATATGCTGCCCGATTTTTTACATCCGCTTTGGATCGAGGGAATGCAAACTAATAATTGGTACCTCAAATTATGTGGCTCCGGTGGAGGCGGATTCTTTCTGGGTTTTACCAAAAACTTTGATGTGGTGCAGCATTCTTTCCAAAAGAATAATCTTAATGTATTTCGGGTACTGAATTGATTTGAAATGACATAACTTTTTTATTCATTTTTTTAATCTTTTTGAGATATGAAAGAATTTTTAGAACATCCCGAAATAAAAAAAATTCTCCCCGAAGTTGATAAACTCAAAAGAGAGAAAAAAAGATTTTCTGATATTGAAGATGCAAAAGGATATCAGTATGTAGACCTTGTGCAGGAAGGAGGCGGTATATTAGGTATTGCCCTTGTAGGGTATACTTATGTGCTCGAAAAAACCGGGATAAGGTTCTACAGTCTGGCGGGTACCTCTGCCGGCGCTATCAATACCATGATGATCGCCGCTCTGGGAAAAACAGAGGAAGCCAAATCGGAAAAGATATTGGAAATACTAAGCAACAAAAACTTATTTGAACTGGTTGATGGTGAAAAAATAATGCGTACCCTGATTCGTAAATTTATCAGGCAGGAGTCGGGTTTAGCATGGACAATCATATGGAATATCCGAAAATTTTACAGGATACTTACTTCCAGGATGGGGATGAATCCGGGAGATAATTTTGTGCAATGGATCAACAATGAGTTGAATAAAGCGGGTATAAAAACCATGGCAGATATTGAACGGCTTAGAAGCAAAACACCCGAAGGCATAAAACATGTTGGTGATCAGGATATTTCAGATATGCATCCCAAAATTGCTATTATCGCTGCTGATATTACTACCCATAGCAAAATTGAGTTCCCTAAAATGTCAGAACTCTATTTTGATACGCCTGCATCGGTAAAACCCTCTTTATTGGTAAGAACTTCAATGTCTATCCCATTGTTTTTCGAACCTGTTAGCTTTGATAGAATTCCTAATGTGGGTGTTAAAAACGATCCGAAATGGATTGAATACTGCAAATATTATGGACCTGTGCCGGGAAAAGCAGTTTTTGTTGATGGCGGGTTGCTTTCCAATTTCCCTATTAATGTATTTCACCGAAAAAGGGGAACTATTCCACGAAAACCAACATTTGGAGCAAGACTTAGCACCTACCGGAAAAACTTTACAGAAATAAATAGCATGAAAAGTATGATGGGATCTATGATCAATTCCATGAGGCAGATCTACGATTATGATTTTCTGAGAAATAATCCTGATTATTCACAATTGATTTGTCATATAGATGCAGATAAGGATTTTAACTGGCTCGATTTTGAAATTGAAAGAAAAGACCAGATAAACATGTTTTTGCATGGAGCACGTCAGGCTCTTGATTTTCTGCAGTCATTCGATTGGGAAAAATACAAAGAAACCAGGCGTAAACTGGCCATGACCTGATATGCTGTTTTGGTGAAAAAACAGCTCGTACCAACAGGGTGGCTTCGGAAGCGATGAAAATTTTTTCTCAAACCTTTTTCTTAAAGAATTACAGAGATAATCAAATGCAGTAATTTTGAAATAATCTTTCAGATATGAGCAAAAAAAAAGTAGTTGTTTTAACAGGTGCTGGTGTAAGTGCCGAAAGTGGTATCAGCACTTTCAGAGATAGTGGTGGTTTATGGGATAAATATGATATTTCGCAGGTGGCTACACCCGAAGCATGGGAAGCAAACCAGAAACTTGTACTGGATTTTTACAACCAACGTCGCAAGCAATTACTGGAAGTTGAACCCAATGCAGCACATTATGCTTTGGTTGATCTTGAAAAAAAATACGATGTACAGATCATTACTCAAAATGTAGATGATTTGCATGAAAGAGCCGGGTCAGCAAAAGTGTTGCATCTGCACGGCGAATTAAAAAAGGTGAGAAGTACTGTTGATGAAAACCTTGTATACGACCTTGAAGGTTGGGAACTGAAAAAAGGCGATAAATGCGAGAAGGGTTCCCAACTTCGTCCTCATATTGTTTGGTTTGGAGAACCCGTTCCTATGATCAATGTTGCTGCTGAAATGTCTTCAAACGCCGATATTTATATCATCATAGGAACCTCCCTCAATGTTTATCCTGCTGCCGGACTTGTTAGTTATGCACCCGCACATTGTAGCGTTTACCTTATAGATCCGGCAACCATTAATGTGGATTATATTCCTAATATTAAAGTGATTGTGCAAAAGGCAAGCGTGGGCACTCCTCAGTTAGTCGATAAACTTCTTGCATCAGCATAAATCATGAAAAAATTGTCTATGGAACAGCTGCAGCGTCTCTCTGCAGAAGAATATAAGCAAGCACTCAAATTTCCGGTTTCGATCGTTTTAGATAATGTACGGAGTATGATGAATATAGGTTCGGTTTTCCGTACTGCCGACGCTTTCAGGGTTGAGAAAATTTTTTTGTGTGGTATTACTGCACAACCTCCACATAAAGAAATTCACAAAACTGCCCTGGGTGCCACTGAATCAGTTGACTGGGTTTACTTTGAAAACACCACCGATGCTATCAGGCATCTTCAGGAAAAAAATTTTAAAATCATTGCCCTTGAACAAACCAATCAAAGCAAAGATCTGAGGGATTTTAAACCCCAAACAAACACCCAATATGCTTTTGTTTTTGGAAACGAAGTGAAAGGGGTGGATGATGAGGTACTGGCAGGATGTGACGCCTTTCTGGAGATACCTCAGTTCGGAACCAAACATAGTTTTAATATTTCTGTTTCTGCCGGAATTGTGCTTTGGGATGTTTTTTCGAAAATTAGTAGTCTTAAATAAAACGGGCAATCGTTAAACTATGGCCCTAAAAAAAAGAGAATCTATTGAAAAATTCAGCAGCACCGGCGGTTTAAATACAAGTAATGCACACGCATGGCTGAAAATAAGTTTTCATTCTGGTTTAGTGCATAAATCAGAGAGTGGCAAATAATATTACCTGACTGAATTTTTTTCAGATTCCCCTACGAATTTATCTTCATTAATAGCCACCTGCACTACAATCTCATTTCTTCTGTTTATGACTTTATAGGGAGAGTTATATCCCAGGAAACGGAAATTTCCTCTGTATTCAATATCATTTAGCAATAAAAAATCACGCAGTTTTTCGCTGTATTTCAGAATCTTTTCGTCGTTGGCATATCCCCCAAATCTTATGGATGCAATATATTCAGGTTTCGATTCTTCCAGTTTTACTGCCGGATTGTTGGGGTTTGGCAGATCATTCAAGTTGTATGCTGAGGGCATAACGAAACTCATGCTTGCTCCCTCATCTCCAAATTCCATGTGCACCGGGGCGGTCATAGCAATTTTTTTGCTGTAATTATTACCCCCGAAAATGTATCCTGCCAGGGCATTAAATCCGGGTGAAGATATTTCACGGTATGATTGGGCATTGGTATAAACTTTTGCATAAATGGCCGGCGGATAATATCTGATCTCAATTCCTTCCTGGTATTTGCGAATTACTTCGTACTTTTGATGTTCGGTTTGTGCCATAATATTGTTTGTTAGCAGATTGATGATGAAGGTGAGAATAATAATAAAAGTAGTCTTCATTTCTTTAGGATTGATAATGTTGATCATAAAAGAACGTTTCTTGAAGTATTGGTTATGGGATTATAAATCTCAATCAGGAAATTACTGATTGAAAAACACCATGATTAATAAAAAGTTTAAGACAAGACCTTATGTCGTTTTCATACCCAAATTTAAAATCGCCATTTTGTCTTTAATTTTTGCATTTCAAAAATCAAACACCTGTCATATCCATTAACTTTGTAGTGTAAATTTTCTCTTAGTTTTTAAATGATCTAATTTTCATGTGCTTAAAATTCATCATAAAAAAGTCACAAAGCACTTCTGGGGTTTGTCTGTTTCACAAGACAAAAATAATATCCCCTTTTTGTTTTAGTTTTCTGAAGTCAGGTTTTCTTCTGATTGTTTCTTTTTTGTTTATAGTGTTTTTTTTCACTTGCAAACCTTTGCCCAAAATATCCACAATTAATCTCAATCATCTTTACGATCATGAGAAACAAATGTTAAATACCTCATATATTGTTAAGCATATTGACCGTCAAAAAAGCACCATTGAGTTTTTTGTGAATTCAGAGAATCTATTGTATACCCGTAATGCCAGAGAAAATGAATATACAGCAGATATTGGATTTTCCTGGTTTTTATTAGAAACCTATGAAAGTAAAGAACTGGTAGATAGTGCATATTATTTTATTAAAGATACCCTTACAGGAACTGATCCGGTAATGGTAAGCAGAAAATTTACCATCGACACTCAGGTACCGGGAAAATATGTTTTGCTTGTTCGATTTCAGGATAGGAAAAGGAACACTTTAGAGCAGAAAATTATGGATTTTGATAAAAGTCATCCCTACACTGCTGCATTTTTTCATTTCCGGAATCAGCAGGAAAAAATATACAACCCTCCTTTTTTTATTCCTTCTGATGAGCAATTACTTATCAAATATAACGATTCTGTTGATTTAGATATGAGTTATAGTTTTTATACTTTATCTTCTTCTTTGCCTGCTGCACCTTATGTTGCCAATGGTCCATCAAAAGATTCAGGATACAATCCGCTTGTTGAGCAAACCTCCGAAACTTTTCAAATGAATAAAGGAAGTGCCAGTGTAAAACATTCGGATGAAGGTTTGTATTATTACCATCTTCGTTTTCGACCCGATCAGGGCTTTTGTGTGCATGCATGGCACGAAGGTTTTCCCTCTCTGGTGAATGCTTCTGATATGATACCGCCGTTGCGTTACATAACCTCCCGCCAGGAATATGAACAATTGTTGAATTTTGGCAATGATTTTCTCACTCTTGAACGATTCTGGAGCGCCAGTGCAGGCAATCCCGACCGGGGCAGAGAACTGATGAAAAAATACAACCGGAGGGTAGAAAGATCAAATGCTCTCTTCTCATCTTACAAACCAGGATGGCAAACAGACAGGGGAATGATATTTATAATTTACGGAAAACCTGATACTGTATTCCGGTACAACGACCGCGAAATATGGCAATATCGGGAAACCATGAACATGCCTGCAGTGGATTTTACTTTTAACAGTATCGATCATCCCCTTTCAAAAGACAATTTTGTGCTGGACAGAAAACCGGCGTACCGCAACAGTTGGAATCTGGCTGTAAGTGTATGGCGCCGGTAAAATTTTTCACTCAACAGGCAAAATAGTAATGGAAATTATAATTAAACATCATAATTAATTCATCATATAAAAACTACAATTTGGAAAATATTATTTTTGGACTGCATCCCCTTTCAGAGGCACTTGAAGATGGCAGAAAACCCGAGAAAGTTTTCATACAGAAAGGTCTTACCGGAAATAGTTTTCAAAAGTTATTTCAAAAGATCAGAGCTGAAAATATCCCTTTTCAAATGGTTCCTGTTGAGCGCCTCAACCGTATTACACGCAAAAACCATCAGGGAGTAATAGCGCAGTTGGCGCTTATTGAGTATCATAAACTGGAAGATGTATTGCCTCCTGTTTATGAAAATGGAGAAGTGCCTTTGCTGGTCATACTCGACCGGATAACCGATGTACGCAATTTTGGCGCTATAGCCCGCAGTGCAGAGGTGGCAGGTGCGCATGCACTGATCATACCTGAGAAAGAAACTGCCCCGGTAAATGCCGATGCAATTAAAACATCTTCAGGGGCGCTTTCTCGCATTCCGGTTTGCCGCGAAAAAGATTTACTGGAAACCATTGCATTTTTAAATCATAGTGGAATTAAAGTAATTGCCTGTACCGAAAAAAGCAGGAATGTACTTTATGATATCAAACTGGATGTACCCCTTGCTGTTGTGATGGGCTCGGAAGAAAAGGGTATTTCAAAATCAACCCTTACTGCTGTTGATCTTACCGTTGCCATCCCTCAAAAAGGAAAAATCGGGTCTTTGAATGTTTCGGTGGCAACTGGTATTGTATTATTTGAAGCACTAAGACAAAGAAAAGGATTTTGATGTTTTATCTTTTATCAACTATCAATAAAAATATGAAACCTCCATGATTGGCTTAAAACACACACGAGCATGATTAAGATAAATGGAACGCAGATGACACAGATTGAGCGGATTTGCACAGATTTTTTCTATCCGCGATTATCTGTAAAATCAGTGTTATCAGCGTTCTAATATTAATTTTGGAAAATTATAAACAGATGAACCGAGCCATGACAAAGTTTTTTACACACACGCGGATGATTATAATTTCGCAACACGGAGAAAATTACAAAACCATAGTTTTGGCGAGCTCCATCTGACCGAATTAATCAAATTATAAACAGATGAACCGA
>CAYPFV010000053.1:0-18052 GCA_964410015.1 uncultured Bacteroidales bacterium
GAGGTGTGTTGATTACTTTAGGTTTTACCGACATTTGTACGGCTTCCAATACATCGCGGCCTGCAAGATCAATTGCAGTAGCAGTTTTGAAATCGAGGTTTATGTTGGCTTTATCGGCACTGATGAGTGCATTTACCACTGCTTTTACCCTACCTCCGGCAAGATAATGTGCCTCAAGGTCGTCGCGGTTGAGTCGCAAACCGGCTTTAGTGGCAGATATAAGGTTGTTAACAATTACTGACGGCGGAATTTTTCTCCAACGCATCAGAACAAGTTGCAGCAAGTTGATCCTTACACCTGAAACAAGTGCAGAAAACCACAATCCAATAGGGATAAAATAGAATAGTATCCATAAGAATAGTATACTTACAATCCCAATCGCAATAATAATACCTAAGTTTGCGTCCATTTTTTAATTTATTTTTGATTTAACAATGATTTTATTTCCATCTACTTTTGTTACAACTATTTCTGTGTTTTGATCAATCAGATTATCTTTGGAGGTAACCTCGTAATAATCTCCGTTAATCAGTGCTTTACCCATTGGATTTAAGCGGGTTACTGAAACACCCTCATCACCTTTATTTACAGTATTTTCTTCTCTGGTATTTACTTTTCCAACAATTTCTGTCCCCAGCATGGCTTTTCGCCACGTATTGCTTTTGAGGGCAAAAACTATAGAAATGATAAAAAAAACAAGCGTACCAGCCAGCACATAGGTTCCGGTTGCATTGCCATAATTGCTGTACGTAATATAAATGGCAAAAACCATAAGGGCAACTCCTATTATGCCCACCACGGTTGTACCTGGAACGACCAGCATCTCAAGCAAAATAAAGATGATTCCAACCAGAATTATTATTAGTATTACTAACCAACTCATTTTATTTTTGTTTAGGTGAAATTATATTAATCATAGATATAGTATGACGATGCAGAAATGGTAATAGTATAATTCTTTTCATTAAAAAATATGGTAAAAGCCTTATTTTACTGAGTTGGTTCTTACCAATATTACGGAATTTAATTAGCTGCCTCAATGTATCAAATCTGTATTGAATTTTTTTTACAATTTATATTTAAATCTGTCATATCCTTTTCATGTGTAATGCAGAAGCAATTCTTATCTGTATTTAAAAAACTAGTCATTCAATGGTTGCCGTTAATCCCCGATTTAAAATTTCTCTATACATAGGTTGGAGTTCATTATAGTCTCCGGATTTTACAGAACATTTTCCTTTGTAATGTATAATCATGGTACATTGCTCGGCCTGTTCGGGTTTATGTTTACATACCTCAATAAGAGTTCTGATCACAAAATCAAATGTATTAAAATCATCGTTATGAACTACAAGTTCACGTAATTTATTTTTCTCAACATCAAATAATTCTTCATGTTTTGGATTGAATTTGCCCATAAGAAAGATTTCTTTATTTGCTTGGTTTAATTTAGCAATATTTTTACCTGGCTTTCATGCAGAAATTACAAGAAACAAAGTTATACAAACTAAATGCAATACAAAAGGAATTTATCTGTTGACAATCCCTTTTTTTCCAAAATTAAGCCGGTTTTCTTCACCTTTTAGCAATCTTCTTATATTTTTGGTATGAGTAAACAGAACAAAAATACTGACAAATATGGAAAAAATAATCTCTGCCGGCAAATTACGTCCCAAAATGATGATAACCACAAAAGGAAAAGCGATGGCTGCCGATATTGAACCTAAAGATACATAACGGGTAGGCAAAAACACAAGCAGGAAAATAACCAGACAGATCAAAACTGCAGCGGGAGCAATCGCTGTAAAAATACCGGCAAGTGTAGCAATGCCCTTTCCACCTCTGAAACGGGCAAAAACAGGAAATACATGACCGACCAGCGCCATGGTTCCAAGCAAGAGTTGATAAACCACTATGGTGTTTTGAGTAGGAAAAAGATCAGGACTTACCAAACGATACAGGTATACGGCAGCAAAACCTTTCAGTGCATCCAGAAATAACACAAGAGCTCCGGCCTTGTTGCCGAATACTCTAAGGGCATTGGTGGCTCCTGCATTACCACTCCCGTAGTTTCTCAGATCAATTTTATAAAACAATAATCCAAACCATACCGATGTGGGGATTGATCCTAAAAGGTATGCCAAAACAGGTAGCAAAATCATCTGAATATTCCATTCCATAATTCATTATATTTATTTAGCTGATAGCAAAATGCAAATCAGTTTTCAGAAAAAGAATTCAAAACACTAAACTTTTCAAGAACATCAACAAATAAAATTGATGAAACCGGATCAAAATGGCGAAAACAAATTCTACTATTGTTGCTTTTATTCCCAAATGCTTATATTCTTCCATTAGTTTTCGCACTCAAAATTACGATTTTATTTATGATGTTAAAAATTAATTAGTAAATGATAATTTTGTAGTTTGTATTGATGAACCTATATCTGGTAATCCTATTGACACCAGTGCATGATTATAATTTTGCAACATGGCAAAAAGTTCAAAACCAGTATTGTTGACGAGTGTGTTTTTTTTACAAAAGTATTAACCGAATAAATCTAATAATAAACGGCTGATAATAGTTGATTGCCGATACATTTTAATTCTAAAAACATCAATATTTTGAATACCCCATTGTATATTGCCCGACGAATGGCAGACAGCGATAAAAAAGTTACCGGTATAGTGAAAAAAATTGCTATTGCCTCCATTGCTCTTGGTATTACCGTGATGATCATTGCTGTGGCAGTGGTTATAGGATTTCAGAGCGAAATACGCAATAAAGTCATCGGCTTTGGTTCACACATACAAATCACCAGTTTTGACGATAATATATCTTACGAATCACAACCCATTGATCGCAACCAACCCTTTCTGGAGCATTTACAGACAATACCCGGGATAAAAAATGTTCAGGTTTTCGCCACAAAACCCGGTGTTATTAAAACAGATGATGATATACACGGGGTCATTTTTAAAGGGGTAGGAAGTGATTTTTCATGGGATTTTTTCAATGAGAAAATAACAGAAGGAAGACGAATTGAATATCGTGATTCAAAGCGAAGTAATGATATCATCATCTCGGATCATATTGCAAAACTTCTTCAGTTATCCATAGATGATGATGTTTTTGTTTATTTTATTCAAGAGCCACCCAGGGTAAGAAGATTAAAGGTTGCTGCCATTTATGATACAGGGCTTGAAGAACTCGACCAGTTATTTATACTGGGTGATATTGGGCATCTGCAGCGATTGAATGACTGGGAAACCAATGAGGTGGCTGGTTTTGAGGTGCTGCTTCAAGATTTTAAAGATATAGAAGAAGTTAATGCTGCAGTTGAGGAGAAAATCCCTTACAATTTGCAAACCAGAACCATTCGTGAGCTTTATCCACAAATATTTGACTGGTTGGCGCTATTGGATATGAATGTGTATGTGATCATTTTCATTATGATACTGGTGGCAGGTATCAACATGATCACCACACTTTTAATTTCTGTTTTAGAAAAAACCAATATGATAGGAATTCTTAAGGCTTTAGGATCTGATAATAATCTGATAAGAAAGGTTTTTCTTTATCATGCTGGTTTTCTGATCATGAGGGGAATGTTGTGGGGCAACATCCTGGGGGTCGGATTGCTATATATTCAGCATTTTACGGGTATCATAAAATTAGACCAGGCAAGTTATTTTGTAAGTACCGTACCAGTTCATTTCAGTTTTATTTATATATTGTTGATCAACTTAGGAACATTAGTGATATCTTTACTGATGCTCATCTTACCCAGTTACATTATAGCCAGTGTTTCGCCTGTAAAGGCAATCACTTTCAGGTAATTTCTATTTCATTTTTTTGTTGATGGTTTTGAGAAAAGTTGAGATTGGCAGGGAAGAAGCATAAAAAAACCGGATAAAAATATCCGGTTTTTTCGGGTTCTTAAAAATCTTTATTTATCAGAATAAAAGTCCGATGCTCAGAATAATTTGTCGTGGGCGAGTGTCAAAATTGTAGGTATTGTCTCCCAGGGTAAGGCCATCGCTTAATTTACTTAAGCTTCCTTCGTATTTAAGATCAAGAGCAATACTACCTAGATTGATTCCGGCACCTACCTGGAATCCAAATGTAGCAGAATTGAATTTTTCATTCAGGTTTTCACCCTCGAAAAAAGAACGATTATCGAGATCAGATTCAGTGTTCAGCACAACCGATGCTACAGGTCCGACGCCTAACCTTACAGGACCTAATTTTGTACCTACCAGCACAGGAACATCAATTTTAGAAAAGCGCTGAGTGAAAAAACCTTCGTCGTCTGGGTCGGCATCTATCAGTTGCATTTCATTACCAGTGGTAACAAACAATAATTCGGGTTGAATAAATACTGCCAGCAAATTGATCTGACTCATTACTCCAATATGAAATCCGGTGTAATTATCTGACAAAGTTTTTATTTCAGCGCTCCCAAACTGTGGACTTTGGATATCATAGGTTTGTTCGGGTAAGGAACTGAAATTCATTCCACCTCTTAAACCAAATTTAATCTGTGCCTGTGTTGTTTGGTAAGCAAATAAAAGGGCAAAAATGATCATCAACTTTTTCATAAGCTAGCGTTTTGGTTAAAAAAATTAATCGGCGTTTATAATAGAGCAATCATTATTCCAAAACTGATAAAAACGGATTTTATTATTCCTGCGACTGGTTTAAAATTTTCAGTTTTTCTTCTATTATCGCAATATCGGCTTTGGCTTTTTCAATTTTGGTTTCAAATTCTGCTTTTAACACATCTGCTTTTTTTGAGGAGGCAAAAAAACCAATGTTGTTTTCCCAAAGTTTAATATCATTTTGTAAGGTATTGATTTTACCGGTCAGGAAATTTCTTTCCTTATGAATTATATTATCAGCATTGGGTGAATTTTTCAGACTTTCAATTTTATTTTTGAATCCTATAGTTGATTGTGCTTTACGGCTAATGTTGAGTTTGTCGAATTGGTCATTGATGGTTTTGCGAAATTCATTCTGGATACGGTCTTTTTCTTTGATGGGCACATGTCCAATTTCCATCCATTGCCGCTGAAAATCTTTCAGTACATCCAGATTTTTGCTTTTGTCATCAGTATATTCATATATTCTGATTTTTTCAATTAGTTCTTTCTTACGGATAAGATTTTCTTCCTGTTTCTCTCCGATATTGGCAAAATAGGCTGATTTTCTATTGAAAAACTCATCGCATGCACCTCTGAATCTTTTCCAAATTTTATCGGATACTTTTCTGGGAACAGGTCCGATTTTTTTCCATTGCTGCTGTAGGGTAATCAGTTCATCGGTTGTTTTTTTCCAGTCTTCGCTGTCTTTAAGTGCTTCGGCCTGAGCACAAAGATGTAGTTTTTGATTATAATTTTCGTTTTGCTCATCTTTATAATTTGCGAAAAATTCTTTTTTAGCCTTGAAGAACTTGTCCAGAGCAGTTCTGAATCTCACCCATATTTCATCATTAACCTTCTTAGGTGCAAATCCAATAGTTTTCCAAACTTTAAAAAGTTCATTGATTTTATCAGTATTTCCTTGCCAGTTTTTGGGTGTTTTGGGCGTTTCAGAAGCAATTTCTTCAGCTTTTTCGCATAAAACAATTTTGGCAGCATAGTTCTTATTCTGTTCTTCCCTCAGGTTATCATAATATTTTTGTCTTCTTTCATTGAGGGCATCGCTGGCAGTTTTAAACCGTTCCCATATTTGGTCTTTTTTGTCTTTGGGCGCAGGGCCGGTTTCTTTCCAGGCTTCGTGTAGTTTCTGGAGTTTTTCAAAAGACTTGTTGATAGAGGGTTCGAGGAGTAATTCTTCGGCTTTCTCGCAAAGTTCTGTTTTTGATTCAAGGTTCTTTTTCAGGTCAAGGTCTCTTAACTCTTTGTTGATCTTAACTTTATCGAAAAATTTCTCTACCAGAAAATGGTAATTGTTCCACAATGTATTTTTAGATGCTTGTGGTACTGGCCCTATTTCACGCCATTTATCCTGAAGTTCTTTGAAAATATCGTATGTTCTTTTAAGTTCTTCTTCTGATTCAATCAATTGACGTAAATCTTCCAAAAGGGCTTCTTTGGCTTTCAGATTATCTTCTTTTTGCTTTTCAAAGGCCTGGTCATAAACATATTTCTTCTGTTTGTACAACGCAAAAGCCTTATCAAATCTTTCAGATAGTTCATCAGTTACAATTTTTTCCTCCTGTTCTTTTTCATTAGAGGAAGATATATTTTTTTCATACGATTCCATATTTTCGGATTTCACAATGGTGCGAAAAGCTATTTTTATGTATCCAATATGTTTTCGTATAAAAGCGATGTCGTCTTTTTCTAACAGTGCTTCCAGCGCTTCAACCAGTTCTTGTTTGTTTAATGATCCATATTTTTCCGAAAGGTTTTCATCCTCTTCTTCTTCAACTGTGCCTTGACTAATTTTTTGTTCTTTATTTGCTTCATCATCAGATTCTTTTTTCTGCGATAAATTTTCTTTGTGTTTTTTTTCTGATGCTTCCTTTGATACTTGGTTTTCTTTTGTTTTTTCCGAAACGAGAGGATTTGTTGGCTCTTCAGTATTTACCTTTTCTTCCGAAGATTTTTCTTCCTTGTTTTGTTCTAACTGTTCAATATCGGCAGATTCAGGATATTTTGGTTTTATTTCCTGGTCAATATCTGCTTGGTTTTCAGCATCTGGTGTTTCGCTTTCTTGTTCTTTTTCTTTGGGAGATGCGTATTCAGACGCTTTTTCCTCTTGGTTTAATTGTTTTTGGTTTTCAACCGGCTGCTGTTCATCTTTTTTGTCAGAAGCACCTTCTGTGTCAGAAGCACCTTCATCTGATGTTTCTCCTGCCGTTTCTTTTTCTTCAGTTGTTTGTTCTGAAGATACTTCAATTGTTTTTTTTTCTGTTTCTAATGATTCTGATTCAGAATCTCTGGCAAAATCATTTTGCTGATTCAGGTTCTCTACCCCTTGATCTTTATCTTTTTCAGGATTTTTTGAACCGGGGTTGAGCAGATCTTTGTTTTCCATCTTACAATTAAAATTAAGTTATTAACTTTTGTTATTTAGTTAAGGAAGAATACCATATCAATATTTTTGTATTGCAAAATTACAATAATATTTGCAGAATGCCACTTTATAGCAATTTCAAATCATTGGTTAAAAGAAAATTATTTTGTATTTCGGGTTTATCAGCGCATTTTTTCTTTTGAAATACAATCAGAATATCAGAATAAAACAGAGAAACGCAACACATGCATAGTTTTCTGTGAGAAAGCAAATTTTTTGAGGAAATCGGGTTTTATGAATGCAAGAAATTGTGAATAACTACACTGAACTCTTTCATGGCAATATAATTAAAACGTGCGCGGATGCTTATACTTTCGCAACATATCAAAAAGTAAAAACCTGTTACTGTTGGCGCACTTTCCCATTTTAAAAAAAATGAGAACCTGTTTTTGCTTTATATTAAGAACAGCCCGCAAGATAGTCAGAATTCATCAGTATCAAGCATTATGAGGGTACAATCTTCAAGAACTTCAATTCCTTGTTGTTCTGCCATTTTTTCCAGTTTAGAGTTATAACTTCCCGGGTTAAAAATAATTCTTTTGGGTTTTAAACCCATGATATAATCCAAATAAGGTTCTTGTTTTCCGGGATTAAGGTAAATTGTGACCGTGTGTAAGTCAGGGATTTCAACCATTTCTTTTACAATTTTCACCGAATCAATTTCGGCTTCTACTTTTCCTATTGCCACAACTTTATGACCATATTTTGTCAATTTTTTTACTGCCTTGTATGCATAGCGGGTCGGAGAAGGGCTTGCTCCTAAAACCAGGGTTGTTTTACTCATAAGTTTTCATATAATAAGATGACATATAAACTGCGTAAATAAAACAGCAGTATTTAATTTCAATCAAACTTGATGGTAAGACGAAACTCTATTTCGATTTTTTTCAATGATAAAATCAAGAATATCATTGAAAAAAAATCTTTTCGAAATTAGTCTTTTAGAGTAACGATAGAAAACTCAGGTGCGTCGAGAATATGCTTTTTTACTGTGCATTGTCCGGCAGCTTTAATAACTGCTTCCCTGTATTTATCAGGAAAACTATCAGGTAAGTGTATTTTTATATCAATGCGGTCAATCATTCTTTTTTGAGTATCGAAATGATGTTTTTGTGTTACTTTGATACCCTCTTCGGGTAGGTCTCTTTTCTGGCAAAATGATTTTACATACCAACCAACGCAGGTGCCTATACTCAGCAAAAAAAGATCAAAAGGTGCGAGCGCCTCGTTGTCTCCACCTGCTTTTTCCGGTTGATCTGTTATCAGTTCGAAACCTTTGTATTTTGCTGTAACTTTTTGTTTTTCGCCTAAATAAATATCCATATTTTAATTTTTGAGGATTACGATTGAAATAAGTTTTCGATTGCCTGAGTAAACCAGGAAGGTGCAGGGCAAGGTTTTCGCTTTTTCATATCAATAAATGCCAGCACTGTTTCACCTTTGTTGAGTATTTCTCTTTTTTGATTGTATACTTCATAGAAGAAATGCATACGTGAAACAGGCATTTCTTTTACAATTGTTTTTATGGTTAGCAAATCATCGTAAAAAGCAGGTTTAATATATTTACAGTTGAGCGTAACAATAGGCATCATTACCCCTTTTTCTTCCATTTGCCGGTAAGTCATACCCAGTTGTCTCATTGCTTCTGCCCTTCCCACCTCATAATAGGCAGGATAATTTCCATAGTAAACATATCCCATTTTATCGGTTTCCGAATATCTTACTCTTATTTGTGTTTCGCTTACGTACATGCAAAGTTTTTTAATTTAAGAGTACCAGACTAATTGCCATAACTGCCATACCTGCAAACATTCCGTATATAGCGAGGTGTGATTCTCCATACTCTCTTGCACCGGGCAATAATTCATCGATAGAAATAAAAACCATTATACCTGCTACAGAAGCAAATACAAATCCGAATACCATATTGTTCAAAAAAGGCATAAGAATCAAAAAACCAGCAACTGCTCCAATAGGTTCGGCCAATCCGGATAAAAAACTATGATTAAATGCTTTTCTTTTGCTCTGTGTAGCAAAATACAGTGGAACCGATACAGCTATTCCTTCCGGAATGTTGTGTATGGCTATAGCGATGGCAATAGGCAAACCCAGTTTGATGTCTTCAAGAGCAACAATAAAAGTTGCCAAACCTTCGGGAAAATTGTGCAAACCAATGGCTACAGCAGACATTACACCCATTCTGTAAAGTTTTTTCCTATGATGGTACTCCAAATTGCTCCGTTGATCTTCAATATCTTCTACTTTTCTTATTTCATGGGGGTTTCCAAAAGAAGGAACCATTTTATCAATGATGGCAATCAAAAGCATACCACCAAAAAAACCAGCAATTGCCAAAAGGTTTCCCATCTGATCGGTGTTATTTTCGAGCATAGATTCAATACTTTTAGGGAATATTTCCATAAAAGAAACATAGATCATTACTCCGGCAGAAAATCCCATGGAAATACTGAGAAATTTTGTATTGGTGGTTTTGGCAAAAAAAGCAATGGTGCTGCCAATTCCGGTTGATAAACCGGCAAAAAGAGTTAACAGAAAAGCAGGTAAAACATTTTGGTAATTATCCGTAAATCCAGAAAATATTTCCATTTTTGATCTTCTTTATTAAATTATTTGTTGAAAGTGAATTAACCAGAAAAATACTTTCCTGATTAAAATGATTTTATTGCTAAATGTTCATAAATTATTGATGAGTCCACTCAGAAAACTTGTTTTAGGAAAATCTGTGTTCATTTTCTGTTTTTAAACCCACTGATTGTTAGAATTTAACATCTGTGTAAATCTGTGTAATCTGTGGATAATTGACTTTTTAGAGTGGACTCATTGATTAGAATAAAGCATTGTGATCAAAAAGGTTAATCTTCTGAGAATGAAATATATTTTTTTATAAAAAAATGAATGAAAGATAGTTATCATTTGTTACCTAATGTTTTAATGTAACGATTAAAAAACCTCAAACAAACCATTAGCTTGCAGATAATGCAAAACTGTTATTACAGATTTTTTTTACTTCCTGCAATATGCTTTCCTGATCGAAACCACACTCGGCATGTAATTCATTAAGAGTTCCATGCTGCACAAAACGATCGGGAATACCTAATCTTTTTACTTTTGCGTGGTAATGGTTATCTACCATAAATTCAATAACTGCCGATCCCATTCCTCCAGACAGCGCATGATCTTCGATGGTAATGATTTTATCATGCTGTATAAATATTTCTTTGAGCATATCCTCATCAAGAGGTTTTACAAATCTCAGATCGTAAAGTGCTGCTTCGATTGCATTTTCTTTTTTGAGTTTCTGACAAACTTTTAAAGCATTATTTCCCACGGGTCCGAGGGTAATGATAGCCAGGTCTTTTCCGTCGAGTAATTTTCTTCCCTTCCCAACTTTTACCCTTTCAAAAGGTTTTCTCCAATCCTTCAATACACCATTGCCCCGAGGGTATCTTAGTACCCATGGTTTTTTTGCTTCTAACTGCGCAGTGTACATCAAATTGCGCAATTCGGTTTCATTCATAGGGGCAGCAATGGTTAGTCCGGGAATACATCTTAGAAAGGAGATATCAAAATTTCCGTGGTGAGTAGCTCCGTCCTCACCTACCAAGCCAGCTCTGTCGAGACAGAAAATAACAGGAAGATTTTGCAGAGCCACATCATGTATAGCCTGATCATATGCACGCTGAAAGAAAGAAGAATAAATATTGCAGAAAGGGATCAATCCCTGAGAAGCCAATCCGGCTGCAAAAGTTACAGCATGTTGCTCAGCTATACCTACATCAAATGCTCTTTCAGGTATGGCTTTCATCATAATGTTGAGCGATGATCCGGTAGGCATAGCTGGTGTAATGCCCACAATTTTTGGGTTTTCTTTGGCCAACTCCAGTAGTGTTTGTCCGAATACAACCTGATATTTTGGTGGTTTATTTCTTTCGCAGGGGGCGATTTTTAGTTCCCCGGTTCTTTTATTAAAAAAACCAGGAGCATGAAATTTGGTTTGCTCTTTTTCTGCGTAAGGATAACCTTTACCTTTTACGGTAATAACATGAAGTAATTTTGGGCCCTTAATGGATTTCAGATCGGTAAGAACCTTTGTAAGGTGTTGTACATCATGCCCGTCAACAGGTCCAAAATACCTGAAATTGAGTGATTCAAAAAGATTGCTTTGTTTGAACAAGGCAGTTTTCATGGCAGTTTCCATTTTCTGAATCAAAATCCGTGCGTCAGGGCCATATTTGCTGAGAGAACCTAATATATTCCAGATATCGTCTTTAAGTTTATTGTAAGTTTTAGAAGTGGTAATATCGGTGAGATATTCCTTGAGGGCCCCCACATTTTTGTCAATGGCTATACCATTATCGTTGAGAATCACCAGGAGGTTTGCATTGGCAACTCCAGCATGGTTGAGCGCTTCAAACGACATACCTGCCGTCATACTTCCATCGCCGATAACGGCAATATGATTTCGATCTTTTTGTCCATGAAGGGAAGAAGCAATTGCCATACCAAGGGCAGCAGAAATACTTGTGGAAGAATGACCAGTGCCAAAAGCATCGTATTCACTTTCAGACATTTTAGGAAAACCACTCAAACCCTCATATTTTCTGTTTGTATGAAAAATATCCCTTCTACCGGTAAGAATCTTGTGCCCATATGCCTGATGACCTACATCCCAGATTAATTTGTCAATAGGTGTATTAAAGACATAATGCAAGGCAACTGTAAGCTCTACAACGCCTAAGCTTGCTCCAAAATGACCAGGATTAATGCAGGCAGCATCAATTATAAACTGTCGTAACTCTTCACTTAAAAGTTCAAGTTGCTGTCGATCCAGTTTTTTTAAATCTGAAGGTGAGTTTATTGTTGATAATAGATTACCGGCTTTTATTGCCATTTCCTGAACGTTTTATTCTTTAAATTAGATTTTACAAAAGTATAAAATATTATAATTAGAAAAAATCTTATGTAGCGCTGAGAATTAAAAAGTGCCTTAATCTTTTAAAAATGATAAAAAATTCAATGTCATAAAATAATTTTTATGGTTAGGGAAACTCGTTTTTTCATAATGAAAATTTACTTTTTTCCTCCCAGACAATCGTTTGCTTAGAGGAACTGCTTTTGCACTCTGATCACTAATCTTTATAGCTGATGGGCAGATCAGGAAATGTATGCACCCAGTTCGATTTTTTAAATATCTTTGTGGCGTTAAATTTATTCAATCTAAATAAGGTTAAGCAATCTTAACATCAAAAAGATCAACAGTTTAATTTATCTTAAAATTTGATATGAAAACATTCAGAGCATCGTTCAGAATTTAAATCAGATAAATAATTGATGGATGATTGGGCAAATATAAATAAATGGCTAAATGTATTTTACCTAAATTCCTTAAAAAAACTGGTTGAAGTAAGTTTGAATAAGATTGTTTATAATATTTCCACTTTACAGTATTACAATTTATGAAATTGTTAGATCTTCAGAATGGCGAAAAAGGTATAATTCAAAAAGTAAGAGGACGCGGTGCGTTTAGAAGGAGAATCATTGAAATGGGTTTTATAATGGGAAAAACCGTTGAGGTGATAAAAAAAGCGCCCTTGAAAGACCCCATAGAGTATCGCATTATGGGATATAATGTTTCTCTTAGGAGCAGCGAAGCAGAGTTGATAGAGGTTTTGCCCTTTGATGACCAAAAGCCTTATGTTGCTCCCAATTTTGAAGGAGTTTTGATCAAAGAAGGGTATAAAGTTATCCGGCAAAACGGCAAAAGTATCAATGTGGCTCTGGTAGGTAACCCTAACAGTGGTAAAACAAGTTTTTTTAACCATGCCTCTGGTTCAAGAGAAAAAGTTGGCAACTACAGTGGTGTAACCATTGATGCCAAGCAAGCCTATCTGAAGCAAAGCAATTATCTGTTTAACATCACCGATTTACCAGGAACCTATTCAATTTCAGCATATACACCCGAGGAGTTATACGTAAGAGAATTTATAACAGAAAATTTGCCTGATGTAGTAATCAATATTGTAGACGCCTCTAACCTGGAAAGAAATCTTTACCTTACCACTCAACTCATCGATATGGATATAAAGGTGGTTATGGCGCTGAATATGTATGATGAGATGGAAAAAAAGGGAGATATACTTGATTATGAATCTTTGGGAAAATTGTTGGGAATACCTGTTATACCGGTGGTAAGTACTAAAGGAAAGGGAGTTAGGGAGGTTTTCGAGAAAGTGATTGAGGTTTACGAAGACAAAGACAAAGTACAAAGGCATATTCACATCAACTATGGTGAATCCATGGAAAGGTCAATCACTATTCTGCAGGATAAGATCAATGCAAAAGGGAATCAGCATCTTACCGACAAGGTTTCTACAAGATTTATGGCGATAAAACTGATGGAGAAAGATACTGAGATATCTCAAAAGATCATGGAGAACTGTTTTAACCACGCCGATATTCTTGAAACAGCAAAACATGAGATTGAAAAATTAGAAAAACAGAATCATGAAAACACAGAGACTATTCTTACTGACCTTAAGTATGGATTTATTGCCGGGGCGTTAAAGCAAACCCTTCAAACACCTGCAATAGACAGGAGAAAGAAAAGTCAGATTATCGATGTTATCTTAACCAATAAATTACTTGGTTTTCCCATATTTTTGTTTTTTATGTGGGTTATGTTTTCTGCTACCTTTTTCCTGGGGAGTTATCCAATGGACTGGATAGATGCAGGTGTGGAGTACCTGAGCGTTTTTATTGACCGCAATATGGGTGAGGGTCCTTTTAAAGATTTGTTGATCAATGGTGTGGTAAGCGGTGTAGGAGGTGTAATTGTATTTTTACCCAATATTATTATTTTGTTTCTGTTTATCAGTTTCATGGAAGACTCGGGATATATGTCAAGAGCCGTTTTTATCATGGACAAGCTTATGCATAAGATCGGTTTGCACGGCAAATCTTTTATTCCTCTTCTGATGGGTTTTGGATGCAATGTACCTGCCATCATGGCTACCCGAACCCTTGTCAACAGAAAAGACCGGTTACTGACCATGCTCATCAATCCGTTTATGTCGTGCAGTGCCCGTTTGCCGGTTTATGTATTGTTTATTACTGCATTTTTTCCCAACTATCAGGGCACTCTTCTTTTTCTGATTTATACCACCGGTATAGCATTTGCAGTGTTTGCTGCCATTATATTTAAAAAAACCATTTTTAAAGGCGAAGACCTGCCATTTGTAATGGAGCTTCCACCCTATCGCATGCCTACCTTAAAAAGTATTCTCATTCATATGTGGAGTAAAGCGGTGCACTATCTGAAAAAAATTAGCGGAATCATACTGGTGGCATCTGTCATCATTTGGGTTTTGAGTTATTTTCCCTATGGTTCTGAATACAAAAAAGATTTCAGTGAAGAACAAGAAGAGATTGAACAGACCTATACTTCTGCTATCCAAAACCTTCAGGAGTCGGATTCATTGATAATGAAGCAATTGATGGAAGAAAAAGATATAAGAATTGAAAATCTGGAAACACAATACCTTCAAAAGAGGCAGGAAGAGAGTTATTTAGGTGATTTGGGTAAGTTTGTTGCTCCGGTAATGTATCCATTAGGTTTTGATTGGAAAATGTCAATCAGTTTGGTTTCGGGTTTGGCAGCTAAAGAAATTGTTGTCAGTACATTAGGAGTTCTTTACCAGGCAGATGAAAATGTGCAGGCAGCAAGTTCATCTCTTACAGAGAAACTACAAACGCAGGTTTATCAGGAAGGAGAGAAAAAAGGAGAAAAAGTTTTTACACCTCTTGTTGCCCTTTCTTTTATGATCTTTGTGCTTCTCTATTTCCCCTGTATAGGTGTTTTGGCGGCCATTATCAAAGAATCGGGAAGTTGGAAGTGGGGTGCATTTACGGTTTTTTATACTACCGCAGTAGCTTGGCTAGCCTCATTATTAGTATATCAAACCGGTAGTTTATTAGGTTTCTGATAAAAAAATATTAAAATGATATCTCAGTGGATTATTACCATCATTGTTTCGGTTTTAGCTTTCGGATATGCTCTGTTTAAAATATTCAAACTCCTGAAAAAGCCAACCTCGGGAAAAACGAGCAAAGCCGATGACTGTGAGGGTTGCTCCTCCAATTGCAATGAATGTCCACTGAAAACAGATATGGATGAGTTACTGAGAAAAAACAGATCATTGGGGTCTTAAATCCATCAGGGGTTCATTGATCTTATAACATTTGTATTCGCACATGGTGTAGGAACTCAAATCTATTTTACCTCCATCAATCGCTAACAAAGTACTGTTGCCAGTATTGTAGGTAGCGGTAAAAGAGTAGTTTTTCTCAACCGGAAGGTAATAATCCCAACTTTCAGATGACAACGTATCCTGATGGATTAAAATATCATTCTCAAAATCTCCTTCATAAACCCTTACAACAACTTCGGGATTTAAATCATCAATTTGTAATTGCACAACAAAAAAACCCATTTCCGGCTGAATAGTATTGCAATTACGATAATCCTCATCTGTGCAGTCTTCGTATTTGCTGTCGCATGAAATGAATGCCAGCAAAGGAAAAACCAGAATGATAAGTTTTGTAAATAAGTTCATTATTATATAACAATTAAAATTCTTCATAACGTCTGTCTCTGTCAAAACCATTCGTTGGTTCATACAATTGTTCTGTTGGCGTTGGTTTGATTACCAGATAACCTTATACTTTTAGATTGGTGATACTGTTTTTTTATCTTTCAACTATTTCACTGCATTGATGATTTTTAGTAAAGTTATTGAGCTTTTTAAATTCACCAAAAAAATCTTACAACAAAGGCGAAAATTTCAGATCCTTTGCCCTGATCAAAGGTATATGATAAGCAATTCCGACCTGAAAACGATGAGCGGGAATTGCAGTAAGTCCAGTCCTGTGAAAGCTATATGCTGCTGAAACAACCCAGTTATCGGATCTGAAAAAAACATCCAGAAACGGGGAAACCGAAAGTTTTGATGGTGGCTGGATACCCGTGCCGGCAAAATTTCCGTAAGAATACATCAACCCACCTCCATAGCGTAGACCTGCTGAAAAAAAGGATGTTGGAAAAAACTCTGTCTCTTTTTGCAAGCGTAGTGTCAGGAAATTTCTTATTTCCATAAACTGATAAACAAGATTTTCAGATTGTAACTGTTGAACTTTTCTTTCAGTGGTTCTTCTTCTGAAATCTGTAATGATTGAAAACCCATATCGCGATTCGTATAATCCGGCCATAAAACCGTAGGTAAGATCATTTCTGTTAAAATCAAGAAAACTTCCCAATCGAATTTCAGAAATATACAACCCACTTTTATCAACTCCCGGGAAACTTTCTAATTTGCTGATCAATTTAACATCCCGGGAAGCGTATGCTTGTGCCAGGGCTGATTTGCTTTTATTGTTTGGTTTGGGTTCCTCAAAATCGTAGAAAGTGATGATGTCGACCATATCTTTATTTTTGGAAGCCACTGCCAGAATGAGTGGCGAGAATCCATTCCGGTTTACATGAATAAGGTTGGCGCCGCTTTCTGCCAGGTACCATGCCATCACCACGTCATCAGCCAACACAGAGTAAATTAAAGGGGTATTCCCCGATTGATCTTCTGCTTCCAAAAAGGCACCTTCATCGAGGAGTAAACCAGCAGTTTCTTCCTGTCCGTACCACGCTGCAAGATGCAGTGCAGTGGCTCCATCTTTTGCTTTTTTATCGGTATCGGCATCGTAAAAAAGCAAAAAGTCGGTCATGTAAAAGTTTCCGAACGATGCTGCAATCATCAAAGGTGTGATACCTTTCTGATTTTGAACATTGATTTTTGCACCTTTCGAATAGAGTGCTTGAGCTACTTCAATATCATCATTATAGGCAGCATATATCATGGCGCTGTTGCCGCCTATATCCTGATGGTTGATTTTAGATGTTTTTTCAATCAGAGGATAAATGAGCGTGACGTTATCAGAAAGCAGGGCATACATCAAAGCATTCATACCCTGATAGTCAGTACTATCTACATTGGCACCATTTTCAATCAACAGGTTCATAATCTTATCATTCTCATTTTGTATGCTATACATGAGTGCTGAAATACCGTAATAGTCGGCAATATCGGGATTGGCACCTTCCTGAATCAGTATTTCTGCCTGCCTGGTTTTATCCTCAAAAACTGCCCGTAAAAGACGCAGGTCTTTTTCAATATCTGCATCAAGTGGTGTAGCATTCAGATTTGAAAAAGTAAAAAGCAATAATAGCCCGCCCTGGGAGCAGAATATAAAAAAAGAAGAGAAGAAGTGGTATTTCATTTATGTCTGAATTTTTTTTGGTCACATATCCATACCTGATCTAAAAACACATTTAGTTGCGAATTATGCTGATCAATTTATATTTAGAATGCTGATATTGAATTTTTGAGTCCACTCCGAAAACAAGTTTTCGGCAAATCTGTGTTCATTTTCCGTTTTTAAAACCACTGATTATCAGTATTTAGCATCTGTGAAAATCTGTGTAATCTGTGGATAATTTACTTTTCAGAGTGGACTCATTTTTTAAATAAAATAATTGTAAGATTTCTATCATAATGTCAACGCTACTCGCTTTGTCATTACCCTAATCATCATCCGCGTGTGTGTCCAAAACTTTGTCATGGTTCGGTTCATCAAGTTTATAAGTTGGATTTCATCATGATTGTTTGGGAAAAATGAAAAAAATATCAAAATTCATACCTGAATACTGACAGATTGTATGTTATATCATAAAAATATCAATAAGATACTATAAAAACCTACTTTTCATCTGTTTATAATTTGTAACATATTGTCTATATACTAATTACGACTTTAATGATACCCCGATAATGTCAGCGCTACGCGCCTTTGGGTTCACTGGTAGCATTAGATTTCTAACATAATATCAGCGCTACGCGC
>CAYPFV010000054.1:0-17948 GCA_964410015.1 uncultured Bacteroidales bacterium
ACGCCGCGAAGGTGTTGGCGGTGAAGTTATTTGTTATGTTAGTTAAAAGGAGGCAAAAATGTCAAGAATAGGAAAATTACCCATTAAAATACCCGCCGGAGTTACTATTGATTTTAACGATAACAGCATCGTTACTGTAAAAGGACCCAAAGGCGAATTGAAACAAAAACTCACTGGTGATATTACTGTTGAAGTTCAAGACGGTATGATTCATGTGAAAAGACCTTCAGAGCAGAAGAAACACAAAGCTTTGCACGGATTATACCGGGCACTTATCAATAACATGGTTACTGGCGTCTCCGAAGGATATAAAATTGTACAGGAACTGGTAGGTGTTGGTTATAAAGCATCTAATAATGGTCAGTTACTCGAACTGGGTTTAGGGTATTCCCATGATATTTATATTGAACTACCCAAAGAAATCAAAGTAGATACTGTAACTGAAAGAGGTAAATACCCGCAAATAATTCTGCAATCGCACGACAAGCAGCTGATCGGGCAAGTAGCATCCAAGATACGTTCATTGCGCAAACCAGAACCATACAAGGGTAAAGGTGTGAGATTCCAGGGCGAAGTTTTGCGCAGAAAAGCAGGTAAATCTGCCGCCAGTAAATAAAATGGTTTTAACTTAAAATAAAGCGCATAGAGTGATGGCAACAAAAAATAAAATCAACAAAAGACTGAAAATAAAATACCGGATACGAAAAAAAATACGCGGTTCCGATGAGCAACCCAGATTGAATGTATTTAGAAGCAACAAGCAAATCTATGCTCAAATTATTAATGATCAGAAAGGTATTACTGTGGTTTCTGCTTCCAGCAGAGAAAAAGAACTGGCAGAAAAAAATACCACTAAATCCGAACAAGCCAAACAAGTAGGAAAAATGGTTGCTGAAAAAGCAAAAGAAGCAGGTATAGAAAAAGTTGTTTTCGATCGAAATGGTTATTTGTATCACGGTAGAATAAAATCTTTGGCCGAAGGTGCCAGGGAAGGAGGCTTAAAATTCTAAAACTATGGCAAACGCATCTATAAAAAAAGTAAAATCCAGTGAAATCGAATTTAAAGACAGACTGGTTAGTATACAAAGGGTTACTAAAGTTACCAAAGGTGGTAGAACATTCAGTTTTTCGGCTATTGTTGTAGTTGGAAACGAAAATGGAGTGGTTGGATATGGTTTGGGTAAAGCCAAAGAAGTTACTACTGCAATCAGTAAAGGAATTGATGATGCCAAAAAACACCTCATAAAGGTTCCTGTACATAAAGGTACTATACCACACCTGCAAAAAGGTAAATATAGTGGTGCCAATGTGTTGATCAGACCTGCCGCACAAGGTACTGGTGTTATTGCGGGTGGTGCTATGAGGGCAGTGCTTGAAAGTGTTGGAGTTACAGATGTATTGGCAAAATCTCAGGGATCATCTAATCCACATAGTGTTGTAAAAGCTACAATCGACGCGCTTCTTAAACTAAGAGATCCCTTTACAATTGCCCAGCAAAGAGGTGTTTCTGTAGATAAAGTTTTTAACGGTTAATAGGCCTGGTATATTCATTGTGCATTATTTTTTTAATTACGCATTGATTTAACCGCCATTTTGGTCATTTTAATAATAAAAAGAAATGAAAAAATTAAAAATATCTCAAATTAAAAGCGCGATTGGTCGTCCTGATACTCAAAAAAAAACCTTAAAATCTCTTGGATTAAGTAAACTTAATCGACCGGTAATAAAAGAAGGAACACCTCAAATTATGGGAATGATCGATAAAGTGAGTCACTTGCTGAAGGTAGAAGAAGTAGAATAGGTTAATTTTTTAAAGATAATAACTGAAATAAAAGTATAAAAAATGGATTTAAGTAGTCTTAAACCTGCAAAAGGATCAGTAAAAACAAGAAAAAGAATTGGCCGTGGACAGGGCTCCGGAAGAGGCGGTACTTCTACCAGAGGGCATAAAGGAGCCAAATCCAGATCAGGGTATAGCAGAAAATCTGGTTTTGAAGGTGGTCAGATGCCATTGGTCAGAAGATTGCCTAAATATGGATTTAAAAACCCGGGAAGAGTAGAATATCAGGCAGTAAATTTAGATAAGTTACAACAACTTTTTGATGAAAGGGGAATTTCCGAAATTAACCCTGTTGTTTTATCTGAAAATGGGTTGGTATCATCCAAAGGACCTGTTAAGATTCTGGGTAAAGGAGAATTGAAAGCAACCCTGAATGTCTCTGCTCACAAGTTTTCGGGTACCGCTGCTAAAGCCATCGAGTCTAATGGAGGTAAAACCATAACAATTTAATTTATAATGAAAAGATTTTTCCAGACATTACAAAATATATACCGGATTGAAGATCTTCGTACTAGGATTCTTTATACACTGGGAATCATCCTTATTTACCGTTTGGGTTCTTATGTTGTATTGCCAGGTGTTGATCCTCAGCAGTTAGACGCACTCCAGGCACAAGCAGATGATGGATTACTCGGGTTGTTGAATATGTTTTCTGGTGGTGCCTTTTCCAATGCTTCTGTTTTTGCACTTGGTATCATGCCCTATATCAGTGCTTCCATCGTAATTCAGTTGTTGGGTGTTGCTGTTCCTTATTTTCAGAAACTACAGAAAGAAGGCGAAAGCGGCAGGAAAAAGATTAATCAGATCACTCGTTATCTTACAGTTATTATTACTGGCGCACAGGCACCTGCTTACCTTGCAAACCTGGCTTCGCAACTGCCCAGAGCTGCCATTACCCCTTTTGATGGTGTTGAAGGTACGCCCATGACCTACTTTATGATCTCATCTGTTATTATCCTTGTATCTGGTACTATGTTCGTTATGTGGTTAGGTGAAAAAATCACAGATAAAGGAATTGGAAACGGTATTTCTCTGATTATTATGATCGGTATTATTGCCAGTTTGCCTTTTGCATTAGGTGCTGAATTTGTTGCGCGTATGGAAGAAGCAGGTGGTGGTTTAGTTGTTTTTCTGATTGAGATTGTTATACTCATGTTCGTGGTGGTTCTCTCTATTTTATTGGTTCAGGGAACACGAAGAATACCGGTGCAGTTTGCTAAAAGAGTTGTAGGAAATAAACAATATGGAGGAGTTAGACAGTATATACCACTAAAAGTAAACGCTGCTGGTGTAATGCCAATTATTTTTGCGCAAGCTATTATGTTTATACCCATTACATTGGCCGGATTTGCCGAATCTGAAACCATGAGTGGTATTGCTGCAACATTCTCTAATTTCTTAGGGTTTTGGTACAACTTTACTTTTGCTATTCTAATTATCTTGTTTACCTATTTTTATACTGCTATCACGGTTAATCCTAATCAAATGGCTGAGGATATGAAAAAAAATGGTGGTTTTATTCCTGGTGTTAAACCCGGAAAACGTACGGCGGAATTTATCGACAACGTGATGTCGAAAATTACTTTGCCCGGTTCTGTCTTCCTGGCCTTTGTTGCAGTTATGCCAGCCATCGTTAGTTTGATGGGAGTTACATCGCAATTTGCCCAATTTTTTGGAGGCACCTCATTGCTTATTATGGTGGGTGTTGTTCTTGATACACTGCAGCAAATCGAAAGTCATTTATTAATGAGACACTACGATGGTCTTACCAAATCCGGACGGATTAAAGGTCGTTCATCATCAATGGGTATGGCCGGATAAATTACAATTGAATGATTGAATATAAATCTGATAGCCAAATTGAGTTAATACGCGAGAGTTCTTTACTTGTTGCTAAAACATTGGGTGAGGTTGCCCGAACCATTAAACCCGGAGTGAAAACCAATGAACTCGACCGGATCGCAGAAGAGTTTATTCGAGATAACGGAGCCATTCCTGGTTTTAAAGGGTATCATGGTTTTAAAAGCACATTGTGTATTTCACCCAATGAACAGGTTGTACACGGAATACCCGGTAATCGCGAACTAAAAGAAGGAGAGATTGTTTCTATCGATTGCGGTGTTCTTAAAAATGATTTTTATGGTGATTCTGCATACACTTTCGCTATAGGTGAAGTAGATGAAAGAATCAGAAAACTTATGCAAACAACCTATGAATGTCTGATGCTTGGTATCGAAAAAGCCGTTGAAGGAAATAATCTGGGAGATATCTCTTTCGCTATTCAGCAACACGCCGAAAATAATGGATATGGAGTAGTAAGAGAATTGGTCGGGCACGGACTTGGAAAAAAATTGCATGAAGCACCTGAAGTTCCTAATTTCGGAAAGAAAAAATCCGGGGTGCGGTTAAGAAAAGGTTTGGTTATTGCTATTGAACCGATGATTAATCTTGGAAAAAGATTTGTTTTGCAGGAAAAAGATGGATGGACTATCAGAACGAAAGATCGGTTACCATCAGCACATTATGAGCATACCATTGCTGTTGGAAAAGAAAAGGCAGATGTATTATCTTCTTTTTTATATATACAAGAAGCATTAAAACAAAATAAAAACAATACTTTAATTATTGAATAACCAAATATGGCTAAACAATCTTCTATACAACAAGATGGTACTGTAATAGAATCATTGGGTAATGCTATGTTCCGTGTTGAATTGGAGAACGGACACGTAATTACAGCACACATATCGGGCAAGATGCGTATGCATTACATCAAAATTTTACCCGGAGATAAAGTGAAAGTTGAAATGTCGCCATATGATCTGACCAAAGGACGAATTACCTTCAGATATAAATAATACACTAAGTTTAATATTTTTTTTAAGATAAAACAATGAAAGTTAGAGTATCAGTAAAAAAAAGAAGTGCGGATTGCAAAATTGTACGACGCAAAGGAAAAATTTATGTTGTAAATAAAAAAAATCCTAAGTTTAAACAACGCCAGGGTTAGTAAGAAATTTTAATTTAATCAGTAATATGGCACGTATAGCAGGAATAGATATTCCCAAAGCAAAAAGAGGCGAAATTGCCCTTACATATATTTTTGGTATTGGTCGTAGTACCGCAAAAAAAATACTTGAAGAAGCGGGTGTTGACTTTAACTTAAAAGTTGAACAGTGGAATGATGAGCAGATTACCAGTATTCGTAATATTATCAATGATAATTATAAAGTTGAGGGTGGTTTGCGTTCTGAGGTTCAAATGAATATTAAGCGTTTGATGGACATAGGTTGCTATCGCGGAATCCGACACAGAATTGGTTTACCTCTTCGTGGGCAAAAAACAAAAAACAACGCCAGAACCAGAAAAGGGAAGAAGAAAACAGTTGCAAATAAGAAAAAAGCAACTAAATAATTAATCGTTTTAAGAAACCGTAATGCGCATCCGGTTTCGAACAGCAAAAAAGATCAATAATAAAAATTACTATGGCAAAACAAACCAAAGGTACACGCAGTTCTAAAAAGCGTATTGTGAAGGTTGAACCCATTGGGCAAGCTCACATTTTTGCATCATTCAATAATATTATCGTATCACTTACCAATAATAACGGACAAGTGATTTCATGGGCCTCTGCCGGGAAAATGGGTTTTAAGGGTAGCAAAAAAAATACTCCTTATGCAGGACAACTCGCTGCCACCGATGCGGCAAAATCAGCCTATGATGCTGGGTTGAGAAAAGTAAAGGTTTTTGTTAAAGGACCTGGCAGTGGCAGAGAATCCGCTATTCGTACTTTACATGCTTCTGGTATTGAAGTTGTGGAAATTGTTGATGTTACCCCACTTCCACACAACGGTTGTCGCCCTCCCAAAAGAAGAAGGGTTTAATTAATTTCATCGTTTTATTATAAAGAAATAGAATAAAAATGGCTAGATACAGAGGACCTCAGTCAAAAATTGCAAGAAAATTTGGTGATCCCATTTTTGGTGCAGATAAAGCTTTCGAAAAGAAGAATTATCCTCCCGGCATGCATGGCGCTGATAAAAGAAGAAAAAAACAATCTGAATATGGTATGCAGCTGCAGGAAAAGCAAAAAGCTAAATATACCTATGGATTGCTCGAAAAACAATTTTCTAATTTATTCAAAAAAGCCGTAGGTAAAAAAGGAATTACCGGAGAAATACTTTTGCAGTTGCTAGAATCGCGCCTTGATAATGTTGTTTATCGCATGGGTATCGCACCAACAAGACGCGGTGCCCGCCAATTAGTTGGTCACAGACACATTACTGTAAACGGAAGTGTTGTAAATATTCCTTCTTATAATTTGCGTCCTGGCGACATTGTTGGTGTACGAGAAAAATCAAAAAGTTTGGAGGTTATCACTGAATCGCTTAAAGGACGCACAAATACTTATAATTGGCTCGAATGGGATAATGATAAGATGGCAGGAAAATTTCTTAACACTCCCGAAAGAGAAAGCATTCCCGAAAATATTAAAGAACAATTGATCGTGGAATTGTACTCCAAATAATCGACAGATTTTTGCTGCAAAAAACAAGTGTACTGAGTTTTAAAACATTAAAATACCCTAATAAATGGCAATATTAGCATTTCAAAAACCCGATAAGGTTATCATGCTTGAATCGGATGGGAGTTATGGTAAATTCGAGTTTAGACCGCTGGAACCTGGATATGGCATTACGATAGGTAATTCCCTCAGAAGAATTTTACTCTCCTCTCTTGAAGGTTTTGCCGTTACTTCTATTCACATTGAAGGTGTTGAACACGAGTTTTCAACCATAAAAGGTGTGGTTGAAGATGTAACGGAAATTATCCTTAACCTTAAAAAAGTGCGTTTCAAAAGAAAGGTTGAAGACGAGGAATCCGAAAAGGTAAATATTAACATTACTGGCCAGGAAATATTTAAATCGGGTGATCTCAATTCGGCTTTATCTGGATTCCAGGTCATCAATACAGATGTAGTAATTTGCAATATGGAACCCTCCGTTAATTTAAATATTGAACTTACTATTGAGAAAGGAAGAGGTTATGTCCCGGCAGAAGAAAATAAACCCTTAAATCCTGTAGCAGGACAAATTGCTATTGATTCTATATTTACACCAATTAAAAATGTTAAATATAATGTTGAAAACTACAGGGTAGAGCAAAAAACCGACTATGAGAAACTCGTCATGGAAGTATTGACCGATGGATCAGTTAATCCTAAAGATGCTCTTAAGGAAGCGGCCAAAATTTTAATCTTTCATTTCATGCTTTTCTCTGATGAAAAAATTACACTCGACAGAGAAGAAAAGGCAACCAGTGAAGAATTTGACGAATCCTCTTTACACATGCGGCAATTGTTGAAAACAAAACTCGTAGACCTGGATCTAAGTGTTCGGGCTCTGAACTGCCTCAAGGCTGCAGATGTAGAAACACTTGCTGATCTGGTTTCTTTGAATAAACACGATCTGCTTAAATTTAGAAATTTCGGTAAAAAGTCATTGACCGAACTTGAAGAACTTATTAAGTCCAAAAATCTTAATTTTGGCATGAATCTTACAAAATACAAATTAGATAAGGATTAGTTGAAATGAGACATAGAAAAAAGTTTAATCATTTGGGCAGAAAAGCGCAACACAGAAAAGCTATGCTTTCGAATATGGCTGCCTCGTTGATTCTAAAAAAAAGAATTTTTACCACTACTGCTAAAGCAAAAGCACTAAGGGTATATGTAGAACCTTTGATCACAAAATCGAAAGAAGATTCCACACATTCAAGAAGAACTGTTTTTTCTTATCTTCAGGATAAAAATGCAGTCAGTGAACTATTCAGGGAGGTATCCCAGAAAATTGCCACGCGCCCTGGGGGGTATACACGTATTTTGAAAACCGGATTCAGAAAAGGTGATGGTGCCGAAATGTGTTTTATTGAACTGGTGGATTATAACACCAATATGTTGAAAACAACAGAAGAAACAACCAAAAGAACCCGGCGTAGCAGAAGGGGTAGAAAGTCTTCTTCTACTTCAGCAGCTAATACTGGTGAAAAACAAAAACAGGATCTACAAAAACCCACCATTTCAGAAGATGAACAAAAACCTGTTGATCAGGTGCAGGAAAGTGCTGATTTGAAAGATCAAAATCAAGAGAAACCCAGCAGCACTTCTGAGGTTAAGGAGGATAAACCGCCAGAAGATGTCAAAGATGCCAACAAAACCAATGATGAAAAAGAAAATAAAAAATCTGATGCTGATGATGAAAAGGATAAAAAATAACGATGATTGATGACTTGATCTTTTGTTATTAGTTTTGAATCGCTTATTGATTATAAATAAGCAAATTAAAACAAAAAATAAAATTAAAATCTTATGTAATAGATTCAAAAAGGAGGATAAAGAGTTCTGAAACTTTTATCCTCCTTTTTGATTGTATAGAAAATTCTGATAAACACAATTAAGTTACAATTAAACAATTTAAAAACTTAAAAAGAAAAATTATGAGTGTAATTTTAAATGTTCATGCCAGACAAATACTCGATTCAAGAGGAAACCCAACCGTAGAGGTAGATGTATTAACAGAAAATGGTATTTTGGGTCGTGCAGCTGTGCCATCGGGTGCCTCTACAGGGGTTCATGAAGCTGTGGAGCTTAGAGATGACGACAAAGTTAATTACATGGGTAAAGGTGTTTTGAAAGCTGTGAGCAATGTAAACAATCTGATTAGTAAAGAGTTGGAAGGATTGTATGTGACAGATCAGGCGTTAATTGATCAAAAAATGATTGCACTTGATGGCACCCCAAATAAGGGTAATTTAGGTGCAAACGCTATTCTGGGTGTTTCTATGGCTATTGCTCACGCTGCAGCACAGGAAACCAACCAACCTCTTTTCAGATATGTAGGTGGTGTTAATGCCAATCTTTTACCTATACCCATGATGAATATCCTTAATGGAGGTTCACATGCCGATAACAGTATCGATTTTCAGGAATTTATGGTTATGCCCGTTGGTGCTGAATCCTTCAGTCACGCATTAAAAATGGGGGCTGAAATATTTCATAATCTCAAATCTGTACTTAAAAAACAAGGTTATTCAACAAATGTAGGTGATGAGGGTGGTTTTGCCCCCAATCTTAAATCAAATGAGGAAGCCATCAGTGTAGTACTTGAAGCCATTGAAAAAGCTGGGTACAAACCTGGTGAAGAGATATTTATTGCACTAGACCCTGCCTCCTCAGAGTATTTTCTCCCCGAAGAAAATGTATATCATTTGCATAAATCATCTGGTGATAAACTTACTCCTTCACAAATGGTTGACTATTGGGTAGAATGGGTTAACAAATATCCAATCATCTCTATAGAAGACGGTATGGGCGAAGATGACTGGGATGGATGGGCCATGATGACCCAAAAACTTGGTGACAAAATTCAGATCGTTGGTGATGACTTGTTTGTAACCAACGTAAACAGACTTCAAAAAGGTATTGACTCTAATGTTGCAAACTCAATACTGGTTAAAGTAAACCAAATTGGTTCACTCACCGAGACTATAAACGCTGTAAATTTGGCAACCGAAAACTCTTATACTTCTGTAATGAGCCATCGTTCGGGTGAAACTGAGGATACAACAATTGCTGATTTGGCTGTTGCCCTCGGTACCGGACAAATTAAAACTGGTTCGGCAAGCCGTTCAGACAGGATCGCAAAATATAATCAACTGCTGCGTATTGAAGAAATGTTGGGAGATACTGCTCGTTATACAGGTAAGAGTTTTAAGTTTTACAAAAAGTAAATCGTTTTTTGTTTGCTTGTCATGGTATGATTGATTCTTAATAATCCATTCATTATCATTCAGAATTAATCTTTTATTGCCTGACTCTTTTTTGGAGTGGATTTCAAAAAAAAATCCTCAGATCTCATACAAAAACAATTGGTTTCTTTGCTTTGAATAATGGGGAAACATCTGGTTTATGTTTCCCCATTATCCCTACTTGCTTCAAATATCTGCATTTTGATATTTGACCAGAAGTTTTCTACTGAATTTATAGTGGGAGGGAAGATTTTCCATTTTAAAGTTCCAGGTTCTATAGGAAAATGGAATTTTACTATGATATCAAGACACTTTGACTTTTCCAAAAATTCCATTAATCTAAATTTAAATTTTTTTGAGTTGTTTTTACATACAAATGTAGAATTATTCAATTGTTAATACCTTTAATATGAATATTTTTTTTCGAGGAACCCTGCTTTTGTTTCTGTTTTTTGGTGTTTGGTCTGCAGTTGCACAAGATACCATAAAAGTTATGCATTATAACTTACTTTTTTATGGTTTTTATACTGATTTTTGTACGGAGCAAAATAATAATGTTGATGAAAAAAATCAAAACCTTGAAACGATCCTGCACTATTACCAACCCGATATTTTCACAGTAAATGAGCTGGGGCAGGGTGAAGAAAATCTTACGCTGCTTAAAGAAAATGCCTTAAATACTCAGGGAGTTAGCTATTATGAACAGGCAGATTATACCAATTCAAACAACGGTTGGTTTGCTAATGGTTTTTTTTATGATTCCCGAAAATTTGGATTACTTGACCAGGTTGTTGTTAGCACGCTTGTCAGAGATATTAATCTTTACAAATTATATTTGAAAAGTGATGATCTCTCATTAACCCAGGACACTACTTTTTTGCATTGTATTGTTGGTCATTTGAAAGCCGGTAGCAGCAATAGCGATCAGCAAACGCGCAGCAGCATGATTAATAATGTAATGAATTATCTGACAAATTCCGATATTTCAGAAAACGTTATTTTTATGGGAGATTTCAACATGCGTTCATCCTATGAAGATGCTTTTCAAAAACTAGTCAATTATCCTGATTATGATTTTAGATTTCATGATCCGGTAGAGGCGATAGGTGTTTGGCATAACAATGAAACGATGAGTGCTTTTCATACACAAAGCACACGTTCTTCAAATCAATCATGCTTTGCAGGCGGCGGTTTAGACGACCGTTTTGATTTTATTCTTGTAAATTCCGATATATGGGAGGGACATTCAGGGTTTTCTTATGTTGAAGATTCTTATTACGCTCCCGGACAGGATGGAGAGCGTTTTAATCAATCTCTGATCGCTCCTGCTAATGATAGTGAACCTCAGAATATCATCAATGCCTTATACAATGTGTCTGATCATTTGCCGGTTATTCTCGAACTGGCAACTACTACTCAAAATACTATCGTTGATGACATAACCGGAAGTATATCCACTTCTCAATTTTCAGTATCAAATCCGGTAACAGATGAGCTCAGCTTTTCCTTAGCATCTGAGATTAAAGGAGAAGTTAAAATAATTTTACATTCACTGGAAGGGAAAAGAGTTTTTTCTGAATCTTTATTTTGTAGTGATAATACCTCCGAACATATTCTTGATGTTACTTCATTACAAAAAGGTTTCTATATTTTAACTCTCGTATTACCGACAGGAAAGCATTTTTCGTCGAAGATTGTTAAGTTTTAACAGATTGATAATGTGTTAGCATAAAATTAAACTACATGCAAAACAGCATCGGTTTAGTGTAAGTAATTTTGATTTATGTTTTCAAATTAACAAACATTTTCATGGAAAATATTTATTTGTTTTTTGTTGTGTCACTGTTTATTCTAGCCATATCAGACCTTGTTGTAGGAGTTGGCAATGATGCAGTTAATTTTTTGAACTCGGCCATTGGTTCCAAAGTAGCTTCTTTTAAAGTTATCATGATCATAGCTGCCATTGGAGTTCTGGTCGGGTCTACTTTTTCAAGTGGGATGATGGAAGTTGCAAGAAGTGGAGTCTTTTTTCCCGACAAATTTTATTTTAATGAGATTATGATTTTGTTTCTGGCGGTGATGATTACTGATGTGATATTGCTGGATGCTTTCAATACGTTTGGACTGCCTACGTCCACCACAGTATCTATCGTTTTTGAATTGTTGGGTGCTGCTGTTGCTGTTGCATTGTTTAAAGTTATAAATTCACCCGAAACTACTGAGGGTATAAACGCTTACATCAATTCGGCACGTACTTTAACGATCATTTCAGGTATATTGCTTTCTGTAGTTATATCCTTCAGCGTTGGTGCCATTGTTCAATTCTTCTCCAGGATGCTGTTTACCTTCAATATAAAAAAAAATATGCCTTATTTTGGTGCTTTCTGGGGTAGTATTGCCATTACGGCCATCTTATATTTTATTCTTGTTAAAGGTGCAAAAGGTGCTTCTTTTATGACACCAGATGTTGCTTCGTGGATCATGAACAACACTCTGCTGATCTTGTCTGTAAGTTTCATTGCATTTGGTATATTATCACAAATACTTATTTCTGTTTTTAAAGTTAATATTTTCAAAATCATTGTACTGGTTGGTACATTCTCTATTGCCATGGCTTTTGCCGGTAATGATCTTGTAAACTTTATCGGAGTACCTCTTGCAGGCTATGATTCTTATATGCATTTCGTTAAGAATCCTGCCATTGATCCTACTAATTATACCATGGAGTCTTTGCTGAATCCGGTGCAAACACCTACTCATTTTCTTTTACTCGCCGGTATAATCATGATTATGGCACTGTTTTTCTCTAAAAAAGCTCGCTCGGTTACCCAAACCGAAGTAGATCTTGCCCGACAGGAAGAAGGATATGAAAGATTCCCTTCTTCATTGTTTGCAAAAACAGTTGTTCGGAATTCTATAGAACTTAATAAATTTTTACATAAAGTATTGCCGGCAGATTTTTTTACTTTTCTTGACAGGCGATTCAGAAAGCCACCTTCTGCCAAAAACAAATCAATGGCAGAAACAGCACATTTTGATCAATTGAGAGCCTCGGTCAATATGTTTATTGCCAGTATTCTTATCACTTTTGCAACATCTCTGAAACTTCCGTTATCTACCACTTATGTAACATTTATGGTGGCAATGGGTACTTCTTTGGCAGATCGCGCCTGGGGGCGCGAAAGTGCTGTATACAGAATCACGGGAGTTTTAACTGTTATTGGAGGATGGTTTTTTACAGCATTTTCTGCTTTCTCTGTGGCATTCTTATTCGCATTGTTTATCATTTGGGGAGGAGTTGTAGCAGGGGTTTTCGCATTATTGCTGGCTTTCTTTTTCCTGGTAAGAACACATTATATTCACAGAAAACGCAGTGAATACAAAAAAATTGAAGAAGACAAACTGATCAAAGAGTGGGATGAAAAAAGTGTAATGAATGAATGTAAAAGCAATATCGTATATACTCTCCAAAGAATTGAGAAACTTTATGGCGATATCATTACCAATTTCATTAAGGAGCACCGGAAAAAATTACATAAAAACCACAGAAAAGTTTCTGAACTCAATAACTACACTAAAACATTAAAGAAAGATGTATATTTAACTCTGAGAAAACTTCAATATGACTCTATTGGTACCGGACATCATTATGTACAGATTCTTGATTATCTCAGAGAAATTGCACATTGTATGAATTTTATTATTGAACCTGTTTATGAGCATATTGATAATAACCATCCTGCATTAATTGATAGTCAGGAACCAAAGTTTTTACATCTTTCTCAAGAGGTTACTACTTTTTTTAAGGAAGCAATTCTGATACTGGAAGAGAAAAAATATGATAAATTGCCTGATCTTATCAAATTTAATAATAAATTGCTTGATAATATTGAACAGTTAAAAGTATTCCAAATTAAGCTTATCAAAGAGGAAAAAGTAGGAACCCGTAATAGTATGGTTGTTTTTAATCTTCTCACAGAAACCAAAAATATTCTCTTAAATACGGTAAATGTTTTAAAATCTCACAGAGATTTTACCTTAAAAAACCATATTTAATAAAGACCAAAGTTTTTTATAAGTTTGTAGACTTATATTCGACTTCAGTGTTTTAATGTTGGTGTTGTTTTATGCCAGCTAATTGGTTTTATAATGTTTGGATTATTACAAATTCTTACCATATTTGGTTCATTGTCTCTATTCCTTTATGGAATGAAGATAATGAGCCAGGGTATTCAGAAATTTGCCGGAGATAAATTAAGGAATATATTCCGGAAAATGACTACGAACCGATTTTTTGGTGTTCTGACAGGGTTCGTAGTTACTTCGTTGGTGCAGAGTTCCTCTGCTACTACTGTAATGGTTGTGGGATTTGTTAATGCTGGGTTGCTTAATCTTTCGCAGTCTATTGTTGTGATAATGGGTGCCAACATAGGGACAACCATTACTGCATGGTTGGTATCAGTTCTTGGGTTTCAACTCAATATATCCGTGCTCTCTTTGCCTATTTTTGCCATTGGTTTTCCCCTTCTTTATTTTGCCAGAGAGAGATTGAGTTCGTTAGGGGAAACAATTCTTGGATTTGCCCTGCTGTTTCTGGGTTGGGGTTTGCTAAAGGATTCAGTTCCTGATTGGGAATCAAACGCAGAGACATTCAGCCTTTTGCAGAATCTTACCGATTTTGGAGTTTTCAGTACACTTATTTTTTTATTTATCGGAATTTTACTTACTACTGTTCTTCAATCTTCAAGTGCCACCATTGCTCTGACTTTGGTGATTTGTAATAATGGATGGATTGGTTTTGAGCACGGGGCTATTATTGTTTTGGGAGAAAATATTGGTACAACCATTACAGCCAATTTGGCAGCGCTGGTTGGCAACGTCAATGCAAAAAGAGCTGCCATTTCTCACACATTATTCAATGTTTTTGGCGCCATCTGGATGTTGTTTTTTTACTCTTTTGTACTTCGCCTGATAGCAAATAGTATGGTATCTTTAGGATTGAATTCTCCATACGACGATCCTTCTATGATTCCATTAGGTATCTCAATTTTTCATAGTTCTTTTAATATCATCAATACTTTGTTTCTGATTGGTTTTGTTGATCAGATCAGCAAAGTATCTGAGCGTTTGATTCCTTCTCGTGGAAAACATGAGGAAAAAGATAATCTTGAATATTTAAGCATGGGTTTTCTGAATATGGCTGAATTTTCAGTTCTTCAGGCCAAAAAAGAAACTTTAAGGTATGGCGATCTTGTGCATCGTATGTTTAATTTCATTCCGGAAATGATCTATATTACTAAAAAAACTCAATTTACCCAAATGTTAAACAAGGTAAGTAAATATGAAGAAATAATGGATCGCATTGAAATTGAGATTACAAGCTTTCTTGCCAAGGTCTCAAAAAATCAATTGAGCTCAGTTACTTCAGGGCAGGTGCGCAGGCTAAGGGTAATTTGCAGTGAAATTGAAAAAATTGGCGATGTGTGTTTTAAAATGTCGGTATTGCTTTCTAAAAAAAGAGAAGAAGAGTCTTATTTTACTCCTTCACAAAGAGATGATCTCAATAAAATGTTTGCCCTTATCAACCAGGCATTTGATTTAATGCTTGCCAATCTTGAAAATGGTGAAAGCTTTGCAAAAGAAAACCTTGAAAAAGCCATTATTATTGAAAAAAAAATCAATCAATTCAGAGATCACAGAAATGAGGAGGTAATAGACCGTATTGAAAAAGGTTCATTTCATGTTAAAGGGGGATTTTATTTTAATAAACTTATTTCCTCAGCAGAAAAAATTGGTGATTCTATTATTAATATCAACGAAATATCTGCTGGTATAAACATCGAATAAGATTTCCAACACAATGTCAGCACTACGCGCTTTGCCACTGTTGCAATAATCATGCCCCTGTGTGTTTAATCCTTAATCATGGATTGGTTTATCTCATCTTTTGCTTAGTGATTAAAATGTTTTTTCCCATGTTTTTGTTGAAAAAGAAAAAACAGCTAAATAAAATTTCTTTTGCTTTATAATATCCAAATCTATAGATAAACAATATTTTTTATAATCATAAGGTTTTTACATTTGGTTTAACTCGAATTACAGGCAATAATCTGTTGCAGACAGAGTAATACTCATCAATTATAGTTCACAATAATTATCTGTGTTAGATAAGTTTTTGCAGGGGTATCTCCAGGTCATGTTTTTTCCATCAATAAGGTTATCTGCTATATCTGGTCCCCAGGTACCTGCCGGGTATCCGTACAGGGGGATATTGTCTTCATTCTTCCAGGAATCCAGAATAGGTTGAAGAAATTTCCAGGCCTCAATTACTTCTTCTGTTCTGGCAAACAGAGTGCCATCTCCTTTCAACGAATCGAAAAGCAGGCGTTCGTATGCAGAAGGTATTCTTTGGTTTGACAGGTCAGAATATTTAAAATCCATACTCACATTTTGTACTTCAAAACCTGCACCGGGTATTTTCATTCCGAATTTTAATAAAATACCTTCATCGGGTTGTATTCGAATTACAAGTTGGTTGCAGGATTTGCAATCTCCATGGTCTGAGAATAAGAAATGAGGAGTGGGTTTAAAATGTATAACCACTTCCATAACACGTGTTGGAAGTCTTTTTCCGGTCCTCAGATAGAAAGGTACACCGCCCCAGCGCCAGTTGTCAATATAAAATTTGAGTGCTGCATAAGTTTCAGTCATGGAATTAGGGTCTACACCTTCTTCGTTTCGATAGGCTTTGATTTTTTCTCCGTTTATCGTTGACTCAAGATACTGTCCTCTGATGGTTTGTTTGATAACATCCTTCTTTTTAACAGGACGCAGAGATTGAAAAACTTTAAGAATTTCATTTCTTATTGCATCGGGTTCCAGAGACGAAGGGGGTTCCATAGCAGTGATAGCAGCAACCTGTAAAAGATGATTCTGTACCATATCACGTAAGGCTCCTGAATTATCGTAATATCCACCACGTTTTTCCAATCCTATTTTTTCTGAAGAGGTGATCTCAACATGATGAATATATTTCCCATTCCATAAGGGTTCGAAAATACCATTTGAAAATCTTGTAACCATCAGATTCTGAACCGTTTCTTTTCCAAGGTAGTGGTCTATTCTGTATATCTGATCTTCATGCCAGTTTCTCAATAGCGAATTTTTCAATTCTATGGCAGAGGCAAGGTCGTTGCCAAATGGTTTTTCTATTATCAGTCTTTTATATCCATCTGATTCTGTATGTTGATCTGTTTGGGCAAGCATTTCAGGTATTACGCTATAAAGCGATGGCGGTGTTGACAAATAAAAAATAGTATTGCCTTCTATCAATTCTTTTTCTCTAATCTTATTTAAATAAATCTTTAACTCTATGTATGATTCTTTCTTGTCAAAAAGAACAGATTTATAGTGAAATTTTTGGGTAAACTCATCAACGCGGCTCAGGTTGTCTACTTCTCTGAACCGGATGATTGCATCTTTCATATTCTTTCTGAACTCATCATCGGTGAAAAAAGTCCTTGATGCTCCTACGATAGCAAATCTTTCAGGCAACAAATCCTGAACAAATAGTGCATAAAGGGCAGGAATGAGTTTTCTTTTGGTCAAATCTCCTGATGCGCCAAAAATAACATAGATTAGATTTTCTTTTATTTTCATGTTAATGATTTTTTCTACTATTTATTAACCAGCAATTTCTTCATTGAAAGCTTATAAATCTAAAGACAGAACAAACCGGTTCACAAAATTAAATAAGAGACCTCTAAAACTCTATCTGCTATTGCCTGGTCAGAAAAGCCGTTTTTTTATAATTTCCAGGTAAAAACTTTTTTATTGTAATCTTCTGTAATCTGCATGAGAGTATAAGCAAAATGAGATTCGTTTTGAGGATTATCCAGAAGTCTTTCAGGATAGTTTAGGATGCGACCTGATATGTCAGTATCATTCAGGTAATATTTCAGAGTTTCCGGAGAGTGTAAAATACAATAATGGCAATTGTTTGCCTTTGATACCACCACTGCCATCATTTCTCTTTGCCATCTTTTTGGCCAGGAAGAGCTAAACATGATCTCCACGTAAGTATCCATATGTTTTTTTACTTGTGGGTCGTAAACTCTGTATAGTATGTATATTTGCTACTTTGCCAGGTATTTCAATGATCTCATCGTAAATTTCTTTAAGTCTTTTTTTTTATCTGTTTATAATTTTTAAAATATTGATTATTAGAATGTTATAACTTTAATGAGAACCCGATAATGTCAGCGCTACGCGCCTTTGGGTTCACTGGTAACATCAGATTTCT
>CAYPFV010000055.1:0-17935 GCA_964410015.1 uncultured Bacteroidales bacterium
AAAGAAAAATGAAATTTCAAATCGACTGAGACTATAAAAATGCCAGCGCCCAATCGAGTAGGCCGCCCTGCCAGCAATTGCTGACGGGGAGAACCTCACACATTCACCCTGTTAAATAATCATCCTTTTTATTACAAATACCCGTCAACAAAACCATTTAACAGGGCAGGCCATACGTATGGGTCTCGTATACGGCGGTTCATCAAACGCCGGGAAAAAGAGAATCCTTATCATTACAACGAACATTGAGGGATTGCGAAAGGATAGATTCGTATCCTCTCCTAAATAATGCCAGCAAGAAAACGATGCATTTAAGGGCAAAATTGAACAGGCGTATAATTTCATTTCAGGTGCATATCTTCCGGGTTGAGACAAAATTAAACCCGATACATGCGTTAACGTTGCATAAGTATTGATTTTACTGCCTTAAATCCACATTTTTTTGATTTTTAGGCACAATTATCCCTCGGAAACGCTGAATCCTACTGGGTTTTAGCGCTTATGCTGCTATTTTTATTTTTTGTTTTCGTTTTAATTTTTGTTTGTCTTGTTGTATAAGAGTGTTTCCTGTCTTTTTTAGGTTGTAGTCGCATACACCCAAAGCAATATATCTGCTATAATTTCTGAAACCCCGATCCGGACATCTTTCCAGACCATGATTCTGCAATTCATTCATATTAGATTTAACAGCACTATGCAGATACCGGTATTTTTTAAATGAATTGTCGTTTTCTTCCTGCTTTTCCTGTTGATTGAGTCTTCCTTTTTTGGGCATCACTACCTGGAGAATTTCTAATTGCAAAAGTTCTTTATTGGTTTTGCTGTAAAATCCATTATCAAAGCTCCAACTACCTACATTATGATGATTGAGTATTTTATCAGCAATAGGTATAACCACTTGATTATCTGTCTGCCTATCCATAATCTTGTAATCGGCAATCAAGTCAATATGTTTGTTCAGTAAATCTAAGAACGATTCAAGATTCAGTAGTAACCCTAATTCTCTTTCGCTGTTACAAGAAAGGTTTTACTTATCATTACTGATTTTTCAGACAACAAAGTTGCAATCTGCACATAATTATGTGCTGCTTTTTTTATCCGCTCTGGTATGCCCCTGCCTGCAATTGCGCCAACACAACCAAACAAAAACCATTATTGATTCAACAAAGTTTTCAATAGCAATCTATTGATAAATAAAGGTTTAGGTGTTTTCTTACAGGCACTAATTAAAAGAAATAATACCTCCGCTTGAGTTAAGCTGCAGACCGTCATCCAGGGTCACTTCAACATCGTATATTATGCGATTCGGGATGTTGCTGGTATCAGATAATTCGAATAACAAATTTCGTATCCCCGGATTATTCTCAGAAATATAGTCGGGGATGGATTGCTGAGATTCCCCTTGCATAACCAATTGATTCGTTATATCCGTCCGGACATTTTCATTGTCAGGATCGAGTACCTCAACGCGTAAACTCTCTATGCTGCTTTTAAATACCAGTTCATCCTCGCCACACGGAACCACTGCCGCTTCCAATACTTCTAAATCTTCTGTGCTCTTCTGAAGGGGTGTATTTGAAACAATAAATTCATCTTCTATAAAAGCTACTTCAATGATTAAATCCTCTTTGTCAATTGGATTCTCTTGATCAAATTCAACGTAGTTGATCCCATCAAGAATCAACGCTCTCGTTTCCATATCTGTAATAAATATCTCTATGGTTTCCACAGGACAACAAGCGGTCATTAAGGAAATAAGGATCGGAAACAAAAGTGCCTTCTTTATCTTATTCATCATTTTCATAATTTATTTATTAAGTTTGTTAATATGGTTTCTGGTATATCTTATTTGCCGTTGTTACTTAAAATATATCTATGATTCTATTCAGGTCATTCTTAATCCAAAATGGCATCCTGACTCCTAATCAAATGTGATCTCAATAGTACTCTTATTTGCATTTCTGGCAGGGTCTAAGATATGTTGGATGAAATTTTGGTAAAAGTATTACTGGTTACTGCGTATAGTGATAGACTAAGTTGACTTCCGGAGAGAACATCCTGTAAGAATGGAAAATCCGTACGATCGACACGAACCGTTGCTTCTATAAGATTAATCGGTTCAACTGTATTGGGATCGGGTTTCTCCGGCTCCGTAAATACAAAAAACCTCAAAGCTCCCAATACCTCATCAAACACGTCCTGGACTTCTATCTCGAAGTACCTTTTATTGGTCTCATTGGTATAGAAATTTTTTGTGTAAAAGGAAAATGCATAGCACGGGAGTAATCCACATTCGGTATCCTGAACCTGAAGATTACTTACTTCCATCGCAGACACTTCAGACATCCAAATAGTAAGGAAACTTCTATCCTGAATTTCCTTCTTGGATAGCAAGACTTCTCCAAATCCTTCTTTACTAAAACGAAAACATGAAACATCATTGTAATCCAGCTCGAACTCCCCTTGCTCGTTTGCTATACTCTGAGATTCCCCCTGGTCATTCAATAGCGAAATTTCTACACTGCTTCCCTCCGAAATGAATGCACCAAACTCATCATACAATTCAATTACTCCTGATAATGATCGCGTTTCGACCTCCATGTTTTCAGGATCGCTAACGCATCCAGATATTGTTGAAGCAATGAGAAACATAAAAAGAGCAATTCCTGAATCATTAGTTGTAGATGTTCTCATGATTTCAATTGATATTTGATTTTATCTCAACTTAATTAATATTGACAAGGGATTATTTGTATGACTAATCCCACTTCCTTTTCAAAGAAGTGGAGGAACAATTAACTTGACTTATATTTGTAAATATATTATATAATTAATTGCATTGAAGGAATCACCTTTATAGTACACATTAAAATTAGACAATTATTATTAAATTAAAAATTCGTTTTGTTGAACAATTACCCTGCGCGGATTGAAGCGGATGCCTGGCCACAGCGGAACGGAGCGCAGGGTAATTGCTTTTTCATATATTATTTTATTCATATTTATGAATTTATAGGTTTACATGCTTTAGTATACTTATTTTATGGTTTGATACCGATATTTTTCTCTCCTGAGCATACTATGCCCGTTTTACGCCGAAGCATAAATCCATAATTCACCGAATGGTTTGTCCGCTATTATGCGATAATGCTTACTTGTAAAGACGGTTCCTTATTTTTTGTCGAATGTCAAAGGCAGGCAAAATGCTACAATATCAGCGGAAAGGGTAGGTTTCAATTGAAATAATCAGGTAAAGTGTTTTTAATTACAATGATTCTGGTCCAGAGGCATTAAAATTGTTCAGAATTTTAAACAAACACCCATTTTTGGTGCATAATTTTATAAAAGCACGAACTTAAAAAGGAACACTACGAAAGCCCAAACACCATTTCAAGGGACAAACCGTCGGGAATAAGTAAAAATATCAGATTTTGCAATATCCTTCTTAAATCAGTCAGTTACACCGATAAAGAGTTGTGTTATAATAACGATAACAGCAATGGTGATATGGGGGCGTTGGCGTTCATGCTATTAGTGAAGTGCAAAATCAAAAGGGGATAAAAAACAAAACCCGATTGTTTGACTTTCGTCAGGGAAAACCGGGACTACGACACAAATATACGAAAAATTGTTCTAAACCAGTATATTTGTAGAAAAGATAAACGAATGGAATATCAAGATTTTGAAAAAGCACTCTCAAAACCAAGAATAGGTAGATTTTTAATAGCAGCAAAACAAGATAAAGAAGAGGCACTTAGTCTATATCGACAGAACATTGAATTATCAAAAACCTTGTTTGGATTATTGAGTGTATTTGAAGTTACAATAAGAAATTATATTGACAAGCATTACAGAGATAAATTTGCTGATAGTGAGTGGATTAAAAACCAATGTGGACAAGGCGGAATGTTTAGCCATCCATCTTTCATTAAATACGGATTTGAGACAAGAACAAAAATATTGACAACCAATGCAAAACTTGGGAATAAATACACACATGGCAGATTAGTGGCGGAACTGAGCTTCAGATTTTGGAACTATATGTTTGCCCCGATACAATTTTTAATCGGCGGACAAAGTTTGCATAAGATTTATGAGAAGCGACCGAAAGGAACTAACCAAAAACTGATTTTCAACAAACTTGATGAGATAAGAAGTTTAAGAAACAGGATTGCGCATCATGAGCCATTGATTTTTAATTAGAAAGACCAAATATTGACCAGACAGACAGAGAAAACTTACGGAATAATTCTAAAGCATACTGAATGGTTGGGATTTGACCCATTGAAGCTATACCAAAAGCTGGATAACATGAATGAATTGATAAAAATGTTAACGGAAGAAAAATAAGCACGAAACGCCAATCGAGTAGTCCGCCCTGCCAGCAATTGCTGACAGGGAGAACCTCCCACATTCACCCTGTTAAATAATCATCCTTTTCATTACAAATACCCGTCAACAGAGCCACTTAACAGAGCAAGCCCTACGTATTGGTCTCGTATACGGCGGTTCATCCAGTTGCCCCGGATGATGGTTTTACACCAGTTTGATTTACAAGACATACATTACAACGAGGGGAGGCATCCAGTGGAATCGTCTTACACCAATTTTATGCGAGAAAAAGACTGGTTATTCAACGGGGTAAACCCTCTGGAAAAAAATATTACACCCATCATTAGGCTCTTTTAAATTGATTTTGCATTTTTGAAGTTTTTATAGCGCTTTCGGATGGGTGCGCTACTACTCATGCAGGGCGCACACATCGCATATAAAACATTTGGCAGTCAGTGCTTTATCAAGCATTTTAGCCCGTATCAAAAGTAATTGTAACTTGACAAAGAAGTGCTTCGAAATGCCAAACGTTTCATATACGTAACCGTTGGCAGCAATAATAAGAAAATCCGACTTACATAAGAAAAAGTCCAATTTAAACGATTTACAAGGGAGGTAGTCAATCTAATTTTATTTGCTCTTTTATTTTCCAGAAGTTTGCAGTGTTCATTCACATTTAAAGATTCAAAAAAATGAAAAAAGTAATTTTAATTATCGGAGTTGTTTTGACTTCACTTCTGGCAAATGCACAAAACACTTTTCAAAATCCACCTAAAAATGAGAAAATGGAATACTCATATCTTTGGGGGCTTTTAAAATCCAAAGATTATCCAAAAGGTAAATCAGTTGTGTTTGAAGTCGAAAAACCTGAATTTTCAACATCATTATCAGCATCTGCCATTGATAGTACAAAGTTTGAGCAAAAGAGTATTCTTTGGGGAGCAATCCAATGGACTGCAAAGAAAAAGTAGCCTTTTTCTGTTTCAGTCATGAAATTGGCGAAGTTGATTATTGACCGGCATAAAAAAACCGTGGGGATGATAAAAGCTTAATAAAGGATATTCTGCGATAAAAAAGCAAGTCAATGATATTGTCCTGCTTTTTTGCAAAAAAGGATTTTTCTGAAATAGAAAAATCCTTTTTTATTTTTACATATTATCTGCCCCACAATCAATCATGAATGGGGTTTAGAAAAGATTTTATGCGGGGTGAATTGCCTCAACGGGGCAAACATCTGCGCAAGAGCCACAATCAGTGCATACATCAGGGTCTATTTTGTAGATGTCGCCTTCGCTTATTGCGTCAACCGGGCATTCGTCGATGCAACTGCCACAAGCAGTACAATCTTCTGTGATTACGTAAGCCATTTTTTTAAGATTTAAATTAGTAAAATGTATTAATTCCACGTGCAAATATACCATCTTAATTATAAGAAATAAAATATATTTGCCTTAACCCCCTAATTTGAAATGGGTTTAAATAAACATAACAACATATTTTCGAAAAAAGCTTTGTTGTTAAAGGGTTCGCAATCCTAATTTAATTTAACAGTTATCAAATTATCTTCCATTTCCAAAGTTTTGTCGAATGAAATATATTATTGGGAATCGGTGTGAAGGCAGATGAAAAAATTTAAAATTTTCGCCTTAAAATTCTAAATGATTTTTTTGATCTGTTCGGAATTAAACAATTAACTTCGCAGACTAATAAACCCAATGTATCAAACATATCCAATCAAAACACAATTTTCACAGATTATGGATAAACCAAAAAAAGTAATAGAATTAGAAGATGTTGTTGTTAAATTCGTGGGAGATTCGGGCGACGGGATGCAGCTTACCGGCACCCTGTTTTCCGATACTGCGGCACTATCAGGCAACGATCTGGCAACATTTCCTGATTTTCCGGCTGAGATCAGAGCCCCTCAGAACACAGTAGCAGGTGTAAGTGGATTTCAGGTTCACCTGGGCAAAAGGAAAATTTTTACTTCCGGCGACATGTGCGATGTGCTGGTAGCGATGAACCCTGCCTCACTCAAATCAAACCTGAAATGGGCAAAGCCCGGAGCTACAATCATAGTAGATTCTTCGGCTTTCAACAAAAAAGCCAATGAAAAAGCAGGTTACGCCACCAATCCACTCGAGGATGGTAGTCTGAATTCATACCATTTGATTCAGGCACCTATCTCTGTTATCACAAAAGAGTCGCTTGCTGATCTCGATATTGATAAAAAAATTGCAGAAAAGACCAAGAACATGTTTGTTCTGGGCATGATGTATTTTCTTTTTCAAAGAGACCTTGACAAAACACTCGAATTTATTCAGAAGAAGTTCAGTGCTAAACCTAAGGTTGTTCAGGCAAACCAAATTGCCCTGAAAGCAGGTTTTAATTATGCCGAAACTATCGAAGCCATTTCTTCAACCATCAAAATTGATCCGGCACCATTACAAAAAGGGCGCTACCGGAATATAACCGGTAATGTTGCCACTGCCTGGGGACTTTTGGCAGCATCAGAGAAAAGCCAAAGACCTCTTTTTTTAGGTTCTTATCCCATTACACCTGCCACTGAAATACTGGCTGAGCTTTCAAAACAAAAATCACTGGGAGCAAAAGTACTTCAGGCAGAAGACGAGATAGCGGGTATTTGCTCTGCTATAGGTGCCAGTTTTGCTGGTTCACTGGCAGTTACAACAACTTCAGGTCCAGGATTATCTTTAAAAAGCGAAGCCATGGGTTTGGCAGTAATGACCGAATTGCCTCTGGTAATCGTAAATGTACAGCGTGCCGGACCCTCAACAGGAATGCCTACAAAAAGTGAGCAAAGTGATCTTTACCAGGCACTTTTCGGCAGAAATGGCGAGGCCCCCATGGTAGTGATGGCTGCATCAAGCCCGGCCAATTGTTTCCATTATGCTTATATGGCTGCAAAAATTTCTATGGAGCATATGACACCGGTTATATTACTTACCGATGGATATATGGCTTTTGGTTCAGAACTGTTTAAAATACCCAAAATGGCCGATATGCCTTCTATCAACCCACCACTGGCAAAAGCCAATGATACAGAGTTTAAACCCTACAAACGCAATCCGGTTACCCTGGCCCGCGAATGGGCTATACCCGGTGTGGAAGGTCTGAGACACCGCATCGGAGGATTGGAAAAAACCAATATTGACGGAAACGTATCTACCGACCCGCTCAACCACGAATTGATGGTAAACATACGGGAGGATAAAGTAAACCGCATTGCCAACTATATACCCGACCTTGAAGTAAACGGTAACACTTCGGGAGACTTACTGGTTGTAGGATGGGGTGGCACCGAAGGTATGCTCAAATCTGCTGTTAAAAGAATGCAGGAAGAGGGTAAAGATATCAGTTTGGCGCATTTCAACTACATTATGCCCTTGCCCCGCAATACTGATAAAGTATTCAGTAAATTCAAGCGAATCATTGTTTGCGAACTCAATAAAGGACAATTTGTCAACTACCTGCGTATGAAAATACCCGAATTTCGTTATCATCAATACAATAAAGTACAAGGTTTGCCCTTTCAGGTAAAAGAACTTACCCAAACATTCAATCATTTATTGGAGGAAAAATAATGTTAGAAAACACGATAGAGAAATCCCCGGTTCAAATGTCAAAAGAAGATTTCGCCAGTGATCAAATGGTGAAATGGTGTCCGGGTTGTGGTGGTCATGCTATCCTGGCTGCTGTAGAAAATGTCTTTCCCAAAACGGGTTATAAGAAAGAAAACATTGCGATGATATCAGGCATCGGATGCTCTTCCCGGTTTCCTTATTACTTAAATACCTATGGTATACATGGCATACATGGCAGAGCCAACCCCATTGCAACAGGAGTAAAAGTAACCAATCCAAAACTAAGTGTTTGGATTGCTACGGGCGATGGCGATTCTATGGCCATTGGAGGGAACCATTTTATTCATACCATAAGACGTAATCTGGATGTAAATATCTTGTTGTTTAACAATCAGATTTATGGTCTTACAAAAGGTCAGTATTCGCCCACCACGCCGGTGGGAAAAGTAACCAAAACATCTCCTTACGGAACTATAGAACATCCATTCCTTACAGCAGGACTGGTTATGGGTGCACAAGGTACTTTCTTTGCCAGGGTGCCCGATAACAACATAAAACTCATGACCGATGTGCTTTATGAAGCAGCCAAGCACGATGGTACATCGGTGGTGGAGATTTTGGAAAACTGTGTGATATTTAATGATAAAGCACACGCCGAGTATACTGCACGCGCCAACAGAGAAGAGAATCAACTTATCCTCAAACACGGTGAGCCTATGATATTTGGTAAAAACAGGGATATGGGTGTGATTATGAAAGACCGTAATTTGTATTGTGTGAAAATTGGAGTAGGTGGCATAAAAGAAAAAGACATCCTTATTCACGACCAGTATAGCCAGGATCCGGGTGTACACAGAAGATTAGGACGAATGCTCGGACCAGAATATCCTATTGCCTTTGGAGTGATACGGTCTGCCAAAGCAGATACTTTTGATGACAAGATGGAAGAACAAATACGATATGCCCGTGAAACATCACCCATCAAAAACATGGATGATCTGCTTAACAGCGGTGAAACATGGGAAATTTAAGATTGAATTTGTTTAAACCCTTAGTAGAAGATCAGGATTATAAAAAAACCCGGTGAGAGATATTTTTTATTTCTGCCGGGTTATTTTTCCTGTAAAAAGCAAATCAAAGTTTTCTTTATCTATCAATTTCCAGTAATAAAGCCCGGGATCCAGATCAGGTACAGCAATGCCTTCTGCTGTGGTGTTTTCCATAAGAATTCTTTCATTATCGTTGTTGAAAAATTCCACTACCAGGTTTTTGTTTTCAGGATTAGACCAACTTAAAGAATCAAAATCAGACCATTGAATGCTGGTGGGTATCTCTATGTTGATGGAGGTTCCTCTGTAAAAACTATCTGCATTACTGACGAGCTTTTCCAGGTCTTCGTGAGGTGTAAAACGTGCCAATAAAACCTGCGAATCCTGAGAAATCTTTTCTTTATTTTCCTCATCTTCCGGCACCACAAGTTCCTGCTCTTTATTGTCCTCGTTTTCATATCCGGTAGGATGATCATGATCATCCTTTTGCATATCAGTAGAAAGATCGGTCACCTGTTGGTCTTGTGGAATCAATTCTTTGAGTTCATTGTTGTCGAAGGCATCTGTGTTTTCATTTTCCGTTAGATTATTTTCGGTATCAGGTTCCAATAAAAAGGCAAACACAAATACTCCTAAAAGAAAAACAGCAGCTGCCGTTAATAGGGGATAAAATAAAGAGTAGTTTTCCAGGGGAAAATTTGAAGATTTTTGTTTTTTTTGCCCTTGTTTAAAGTCGAAAGCTATATCTGCCACCATTAATACATCGGAAGCGCACTGGTCACAATCTGTGAGGTGCCGGCGAATGTTTTCATCTACATTTTCAAAGCGATTTTCGTTGATCGCTTCAGCAGTAAATGCAATTTGTTCAGGTGTGAGATGTTTTAAATCAGACATTTAAGATATTTAATGATAATTCTTAATCGGTTTGTGGGGATAATTTTGATCGGTAAAAAACACATCAGAATAAATTATGGTATGCAATACAAAATACTCATTTGTCAGCTCCAAAACAAACTGTTGTTTAACTGATAATTAACCATTGCAAAATTAGGAAAAAAATAAACACTTACGAGGATTTTCTAAGTTCCATCAGAATCTGAAGACTTTCGCGTGTATGGTTATAGATTCCATTCATATTAATCCTTTTCAGAATAACATCCAATTGCTTATTAATCCACATTCTTACAGCATCACCTTTTACATTTTTGTGTTCTACCAAATTGGTAATAAAAGCTAATTTTTCAAATAAATCACTTTTATTTTTAGGTCGGTCTTCTGTAAGAACATCCCTCACCTGAAGAAATTTATCACCTGAATAGTTTTTTATATCACATTCGTCAAGTGCAATATGAAAATAATACTTAACAAAGAGATTGATTTTTGAACCCTGTCCATTAAAAAACAACATAGCATTTGCCAGGCGTTTTACCTCTTCTTTTATGATCAGATTTTTTTCTGTATCGGAAGTATAATGAATAGGTTTATAGTTTTCAATTTCCTGCATATCGTCATCCACCGGATACCAGTGCTTTTTTTCTTTGCGAATAATTTCACAGCACATTCGGTTCATAATCGCAATGTAGTAAGTTGTTTTTTTTGATTTTCCCTCAAAGTTATGATCGATTTTCTCCTTTTGTTGAAGAAATTTTTCAAGAATTGTCATGATCACATCCTCTTTCTCTCTTTCCGGAATAGCAGACCTTAAAATATACCGGGTAACAACTTTTGATGCGATATCCTTTATTTCACCCATTGGTATCTCTAATGTGAAGACTGTTTGTTGGTTAATCATAATTATTTTACGTTACAATGTTAGGGTCTGATGTTTTTCAGTTGTAGTTTGATAAAACCAAATAACACCAAAGCATATGAAAAAACATAAACATATCATGCATGTTTTATTTTCTTGAATGGAATAGAAAAACACAATCAGATAATTTTGCAAACATCATTGAATATCAACCTTGACGATCATATTCATATTATTTATTTTCCTCAACACAATAATACAGGATAAACTATTACGAAATATCAAAGAAACACGTAAATACAAAAAAAATTAAAACAAAATCTTAAATCACTCAAAACCAAATACTCTACTAAAATATTTGATCAGAACCGGTGATTTACGAATACCATTTTCAGAGAACTGAGTCGTTTTACTTTTACCAAAATGTATTGTTTTCTGATTACACCTTTTTAAGGCAGGCTTTAAGGTATCTAAAATGAAGGGGAAACCAGCGGCAAGGGATAAAAACCGACCATAGCCCAAATCTAATAAAATGATCAGTGTTGAAAAAAAACGACCTTCAGCGACCAGCATTTCTATGGTCTGGATTGGATTCAACAAAATAATCTTCATTAATTAGTCTTTGCAGGAAAACGCGAAATATTGCGTTATTCTCGTTTTTAAATCAGTCATTTACTAAAAGTAAACTCCTTAGATTCAAAAACTTCGAAAGCCTTTTCTTTGACGATTTCTTATCAAAAACACAAAAAACAAGTGTTTTCTTGCTGGCACTAATTAAAACCAGAAAAAAATTTTTATTCTAAAACATGACAACTCCCGTTAGTTTTTTTTTAATTTTACACCCAAAATAAGGACTAACACACTAAAGAAAAACGACTTACACCTCCGTGAAAACAAAATAATGTCATTTTTTTTAAGACAAAAACCCAATTTTTGATTTCAAAACATTAAAAGGATTATTCATGAGCAGCACAAAAAACAAGAATATGCTTAATTGACCAGACCTCTATACTATGTGGATTGTAAAGAAAATTTTTACAAGGACCGGGATTTCCTGATTTTCTATGAATCGGATAATGAAAAAAGATAATTTGATCAGTTACACAAAACAGAAATATATGAATTTGAGATTTGTTTTTTTGCTTACTTCATTTTTACTCCTCTCCTGCATTCAGGTTTTTTCTCAATACTATCCATTTTATGCTGAGCAAAGAACATTGAAATCCTATTTTTTCTTTGCTGATTACGAAAAAATTCTGGAAGAATATAATCATAATAATGACATTCCCCGAGCTATTCATGCGCTCGATAGTTTGTCTAATCTGGTTTTAAAGAAGGAAGAGTATCGCGGATGGTTATTTTTGCAAAATGAAAAGTCCAATTTTCTGAAATTTGACAATCAAATTGAAGAGGCTCATGCTGTTGCATATCAGGCTATGCAAACTTTCGCAGAAAATCGTGATACACTTACATTAGAGTATGCAGTATCGCTCCGGTTGCTAAGAGGCTATGAAAGACTTGGAAATATTGGCAAAAGGACAGAGAAAGAACTTTTTAACTCACAAATGGCATTGATCAAAAAGCTGGGTATTAAGGGAGAACCCCTTACCAATACCCTTGTTGAGTATGGATTGTTCCTGCTAAGAGATCAAAAAAAAGAAAAGGCAATTGATCTGTTGTATGAGGCAAGAAAAAGTGCTTTAAAAAATGATGATCTTAAAAGTCTCGCCCTTGCTGATTATAGTATCATAACAAATATCGACAGAATTGATCTTCAGCAAACAACACTCGACATCATACATACTGATATCGAATTATTTGAAGAAAACCTTCAATCGATCCCGGTGCTGATCTACAACAGTTACTTTCATTACCTGGCGGGTGAAACCTATTACAAATATTTTAACAAACCCGATACTGCTATCAGGCATTACAAAACTGCCATAGCTTGCCTTGACACTCTTGCATATCCTCAATGGAACCTTCGGGCATCTATACATTCGAGCCTGGCAAAAATAAATGCCGTTAAAAAGAACGAAACTGATTTTCGTTATCATTACCAGAAAGCATTTGCCATTGCATCTGATAAACCCATGTCTTCCTACAATCAGGCATTATCATATTATAACCTCCAAAGTGCCATGCTAAATTTTTATCCCGATTCGGTATTGCTCAATCATAAAAATCATCAGTTGCTTAAAGGTTACCCACTGTTTAAATACAACTTTCTCTCCAATGTGGTAAAGGCAAATATAAAATTAAAGAATTACGAAAAAGCACTGACAATTATTAATGAAAACTCACCCAAAACCATAAGCATAGGACAAACCACTTTCCCTTCTGCTACTGACAGTCTGGATAAAGATGAACAGATATCCATGCTTTCACTTGCTTTTGAAGCCATTTCACAATTGTATTCCCAAAATGGTTCAAAAGACTATGAGCAAGCGATAGTAACAATCATAAAGGAGCAAAACAATCTGTATATAGAATGGGTGGAAGAGAATATTTTTAGCCACGAGTTATCATCCATAACAAATGATTATCATGACTTCATCATGAAATCTCTTCATTTCTATCATCATAACAAACTGGAAGAATCATATCCTTCGCAGATCGCCAAACTGATCATTTCCTCCAAAGCACTTGAGTTGAATAACAATTTGGGGAAAAACAAAATACAAACACTCATAGAGGAAGACACTGAACTGTTGCAATCACTTATGACCAATACAACAGAAATCCAGAAAATAAGAAATGAAAAAAACAACCAGCATCTGGAAGAAGAAAAACAAAAACATCTCAACAAAGAATTAAACACTTTGCTCATTGAAAACCTGATGCTAAGGCAAAGAATCAACGAAGAAAAACTCAATCATATCCATTCTGTCAAAATTCCATCACTTGCAGAAATACAGGAAAGTTTAGCACCAGGAGAGGTGATTCTGGAATATTGCATTACTGACACAATGATTGTAAGGGCAGGCATAGGGAAAGATTTTTTCAACACCAGGTATATTATTCGCGAAGATATTGACAAACTGTTCAATAATGCCATTTACGAAGTAAAAACCGGCAATTATTTTTCTGAAGAATTCTCGACCATACTGCTGGAGGGTTTGGAGAAGGAATTACTATTGGCAAAAAAAATTATTGTAGTACCTGATAAAAAGATGAATCAGATACCCTTTGAATTATTGATTTGGGGAGATGGATTAATCATAGACTTTTTTCCGGTAGTTTACAATTACTCTTCCTCACTTTGGTATCGTCAAAAATCCCAAAAAAGAGAGGAGAAAGAACATTCTTTTCTTGCCGTGGCTCCGGTTTTTGATCCAATAAAAAACAATACTGAAAACAAGCAATTAATGGCTTCCACCTATCGCGAAATAATAAATTTTTCCCCATTAAAGTATTCAGCAGAAGAAGTAAAAACCATCCATAATCTTTTTTCAGACAATGGATTACAGTCTAAAACCTTAACCTATAACGAATCTACAGAGGACAATGTGCGAAAAAAGATCAATCAGTATTCAATTTTGCATTTTGCCACCCATGGCATCGTAGACAAAGAAAACAGTGAAAGATCGGGTCTGGTTTTATTTCCTGATGAAGCAGACCCGGAATTATCCTTATCCGGGGAAGATAATTTTTTGAGTTTGGGTGAATTGTTTACCATCAGATTAAACGCTCACCTTGTAACATTGAGTGCCTGCAATACCGGCATTGGTGAGATCAGAGGCAGTGAGGGAGTGATAGCACTTCCGAGAGGCTTCATACATGCAGGTGTACCCAATGTTCTGGCCTCACTCTGGCGTGTAAATGATGAAAAAACCAAAAACCTGATGACACGCTTTTACTATTATGTATTGAAAGAGAAAAGTTTTCCCCAGGCAATTCGTCTGGCAAAACTAGATTGCATAAATCATGGTTTTTTACCTCTCGACTGGTCAGGTTTTATTCTTGTTGGGATATAACAAGATAGCATGTTAACGCAAAAACATCACAATAAAAATAAAAGTTCAGATTTTTTAAGGAGTTATATTGATTCCTGGGCTGTTATGATCATAAACTTTTTTTGTATATTAGCGGTGGTTTTAATAAAGGCGCATCCCTGCGGCTTACAAAAAGTTATGATTGTAATAAGATTACCCGGTTTATGACCATAATTATATAAATATCGACGCAAATACAAATAATTGGAATTTGCAAAGAGCAACCAGACTATAAGATTACTATCGACACATACTCTGATAAAAAATTCTACGACATGGCACCAAATACAAAACTGATAATGTTCACCAGCTCTCTCGCTGAAAAAACTACAATCGAATGAAACAAATTACATGCAATTAATCTTTATATTTTATGTATTATTTAATTATTAAACCGTGATGAAAGAAAGTATATCAAGAAGGAAGTTTTTGGGTAACACAGCGTTAGCTGCTGCTGGTTTAACCATACTTCCCAGTACAGTGATTAGTGGGTTGGGACACAAAATGCCCAGCGACAAACTCAATATTGCAGGCGTTGGTGTTGGCGGAAGAGGTTTTGCTGTTTTAAAAGAAATGGAAAGTGAAAACATTGTAGCATTATGTGATGTAGACTGGCGATACAGTCAGGGATGCTTTGATCACTATCCTAACGCCAAAAAGTATTGGGACTGGCGCAAAATGTTTGATGAAATGGGTAATGACATAGATGCCGTAGTTATATCTACTGCCGATCATACGCATGCTATTGTTGCTGCCCATGCCATGACCATGGGAAAACACGTGTATGTTGAGAAGCCGCTAACCCATACAGTTTACGAATCGAGGTTGCTCACCAGATTAGCAGAAAAATATCAGGTAGCAACACAAATGGGTAACCAGGGTTCTTCGCATGACGATGTACACAAGCTTACCGAATGGTTGTGGAACAATGAAATTGGCGAGGTAACAAAAGTAGAAGCATTTACCGACCGTCCCATTTGGCCCCAGGGTTTGGCAACACCCGAAGGGCAGTGGGTTCCCGATCATATCGATTGGGATTTGTTTATTGGCCCAGCTCCTATGCGCCCCTACAACGAAATTTATACACCCTGGAATTTCAGAGGATGGTGGGATTTTGGAACAGGTGCCTTGGGTGACATGGCCTGCCACATCCTCCACCCTGTTTTCAAAGGGTTACAACTCGGATACCCTATCAAGGCACAGGGTAGTTCAACGCTGCTGCTTCAGGATAGTGCACCATCAGCCGAAAAGGTAAAACTCGTTTTCCCGGAGCGCAAGAAAATACGCGAATCTAAAATGTCTTTCCCCGAAGTGGAAGTTACCTGGTATGATGGTGGTTTGCGTCCTGATATGCCCGAAGGTTGGCCTCCCGGAAGAAATATGAATGATGCAGGTGGTGGTGTTTTGTTTCACGGAACAAAAGATACCCTGATTTGCGGTTGTTATGGTTTACGCCCATGGCTGCTCTCCGGACGCGAACCCAACGTAAAACAAACCTTGCCACGTGTAGAACTTACACACTACATGGATTGGGTACGTGCCTGTAAAGAAGACCCTGCAACACGTAAAAAAACAGCATCTGACTTTAGCGAAGCAGGTCCATTTAATGAGATGGTGGTAATGGGCGTATTAGCTGTTAGATTACAGGAACTTCATAAAGAACTTGAATGGGATGGCGAAAAAATGGAATTCACCAATATCAATGATGATGAACAAATCAGAATCGTGATAGAGGATGGATTCAATATCAAAGACGGACACCCCACCTTTGACAAAACCATGACCGATCCTATCAATGCAAAAGCGTTTGCTCAGGAACTCATAAAACATAATTACAGATCAGGATGGAGTCTGCCTGATATGCCTTAATGCATGTGTTTTTTATTGAGAAACAAATAACATTGTAATATTTATTTGACAGGGAAACGCCGGAAAATCTTTTATCGCCTGCAAACTTTAAAAAAAAATTTCCAGGAAGACAAAAAAAGAAAAGCAGGCGTTTTCCTTCAAAGATCAGAAATAAATCTTTCAGTTCATTACAGTTCAACTAATCACATTAAAGAAAAATAAAGATGAAAAAAAAGAATTTGTTATTTTCAGTATTTAGCATGGTAACGGTTGCAGGTTTGCTCTTCAGCTCCTGCCAGCAGGGAACCCGAAACCAGGAATCAGATTCCCAGGATGAAGAAACAGAAACTGTTAACGGCCTTACCGAACAAGAAAAGGAAGAAGGATTCTTTTTACTTTTCGACGGTGAAACAACTGAGGGATGGCGAAATTATGGCGCAGAAACTTTCCCTGAAGAGGGATGGGAAATCCAGGAAGGTGGAGTATTGCACGTAATAGGTTCCGGAGAAGGTGAAGCAGGTGGTAAAGGTGGCGACATCATTTACGATGAAAAATTTAAAGACTTTCACCTGAAAATGGAATGGAAAGTATCTCCCGGTGGAAACAGTGGTATTTTCTATCTCGCGCAAGAGATCGAAGGAGAACCCATTTGGAAATCAGCCCCAGAAATGCAGGTTTTGTGTAACGAAGAACATATTGACGCGCAATTGGGTGTTGATGGAAACAGAAAAGCAGGTTCTTTGTATGATCTTATTCCTGCCGACCCACAAAATGCTAAACCCACCGGTGAATGGAACGAAGTAGAGATAATGGTTTTCAAAGGTACAGTAGTGCACAAAATGAACGGTGAGGTAGTTCTCGAATATCATTTGGGTACCTCTGATTGGGAAAAAATGATCGAAAACAGTAAGTTTGCTGATTTCCCGGAGTTCGGAAAATATCGTGAAGGATATATCGGATTGCAGGACCACGGTGATGATGTTTGGTTCAGAAACATAAGACTGAAAAAATTGTAGAATCCCAATGGCAAATTAGCAATTCGCATTAGCAATAAAAAAAAGACCGGTAAAATTGCCGGTCTTTTTTGTTTACTCATTTTCGAAAACAGGATCGGAAAAAATTGCTTTTCAATGATGAGTCCATTCTGAAAAAGTTTATTATCCACAGATTAATCAAATCAATACTAATTTATATCGTTGATTACCAAACTACTAAGAATTTAATCTTTTCACTAATTAATTAAAAAGGACTTTTCGGAGCAGACTCAATGATGAATAATATAATTAGTCTTTGCAGGAAAACGACAAGTGCAAGGCTTGCGATGACTGAAAAACAGGAGTTTACTTTTCGTAAATG
>CAYPFV010000056.1:0-17188 GCA_964410015.1 uncultured Bacteroidales bacterium
CGCGCATTATAATCATGTGCGTGTGTGTCAAAAACTTTGTCATGGCTTGGTTCATTTCATTATCTGTTTAAAAATGAAGATTTACTGAAAAAGCGTTTTCAATAAGCACTGTCTGTTATTTAAATACCAATCCTATTTCCTGCCTTGTAAAAACAGGGTATCCATCCAAAACACCCAGGGGCATTGCATAACTGTATTTTATTCCCACGCTCCACTTTCGGGGCATAAAAACCGCTCCGAATTCTGCCATGAGGTCGCTTACAGATAATTCCTCATTTTCAAAAAGTTCTGAGTCTAATACATTAGCTTCATATCCTGCAAAAGCAAACAGGTCTATCGGTCCGATGCCTATTTTAGGGCCGGTTGAAATGCCCCAGGTCGTCATTTTGATAGAATTTACATCATAAAAATCCTGCAATTGCTGCTCCAAAGTAAGTCCACCCAATCCTATATTCATATTCATACCCCAAAACCGTCCTGTAAGAAAAATAGAGAACGAACCCGCCAGGGTAGAGGAGAAATTCTGATCAAAAGCGGTTGTGCTTAAGTCCAATGCCGAATAGGTAAAGGCATAACCGGCATAACTGTCGGGCGTTTTCCACTGTTTTCTTTTTTGTTTTTTTTCCTGTTTTGCTGCTTGTTCTGCTTCGATTTGCCTGCGTAATTTTGCTTGCTCTTCTTTTTTTCGTTTCGCCTCTTCTGCTCTTTTCTCAGCTGCTATTCTTTCCTGCTCCATTTGGTAGGCCAATAGTTGTTCATCGCCAAAATCAGCATCAATTTGGGTTTCCTGATTTTCAAAGATCGCAAGGCTGCCTTTCAGATCGGCATATCCATCGAGTGTACCCGTATAGGTGTAATTTCCTGCAGGTATTTCTCTGATCTGATTGAGTCCTTTCCATTGACTTACCGTTTCGCCTTTGCTGTTTACCAGTGTAAAATTAGCATCTACTTTGTTGGTGACGAATCTGAGGCTACCTGTTTTCTCTTCCAGATTTAGGGTAAGGGTTTTTTCCTGTCCTTCTTCGATGGTGATCCGCTCTTCTGTGGTATAATATCCCTCGCTTTCGGCAATAATCCGGTAAATACCGGGCGCCAGAGTCAATTTTTTTTGCCTGCTATAATCTCTTTGGTTGATGGTTATTTTAGCATTGGATGGGTTTACGTTTAGTACAAGTGTTCCGGCATATCTGTCGAGTTTATAAGAAAACTCGTTGGTTTGGTTCTCTTTAACCGTTATTTCGCTTTCTACATTCTTGTATTCGGAAAGTGTAATTCTGAGCGAGTAAGTTCCAGGAAAAAGAAATTCCTGAATAGGGGTTGTGCCGCTTTTCAAAACATTGTTGATGTAAACCTGTGCTCCTTCGGGTGATGTTCTGATGGTAACCACCTCTTCTATCAAACCCTCGAGTTGATACCTGAATAATGTACTCGATTCGTTCACCTCTATTTCTTCTTCAATGGTTTTGTATCCTGCCTTTGAAATGCTTATTTGGTGCTTCCCCTTAGCAAGTCTTACTGATTGGTTAAGCACGAAGCTTTCTCCATCTATTTCCAGTAAGGCATCGGGGTGATCATCCACAATAAAGTTTACCGGTATCATATCCGAAGCATTTACACCAATTGATGCTACCACCATATTGTAAACTACATACGACTTTGCCGCTTCGGGCATGGGTACATCCAGGGGAAGATATCCGGGAGCCATCAGCCGGATGCGACGCTCGCGCGGAGCTATGTAAACCCAATAACCTTCATCTTTCTTTTCTACTTCTACGATCCCTATATTAGAGTCGAATTTCATCTCTTCAATATTGGTTACCACTTTTACTAGTGCACATACATCATTGTTTACCGTTCGTTTTTCGTAGCGACGGGCTGACAAATCTGTGGGTTCGGCCTTAAACTCGCGTACATCAAACTCTTGTGCCACTACTGGTATCATACCCGCCATGATAATCCATACAATGAGTAGAGTAATTTTTTGCATGTATTCCTGAGTTTATATTGTTACTTATCAGTATTTTCCTTGGATACGATCAGTTTTAGATAAATGAAAGGGGTATTGGGATAGATCAAAACAAAAAATATGAGGATATAAACTGATATTTTCTTTCACAAAATTATTGTTTTTTTCTTTTTCACACATTTTAATTTTCCTTTATCCTGGTTTTTTGTTTAACCTTTCTTTTTTTGTTGTTTTGGTGGAAAATTACAGATTTTTAATGGTGAATTTGCTCGAATTTTTACTCGTCCGACAACTCAAAGTCGGTGGACGACGGGTTCCCGGAACAGTTCCCCGCCGGACGACTTTCAGATCGTCCCACGAGTTGTTTTTTTTTCGTTGCAGTACTTCAAACTCGTCCCACGAGTAAGGTTATTGCATAAAAAATTGAAAAATCTCTTTATCTATGGGGAAATCCATACACTTTCCTTCCTGAAAGCATATACTCAAATACTGATCTTTCAATGTGATATTTTCTACATCTCCCGTGTTTTCTTCCAACTGATACTGAAAACCCATCCAGGTCTTTTGTAATCTTTCTCCTGCATCCATAAAAATATAAGATGGTTTTCCATGAAAATGAGTATCTTCTGACAATAGAACACGATAGTCAGCGCCCAATCCTGTTGTGCCAAACTCCAGTCCCTTTACAAAGGGTTGCCCCTCCGGATAATGTTGCCAGTAGTTTAACCAGGGATAGTCTTTGGTTTTAAATACAAATCCCAATAAAATTTTCTTTTCAGGGGCATAAGCGGTTATCCAGCTTATTTCATCCTTTTTGTTGAAAAGATGTGTGACAACAAATCCATTTTCGGTATTTGTATTCCTGAGATCAACTTTTTCTCCTGTTTGCAGCAAGGCATTGGGCCAGTTGAAATCATTATTATTCAAAGTTCCGGGTTCTGCGCGTTGATCAAAACCTTTTGCGGCATTGGTGCTGATGCGGGTATTTTCAGTGAGAAAAGGCGGGGCAATAGTAGCATGCTGAACAAAATTAGACAGCCGGGCAATGGGTTGATCGTTGATAAATGTTTCCCTTACAACAAAAACATTGTTTTTATCGGGAAACAATATCTCCCTTTGTGTATGAAGTTTTTCGATGGGTGCTTCACAATACAGTTTGAGTAAATGATTGCCTTGGTCTGTAAAAGTATCATTTGTGACTTCCCATTTTTCGGTATTTACCTCTCCGTTGTGAGGTATACCAGATTTTATCTCGCCCGGTGAGGGTGCTCCCCAGCGACCGGTGCATAAAAAGTGCCCTCTGAACACATAAGGCTGGTTGTTTTCAGGCATTTGTCCGGGTTTCAGTTTCCAACCAAAAGGATTCAGTGGAGTATTTTTGAGCTCAAACCGTGTGTACATACCACCTCTTTGTGTTATTTCCAGAAGTATTTCACTGTTTTCCAGAAGATATACAGCTTTTTCTGGTTTATTCGTATTTTCCTTTTGGTTTGGATTGGGATTGCTGCATCCCCAAAGAAAGAGAGTGAATAAAAATATTAAAATATATCTCATGATTTCATGTTGTAAATTACAATTCAATGCTATTGATATGATTTTCTTAACAAGAAAAACAAATAAATGGTGGCACTCTGCCGCTCCGGAATTTTTAGCGGCATTGTATCTCTAACTTCATTCTGCCGTCAGGCACTTTTTTTTTGCCTGCATTAACGCTTCAGCTACCCAATGATCATTTGCGGGTTTGAGAATAGTATTGTTATGACCCGGTTTATCTGTTTGTAATCGTTTGAAAAATAAGATATTTGAAACATGTATTCACTATATATATCAATTAGCACCATACGCAGTCGCGGTGCATGTTTTTCAATTTTAGTATTTCAATACCTGCATAAATGGCGGCACCTATGCCATGGTCGCCACCAGGTTCAATGGGAATGTTGTAGTAATATGGCAAATCCTGTTTAAAGTTAAAACCGGTAGATACCTTATCAAGATATCCGTTGGCTTTGATACACTCTTTTGTTAATCCCTGCCATCCGGAAATGGCAACAGATGTGTAAATATCGCTGATCCATCCTTTGTTGATGGCTTTGGCAAAGCCATAAGTAAACATGGCTGTGGAAGAGGCTTCGTGCCAGGAATCAGTTTTGTCTGTCAGCTGTCGCCACATTCCATTGGCAGCCTGATATCTTGCCAGACCTGTAAGATGCTCTTTAAGGCTACTGATGAGTTTATTTCTTTCAGGATGGTTTTCGGGCAGTGCATCCAGCAGCTGGCATTGTGCCATTACCATCCAACCGTTGGCTCTGCCCCAATGAGCTACTCCAGGCACATTTTCCTGCATGATGCGGTAATGATAATACAAACCCGTATCTTCTCTGAATAAATATTTTTTAAAGTTAAACACCTGATCAATGGCATCCTGAAGGTACTTTTCTTCTCCGGTGTATCTCCATGCTCTGATCAGAAAGGGTACGCTCATGTAAAGATCATCTCCCCACAATGATGTATATCCAAAGCGATTGCGGCAGAAAGTACCATCTTTCAGTCTATCCTGCTTTTGCATGATATAATTCATTACTTTATCCAGGTATGCTTCATACTCTTTTTTCGGGTCATCTTTTATGATATCGATCATTCCGGCCGCCATGGCGCCAAAGTCATCCAGGCGATCGAGTCTGAAAAACTGATGCCCCGACGGTGAACCCTTTCCTTCCTTAAACTGGCTTTCGAGAAAATCAAGATTTTTGAAGAAAAACCGGTAATTCTCCTGCACATAGGTTCTGTATTTTTTATCATCAAGCACCTCTTCAAGTTCGCAAAATGCCATATGAATTACACCATTCCAGTATTTCCAGTCATTGAAAAGGCTTTTCATCTTTACCTCCGGCGACAGCAGGATGTAAAACGAATCGTCATAACTCTTGCCTGTTTTCTGATCAATAAACTGATAAGAGGTGTTTTGCATGATGTAACCCGCCATGAGTTCCAGCATTTTTACTGTGTGCTCCCTGGCAGGTTTGGTTCCTATTGTTTCCTGCACATTTACAAAAGGCAGATCAGATTGGGTTTCCATAAATATTATGTTGTGTTGATTATGGTAAAATGAATAAGAATAGAGGATAAGAACAATTGTTTTTGATGTTTCTGTATGAGAAAAATCCAACGGATTCTTATCTCAGGTCAGTGGTTTTTACCGGGTCTACATCGCTATCGGTGCCGGCCATACCCCAGATGAAAGAATAATTATGTGTGCCGGCAGCGGCATGTAGCGACCAATCGGGAGACAATACGCATTGCTCATTGTGCAACCAGATGTGTCTTGTTTCCTGTGGTTCACCCATAAAATGGCAAACGGCCTGCTCTTCGGGTATTTCAAAGTAGAAATAGGCTTCCATGCGCATTTTGTGCAAATGGCAGGGCATAGTATTCCAGAGGTTTCCTTCATGCACCTCCGTAATGCCCATCATCAGCTGGCAGGTAGGCACCAACCACGGTACAATGTATTGATTTAACACCCTTATATTTCCGTTTGCCTGGCTTCCCATCTTATTGGGTGTGGCCTGGGCTCGTTTTACCAGTTTTGACGGATACTCTTTATGAGCCAGTGCGCTGTTAATGTAAAATTTTGCAGGTTTATCTGCCTGTCTGCTTTCAAAAAAAATTTCCTTCAGACCCTTACCAATGTACAAGGCATCTTTGTATTCCATTTCAAATTTTTGTCCATCTGCTGTTACCGTTCCGTTACCCCCTACGTTGATGATGCCCGTTTCCCTTTCCTTGTTGAAAAACGCTGTTTTCATGTAGTCTGAGGGAGTCAGTTTAATCTTTTCTTTTACCGGCATGATACCCACCACCACCATCCTGTCGAAATGGGTGTAAATTAGTTTTTGTTTGCCGGCAATAAATAGTTCTTCGATAAGAAATTTATCTCTTAATTTTTGGGTATTGTAGGTTACATAATCTTCGGGGGTGGGGCAAAAGCGAACTTCATTTAAATCTGACATATCATTAGGTTTTTTTGATTAAAAAATAAAAGAAAAAAACTCTCTGAAATTTTTCTTCTGAGAGTTTTTTGCGTATCAAAATTACAAAAAAGCAGGTGTGTGTTCTTGGGAAAATAGGATTAAAATGTCCCATTTTGCATGGGTTTTTGGCTCAATTTCTTTGAAAGTGTTGCCTTTTCTTTTTTGATGATGGCGTCATAAACTGCCTGGTGAACTTTCTGGCGGATTTTTTCGTCGGAGATAACATTGTTGCTGGCATTGGGATAAACCCTGTTGGAAAGAAAAACAAATACAATTTCATTTTCCGGATCAATCCACATGGCGCTGCCGGTAAAGCCTAAATGACCAAAGGAAGAAGGGTGTATATCTGCTGCATGCACTCCGTTTTTGTTGGGGCGGTCAAAGCCAAGTCCGCGATTGTTTTCTTCTTGTTTTTGAGTAAATTGCCTTACCGTTGCCGTATCCAGGTATTGTTTTCCTCCATAATCTCCTTTATTGAGCAGCATTTGACCCAATATGCCCAGATCTGCGGCAGTAGAAAAAAGACCTGCATTACCGGAAACACCGCCCAGCAAAGCTGCTGATGGATCGTGAACGGTACCCTGAAGCAATTGTCCGCGCCATTTCTCATCATGTTCTGTGGGTGTAATCTTGTCTTTCTCAAAATGGTTCAACGGGTTGTAAGTAGTTTGATGCATGCCCAGTGGATGGTAAAACTCTTCTTTCAGATATGTTTCAAATTTTCCGTCAATAATGCTGTCAACAACCATTTGCATAAGTATCATATTTGTACACGAATACTGGTAAACAGTGTCGTTGTGCACCTTCATTTTTTTTATCTCGTTGAACAACGAATCACGAAACTGTTCTTTCAAAAACATATTTTCGGCAACCCTTGCTACAGCAACTCCATCAACTTTCTTTTCTGAGAAAAAATACTGAAAAGCCATTTTTTTATCAAAAGGGAAAAATACTGCGGCGGAATCAACATCCATAAATTTATATCGTGAAGTACCCTCTGGAATGTCTGCTCCTGTATTTTGCGCCAGGTAATTTTCCTTCTGATCAGCATAAAAGTCCTGCCTTTCATTCAGCATAATCTCACTATAGGTTTTTTCGTACTGATAATAAGGCAAAATAGGCAATGAAGGATTGATACCTGACTGATGTACCAGTAATTTTCTTAAAGGGACATTAAAAATGCTTTTCTCTGATAGGGTTTGTGTGGAAAGGTTTTTGGTATTCAGACTATCAGATCTGGCTGATTGGGTAATGCGAATTGGTTTTACCGTCTCTTCTCCTCTTGTGTCAGCTTTTGAAGAAAAAATTGAATCATTGCCAATTTCTGCCTGCTTATATCCGGTCGGGATTGTATCTTTAAAATAATGGCTGAGGGGCGAATCAAGGTTGATTTTTTTCTCGTCGACCATCTTCATTGTTGCCAGTGTTGTAGCTGCGATTTTCGTTATCGAGGCTATATCATAAAGGTCAGTGTTTTGGGTTTTTCTTTGTTGTGTATAGTCATGATGACCAAAAGATTCGTTGTAAATAACCATGCCTTTGTGTGCAACAAAAATCTGACCGCCCGGGAATGCTTCTTTATGGATGGCATCTTGCATAATGCTATCGATAATGGTGTGCATTTGCCGGGTTTTCTTAAATTCTTTTGGCAGTTTATACCCCAGACGTGTTTTCGCTGTTTCCAATCCTGTTGCGAATAATGCTGTATCAATCAAACAGGAGGGTATTTTGCCCGTTCCCCGAATACCTCCATAAAGCATTTGCCCCATCATGGCAAGTTGTTCATTTGTATGAGATTTTACATACACAACGCTTTGTGCCTGAGAAGCAAAACCAGATTGTGAAATATTTCCAAACCGGATAAATATTGTTTGCTCATTTTTCTGAAGAAAACCGGTAATGTTTTCTGGTACAGACTGAAAAGTATTTGCATCAAACAATATTATGGATATTTGATCTTCTTCTTTGCTTCGAAGTGTTCCTTGAAATTTAGCATCGAATTTTTGAAAAGTAATGTTGCCAGTATAATTTTGGATGCTTTTGCGAAAAGGTTTTGTATCCAAATGGGTAAAATCAAAAATATGAACGTGTTTTGTAATATCAATGATGGGAATAAGGCTCTTTTCATTCTTTACTACTACAATATTCTCTTCCCACTTTTTGAAAAGTGTATTTGCCTGAATATCATAATTTATATTCTGAGAATCATAGTTCCATGTTTCCGAAAGAAAGGTTTCTCTTAATTCCAGTAACCAAAATTGTTTTTTATCGGGATTGGGAGTGTTTTGAGAAAAACCGGAAAGCGTATCTGAATGGAGGTGCAGGTTGTTTATTTGTTGATTTGCACTATTAGAAGGCAGGTTGTATAAACTTAACAGAGATGTGTGGGAAATTAACTTATTGTTGTTTTGAGACAGAAAAAAAGTTGAAAAAACAACGGAGAAGATTACAAGAAAAAAGGCTTTAATTTGGTAATTACACCAGATTTTAGCAAAGGTTTTTTTGATATTCATTGTGCAAAAGTGTTAATTGGTTGTCGGATAATGCAAAGTTAGCGAAATAATTTTTATTATAATGATAAAATATAAAAAAATGTCTTTCAGTAACTGCAAAATGTCGTTTAATTGTTCTTTGCCTTCATTTATGCCGGACGTAAGGTTTGTCTGGCACCCATAAGTTATGAACAAGATTATTTTTCAGACAACAAACTAAATCTGATTATTTTTTTTGAAATTCTATTGTTGAGTCCACTCTGAAAAGTAAATTATCCACAGATTTCACAGATTAACACAGATGCTAAATCCTGATAATCAATGTTTTAAAAAAAAGAAAATGAACACAGATTTGCCGAAAACAAGTTTTCGGAGTGGACTCATTGTTTGATGGAGATTCGGCAGGCAATTCACTGAAATGTTTTAAGAAAAGTAAGGAATGCACTCATAAAAGAAGGGTAGCAATATCAGAAATCCGGAAAATGAATTTTACACTAAAGATGATCTGTTTATTTTTGCAAAAAGTTTTGCCAAAACACAACCATTAGATTATAAAGAAACATGACAACATTTAACAAAAACGGAGATCCGGCACTTTACGCTCTTTTGGATCAACTGGATATATCTTACGAATATCATGAACATCCTCCTGCACCTACCATAGAAGAGGCGGCTAAATACTGGAAGGACCTTGAATCCACCCATTGTAAAAATATTTTTTTCAGAAATCATAAAGGGAACAGGCATTACCTTGTTATCCTTGAACATACGCAGGTTCTCGACATCAAAAGTCTGGAGCAGAAACTCAAGCAGGGTAAATTAACGTTTGCCTCTCCCAGGCGATTGCAAAAATATCTGGGTGTTAAACCAGGTTCTGTAAGCCCTTTAGCTCTTATCAACGATACAGAAAAGCATGTGCATCTTTTTTTGGATGAAAATATTCAAAAAAGTGAGACTATCAGTTTTCATCCCTGCATCAATACTGCTTCAATCATTATGAAGTATAAAGATTTTCTGAAATTTTTGAAACACCAGGGAAATTCTTATGAATACATCAGAATCAGCTAAAATTATGTAGAGAAAATAAGATGGATTATGGGAAATATAATGACGCTAAACACACTTTAGAGAATCAACATTATTTCCATCCTGCTTATTGCTTCTTTTCTTAACTTTAATCAGGCAATTTATAAATTCTGATACGTTATTAAATCTATGAAAATAAACTCCCAGGTTGTACGAATCATATTGATTTCTTTGGTATTGATAGTTGTGCTTATTGTGAGTTCAATACTGATTTTTTCTCATAGGGTAATTGTGCAAAAATCTCATTTTGAGAATAATATAACAGCCCAGGCCCGCATTCTCTCACAATCTTTTCCACCACAGGAGGTTGAAAAGTTTGTTCGAGATGTCCCCAATCATCAAAATACTTATCTTCAGCAGATGAATGAGTTGCTCAATTCTTACAGCGACTTTGCGGAGATACGAAACATTTTTACCTTTTTCCAAACCAGAGATGGAAATATTCAACCAGGTCCTTCTTCCATCCCCGATATGCTTAGTGTTTCAGATTTATCGGCATATTTCAAGGATAAACAATTGGCTGCTATCGACTCTGTTTTTGCCACCGGAAAAAATGTCTCAATTAATCCGGATCTAATACCTGATGATGATCATTTCATCATCATACCTGTTTTAAACCCGAGGAGCAAAGAGGTGCTGATGACCCTCGGAGTAACCTACCACACCGATTCGGTGCATGAAGCTATTATCAAGGAAAAAAGGTTACTAATATTCCTTACGGCATTATCTGTTTTTTTAATATTGATTTCAGCATTTATCATTACCACAAGAAAAGAGACCAGTTCCTCATCATGGTCGGTTTTTCATTATACCGAAATTGGTTTAATGACCCTGCTGGGCCTTCTGTTCACCTATTATATCGCTGCCACTTTAAGCGAAAGAGAGCAAAATGAAAAATTGAATGTTTTTCGCACTATGGTTCAACTGCAAACAAACCGTGTTATCGATATCTTTTATAACTTATATGATAAAGATTTTAAGTCGTTAAACACTTTTTTTCAAATAAAAGAGCAAGTAACACAAAATGATTTTAGTGCCTTTACACAGAATATTTATAACAGATCTTACGTTGCAGGGGTGGGATGGGCCCCTTTGGTCAGGCACAAGGACAGAAATGTTTTTATTGATGCGGCAGAAAAAGATAATAACAACATAAGAGAAATTTATTACAAGGGCCAGTATGGGGAGAAAAGGGTATCATCGCCTGCCGAATACTATTTGCCTCTTTTATATACCGAACCTTTTTCAGAGATCAACACTGTTTCAGGGATCGACCTTTTAAGCAGCCCGGTGCGTCGCGAAGCAGTTTTAAGGGCAGTAAAATATGATATACCTGTTATAACCCGGCAGATTGAAAGATTCAGTAATAATGAATCTGCTTTTAATGTTTATTTACCGGTTTTTGATAAAACTGACACTATCCGGTCGGACTATAACCAGTTTGACTATTTGAAAGGAGTGTTTTATATAACCCTGCACATGGATGCTCTTTTCAGGAAAGATTCTTCATTTGTGAATAGCATAGGGACAGAGATAGATTTCTCACTCTTTGAAATGCAAAATTATGGAGAAAAGACCTACCTGGCGGGTGTTTCCCCTGTTGATAAAAAAAACGGGTATCATCAGGATTTGGGTTACAATTTCAATTATCTTTCTAAAAATGATCATTTCAATGCGTATTTACCTCTGGTGTTTTTCGGACGGTCATTTGTTCTGGAAGCACGCCCTTCCCAGTCATTTTATCAGTCCTATCCTAAGCAAATATTCTGGAATTCTCTGATAGTAGGTCTTATTATTACCTTAATGATCTCTCTTACTATGTTATTGATCATGAAAAGAAAAATTGCTCTGCAAAGAGAATTATCTGTACAATCTGACACTCTTTCGAAAAACCAAAATAAGATGCAGGAAGTAAACCGGCATTTCAATAAGATTGCACAGCATAACAACATGATTCTCTGGAAAATTAATACCGATGGTCTTATTACTTTTGTCAGCGATTTTGTTGACCAGGTTATAAAAATAAAACCCGAAGAGATTGTTCATAAAAAGTTTTTGTGGGAACTACTGCCGGGAGAGAAACTAACCAGTTTAAAACAAATCTTCATTGAAACGGTAGTAAATAAAAAAGAATTTGCTAATATTGAATTCCAATCAGAGATTCCGGCTAAAGGCAAAAGGTGGTTTTCTTTTCAGGGTATTCCTGTTGTAAATGAGCATAATCTTATTACCGGATACCAGGGGTCTGTTACCGATATTACCAGCAGAAAGATGCTTCAGGAAGCGGAGAATTTGCACAGACAAAGAGCAGAACAACAAATATTGCTCGACAATATACCTACGCAGGTTTGGTATTTCACTAAACCTGATACATACGGTTTACTCAACAGGGCTCATGCCTTGTTTCTGGATATGGAACCAGAAGAACTGGTGTATAAAAACATATTCCAGGTTTTGCCTATTGAAAAAGCAAATGTTTTAACCAGGGGAAATGAGAAACTTTTCCGCACTGGCAAAGAAGAGCAAATGGAAATTCTGATTTCAAAAGGAAAAGAAAAAAAATATTTGTCAGTTTTTAAATCACCCAGAGTCAATGCCCTGGGAAAGGTGGAATATGTTGTTTGTTCTGCCGAAGATATAACCAGCGAAAAGGCGGCCAAAGAAAAGCTTTCTTTATCTGAACAACGCTACAAGGCACTTTCTGAAAACGCTTTTGATGGCATTTTTCTTCTGTCTGAGGGGCGCTTTGAATATGTAAATGATAAGTTTTGCGAAATTGCCGGCTATACCAAAGATCAGATTCTGCTTGGAGATTTCAGAAGAAAACATTTGCTTACTCCCGAATCCAATCAGATTGCTGAAAAACGCTACCAGATGCGATTGGAAGGCATAGATATTTCCAGTATTTACGAAGCTGAAATCATTACACAATCGGGCGAGATAAAACAAGTAGAAGTTAGTAATGCACCTCTGATGGACAATGGAAAACTCAAAATTCTGGGTGTTATGCGTGACATTACTGAGAGAAAAAGAGCGGTGATACTAGAACAGGAAATTGAAGTGGCAAAACAGTCTGCTGTGTTCAAACAAAACTTTCTCTCTACTATGAGCCACGAAATCCGTACTCCACTTACTGGTATTTTAGGTATGGGAGAATTGCTGGCCAGAACCAAACTTGATGAAACCCAGAAACAATATATTGATGCACTCAGACAGGCGGGAGATATCTTGAAGGAAACGCTCAACCTGGTGCTTGATTATTCAAAAATTGAGGCAGGAAAAGTTTCCCTCAAATTAAAAAAAATGCAATCCAGACAGATTATACTAAATGCCCAAAACTTTTTTCAAGGTGCAGTAGGTAATAAAAAGATTGAATTCAGATCTGAGATACAGGATCGTGTTCCTGAATTTATTTTAATTGATATCCAGAAACTTAATCAAATCATTCACAACCTTGTCTCCAATGCTATTAAGTTTACAAAAGAAGGTTTTATTTCTTTGCATATGGGGGTAGAAAAACAATTAACAGACAGCAAGAACAATAATTCAGTTTATTTGCTTAAAATCACTGTTAAGGATACCGGGTCGGGCATCGAACCTGAGCTTACACGTAAACTTTTTACCCCTTATTATCAGGTGGAAAAAGATAATGACAATCCGCTTATGAAAGGTACTGGTTTAGGATTAAGCATTTGCAGAGAATTAACCAAACTGCTGGGCGGAGAAATTGGCGTGGAAAGTGAGGTAAACCATGGAAGCTCTTTTTGGTTTACTTTTAAAACACAGGTGCCGGATTATTTTCTGGATGAAAAAGAAGGGAAAACCGGTAATATTTCATCTCCGGCACGCACAAAGTCGCTTAATATTTTGCTGGTGGATGATAAATTTGTAAACAGACAGGTGGTTGCTCTTATCCTGAAAAGTTTAAACCATCATGTGATCATGGCCGAAAACGGTGAGCAGGCCATCAATATTTATCCTCTTCATGATTTCGATCTTATTTTAATGGATATTGTGATGCCTGTCTTAGATGGGGTTACTGCCACATCCATTTTAAAAGAACGGTATCCCGACTTGCCCCCTGTGGTTGGACTTAGCGCCAATGCATTGGAAGGAGACCGGAAAAAATACATGGAAAAGGGAATGGATGAATATCTTACCAAACCTGTTAGCAGTGAAGACTTTATGCAATTGATCCAGAAACTAAAACTTGTCTGAGTTATCCTTATACTTTTGAACCCTGCCCGGTAAATTCATATCCCATTTTCGGATCATCAACAAATTATTATATACCTGTGTGCAAACGTACACAGGTGTGTTCAAATGCGTACGTTTCAATATGATCTAACATTTATTTGTATTCCTATATTGATGATAAATAGGGTTTTGTGTATTTTGGTTTGAACTTTGATTAATGGATCATTGTCATGTCAGATCCTCAATAGTTTGGATGTTTCAATTTGCCAGATCATAAAACTCAGTATTCATTTTATCCAAAATCTTATAAAAAAAGCAACGATTATGAGAACAAGAAAAATTACATTAATATTAATGACCTTACTGCTTGTTATACCCAACGCAGGCAGAGCCCAGGAATCAGAAAAGAAACTTAAAACGATCCAGGTAAGTTTGTTTCCCTTTTTGGGTACCGACGGAGGGAATGCTTTACAACACAGGTACAAATACAGTATCAATCTTTTTGGGGGAATCAATGGAGGAGTAGAAGGTATGGAAATGGGTGGTTTTATGAATATCAATAAAGGAAATGTAGATGGTTTTCAGATGGCAGGATTCGGAAATTTCGTTCAGGGATATACCAAAGGTTTCCAGGGAGCTGGGTTTATGAATGTTGTGAACGGAAACTTTGAAGGGTTGCAGGGAGCAGGATTCATGAACGTTGTGAACGGAACACATGATGGATTGGTAGGGGCAGGTTTTTTAAATGTGGTCAATGGCAGGCATAGCGGACTTACCGGTGCAGGTTTTGGTAACATTGTAAAGGATGATTACCAGGGAATGGCTTTTGCCGGATTTATGAATGTATCCAACGGTAATACAGAAGGAATTACTACTGCAGGATTTATGAATGTAACCCGCAACAATTTTGCCGGTATTTCTCTGGCTGGGTTTGCCAATATTGCCGGCGGATACACTACCGGTATCCAGGGTGCTGGCTTTATGAACACTGCCGGCGATCTTGCAGGTATCCAAATGTCAGGGTTTTTAAATGTTGCCAAAAAAGTGGATGGCATTCAACTGGGATTTATAAATATTGCTGATACCATTACTGGTGTGCCTGTGGGATTTTTAAGCATTGTAAAAAAAGGGGGATTACGTCAGTGGGAGTTTGCAGCCTCTGATGTTATGTTTGCCAATGTTTCCTATAAAATTGGTGTACCATTGTTTTACAATATCTTTTCTGCTGGTTGGAAACCTTTTGTCGATAATCATTTCGGTTCTTTTGGATATGGTGTGGGTACCCACATCACGATTACAGAAAGATCTTCTGTGCAGATGGAGTTACACAGCTCACAGATTTACGAAGATGCCAAATGGTTTGAATATGATGAAACCAACCTCGTAAATGAATTGAGACTGAATTTCGGGTATCGTCCTGCTCAAAAATTTGAGTTATTTGCCGGCGCAGTACTTTACAACCATATTACGAAGATGGATCAAGGCTTGCAGGATGTGTCTTCCTGGGAAATGTATGAAAACACCTGGGACGATCATCAGGCAAAATGGTGGATTGGTGCTCGCGGAGGAATTCGTTTTGTGATGCGTTGATCGCAAGAAAAAACGCATCTTCGTTCATCTGGCAATTGATGTGGGGGATAACTTTATCGTTCAAAAACAGGATTGGAAGCACAGCGGAGAATTGCATCGAAACTGGCTTCCAATCTTTTTTTTTGAGCATTATTACATAAAAATGCTATTGATGTGTTAAGGCGAAGACGATACCAGAACAGAAAATCTTTTATATAAAATTACTGGTTATTTGTCAAAGGATAAACCCGGATAAAGATCATCGGCGTTCATGATTCGCCCAACAGGATAGATGTTATGCTGTTGGTCATAGTAAGGTGTTTGTTGGTAAAACCAGGTAAGTATTGCGTAAGGGTTTTCTGCCATATCCTGATTATCCTCCATTTCTTTGTCCAGTTTCTCTTTTAAAGACGGATCTTCCTCTATCATCTCGCGCGCCATTTTTTCCATGGTATAACTTTCGAAGTATTCAACCCTTTCGAATATTCCGTTGAAAAAGCCCCAATAGGCATAAGAACCGTATGCTTTGGGTTCGAGTGCCATAGCTACTAGTCTTGCTCCGGATTGGTTCATAGGTATAATCACTGATCCTTTCGGATAGGTTCTTGTTTCTGAAATACTTTCGGTTTGAAATGACGCTGTTTGTCTCCCCTCTCTTGAAAAATCAGATAGTGTTACATCCGAAAATTTATAAGATTCCACGTGTATGTTTTTGTCTTCTGCCAATTCTATCATTTCAATTCCATGTATTTTCAATCTTTCTATAACCTCCCGATATTCAACCGGAACAATATAAAACTCAGGTAACTTCACCGTCAGGTTGGGTTTGTATTGGTTAAACCAGGCAATCTGATATTCTTTAGGTTTGTCAGCATCATATATAAACCAATCACCACCGGTAAGGTCGCTTTTTACTTTTTTGTATTCAACACCTAAAAAGTCAACCATTATGGAGTCGTTAATCATTTCGAATGACAATGGAAAATCTTTGTTTAAAAAATCATTGGAAGCCGTAAACTTATCTGCCGTGTCAACAATTCTTTGCAGGGATTGATCGTGGTGCAATACATCAATCGTATTTACCAGCATGCGGTATGTTGATTCGACCCTTATTTTGTATGGCTTCAGCATATGTGTTTCGAGCAATAATCCGGGGCGATTGCGATAATTGGCATAAGAAGTTGAATACATGGGGTTTCCTACTCCGCTCCTCAATCCACTGCGCGGGTCGTGCCAGGATCGGTATGTAACGTAAGGAAAAACAGGAAAACCATCGTCTTCCATTTTTTCTTCTACCTGACTCAGGTAGGTGTCTTGCACCCAAGCTGCCAGTTCTTCATACATATTTTCCTTGTTGGTACCGGTGGCATAAGTCATGGCATACTGGTAATCACCTCCGTTGGTAGAATGGGTGTCAATAAAAAAATCGGGATTCCATTGTTGCCAGAGCTCGAGCAATGCTCTCACCTCCTCCGAATCGGCTTTCAGAAAATCTCTGTTCAGGTCTAAGTTCAGCGCATTGGTTCTCCATCCCATTTCACGGGGGCCATCCTGATTGATTCTGTTGTAGGGGCCAAAGCGTTCATGACCATCCACATTCATAATAGGAACAAAAAGCAGGGTTATGTCATCCATGATTTGGTGATGCATGTTTTTGATGGCAATATCGCGGAAAAGCATCAGTCCTGCATCTTTTCCCACAGGTTCACCGGCATGAATAGCAGCATTGATAAGTAATATCTTATTGCCCGAATTGTGCACTGCTTCGGGGCTAAAATTACCATTCATGTCCAGAATCAAAAGGGGAATGTCTTTATTTCTGTGACTTTTTCCTATGATACTATAATGAA
>CAYPFV010000057.1:0-17163 GCA_964410015.1 uncultured Bacteroidales bacterium
TAATTTGATTAAATAGGTCAGATGGAGCTCGCCAAAACTCCGGTTTTGTAATTTTCTCCGTGTTGCGAAATTATAAACATCCGCGTGTGTGTCAATGTTATTGTCATGGCTCGGTTCATCTGTTTATAATTTTCCACAATTAATATTAGAACGCTGATGACGCTGATTTTAAAGATAATCGCTGATAGAAAAAATCTGCGTAAATCCGCTCAATCTATGTCATCTGCGTTCCATTTATCTTAATCATCCGCGTGTGTGTCAATGTTATTGTCATGGCTCGGTTCATTTGCCATAAATGAGCACACCTCGAAAAAAAGTTTTCGGGAAATTTGTGACAATTCTATATTTTTGATTTCCTGAATATCACATATTAAAATCAGTGACAATTCGTGTAATTTGTGAACAATATACTATTTAGAGTTTACCCATAAATCCTTTAAAACCAGAACCATTGAAAACAAACAAAATTTTCTTACATACCCTTATAGGTTTTCTTTTGTTAACAGGGGTTTCTTGTTCGATTTTACGAAAGTCGGGCGGAAAAGATCACGCAGCAAAGTTCAAAAGCGATGCCAATGGAGTTGCCGAGATTGAGATGGAGATGAAAGACAATTACAGATTTTATTACAAAATGATCATTTTTGCTGATCCTGCAACATCTGAGCAAAATCATGATAAAATGTTTTTCAAAGGTCGTTGGTTGGTAGAAGACAATGATTATATCCTGCGTTTTCGTAAAAGAAAAAAGCCTGATTTGCATGCACTTTTCAATCAAAAGTACAGTCCGTCTACAACTATACATATCATAGACGAGCGGCACATAAGATTTCCTGTTTTTGCAGAAGAGGTAAGCATTTGGGGAGTAAGATGTATCAAATCAAACAACACAGAAAAACAGAAAAAATAGAAGAATCCACTTATGCGCATAGACATTTTGACCATTTTCCCTGAAATGTTTGACGGCCCGTTTTCACATTCGATCATCAAAAGGGCAAAGGATAAATCGCTGGCAGAAATACATCTGCACAATATACGCGAATACTCAACCAATAAACACCGCCGGGTTGACGACTATCCGTTTGGCGGAGGTGCAGGAATGGTGATGATGATAGAGCCGATCATCAACTGTATAGAAGAACTAAAGAAGCACCGGAATTATGATGAGATCATTTTTCTCACACCCGATGGTGTGTTGCTCGATCAGCCTTTGTGCAATCAGCTGTCAGTAAAAACCAACATCATCATGTTGTGCGGACACTACAAAGGGATTGATGAACGATTAAGAGAACACGTTATAACACGGGAAATCAGCATAGGCGATTATGTTCTTTCTGGCGGTGAATTGGCCGCTGCAGTTCTTACAGATAGTTTGGTGCGCCTGATACCCGGAGTACTGGGAGATGAGACCTCTGCCCTATCGGATTCTTTTCAGGATGGACTTCTATCGCCGCCGGTATATACCCGCCCGGCCGACTACAAAGGCTGGAGGGTGCCGGAAGTATTGCTTTCGGGGCATGACCGGAAAATAGCGGAATGGCGACATGAGCAATCTGTGGAAAGAACCCGTATTCGCCGTCCGGGTTTGCTAAACACTGATAAGTCAGGAGAATAATTTTAACGCTGCCCTGATTTTTAAAATTTCCTAATCAACCTTTTTCAACCTTGTCAACTCTATATCCGCAAAACCTTCCTCAAGGTTTCAGCCAACTAAACCATTTTCAACCCTCTCAACTACATCAACCTCTTGCTTATTGTCTTTGATCGTCGATCAGATATCTACCTGAGTTTAATTCATAGAAGTTTTTCATAAGATTTACGGTGAGGCAAGAATGTACCGGCACAATTCCCACGAGTGTGCCGGGTTTAAAGTTTTCCCAAAGTTCGTCAGGGCATTTAAAAATACCATGTTCCTGTGAAAGTCTGCTGATAAAAAGCGGTTCGGTATATCTTTCCCATCCCTGCCCTGTGAATTTCACCAATTCTCCAAATACTTCACTACGGTCGCCGGCATGAATAAAATCTTTTGATAAATGCACAGCCCCGGCATACAGCAGAATTTCGTTCCGGTATTTATAGCGTGCTACCACGGGTGCGGCCACTACCAGAGCGATCTGATCCCAGTCGCACGATGCCAAATGATACTGCATGAGGTCATAAAAAACAAAATTTCCGGGTCGTATCTCATCAATACCTTCAAATTCGTTGATCATGCTGCAGGTGGGTGTATCGCCCCATGATGCAATAATATCAGGATATGCTTCCATGTACATGTTTTTCATTTCAACCAGATGCTGCGATCCTTCTCTGTATATCTTGTGCACTTCGTTGAGCGAAGTGGTTTGGTAGGTATGTCCGGCATGAGCAACAAATCCTTTAAAAGTAAGCAACTTAGTTGAGGCAGTTTGTTTGAGTATTTCGTCAATCAGGGGTTTATCTTGAATACGAAAACCCGCTCTGAAAGAACCCACTTCCAGTTTCAGGTAAAAATCAACATGATGCCTGATACCCTCAAGAAGAGAAGGTATAACTTCTTGATCTGCAATAAGAATACCCAATTTTGTGTCGGGAGCCAGTTGGTTAAGGGTCTCTATCTCAAGAGGATTAAAAGGAAAGGCGATCATAATATCATTCCATCCAAACCGGGCAAAATATTGCGCCATGGAAAAAGAAGATACGGTAATAGCAGACACTCCTGCATCCCGAAACCATTGACCAATAGCAGCAGACTGGTGGGTTTTAAAATGGGGACGCAGAACAGTGCCGTCTTTATCAGCCTTTGCTTTCATATGCCTGATGTTGCGACGGCATTTATCTTCATCAACAACAAGCGTAGGTTTTTGTATTTCGTTCATTGAAAATATGATAGTTTTTAACCACTGATTAATACGCCAGGCTTATCTGCCGGTTTACTCATCATCCAATTACCTCTGTAGCAAAATCCAATTTATTTTTCCAATCAAAGACAGGAGTGGATATTCAAACCACATCAATATACATGCTTTACATGTTCATCAATTAATATATTACAATGAGCAATTTCGCTGTTTATAGATCTATTCAAATCAGATAAAATTTACCTGGATAATTTTCCCAAAGCGATAAAATCCAGGATTTACATATTCTGTTCAATTTTATTATTCACTTTTTTCAATATCTGTTGTTCCTTTTCGAGGGTAAGTTTTTGCAGATCATTTCCTTTTTCAGTAATGTTCTTTACAAATTCTTTATCTTCCAGTTCGGCAGCATTAATTTTCACATTTAAGTAGGCACCCATTACGGCTGATCTCACACACAAAGCTCCAACGGCTGCATCAGTAACAGAAGAGGGATTGCCTTTTTCCACCATTTCTTCTATGAGTTCCAGGCTATCATACGATTTTTGCATGACCCTGAATGGTATTTCGATGGCATATTTGGTAGCCTCCTGTATGGCTTTATTTCTTTTCAATTTTTCTTCTTCATTAGATTTTGGCAAGGCAAAAGCATCCATGATCTGATGAAAGGAACGAGTATCTTCATCGACAAGAAAGAGGAGCTCGTTTTTGAGCTCTTGCCCTTTTTCTGCCCACTGGCTAAAGAATTCCCAATGATCATCCCATCCTCGTTTGTGAGATGACAGGTTGGCAACCATGGTGCCTAAAGACACCCCAAGCGCCCCTAAATAGGCCGAAACCGAGCCCCCACCAGGAGCCACAGATTCACTAGCTGTTTCATCAGCAAAACCCCTTACTGTGAGGTCTGTCAATTGATCTTCATCTGCATCACTGATCATATATTCGATGATCTTTTCTTTGGGTTTGAAAGGTTTGAGTTCATCCAATCCCATAGATTTAACAGCTATTTTGATAAGCTCAGAATCGGACACACCCAAGCTACGTTGTTGTTTATGAAGGAAATACTTTCCTGCATCGAGCATGGTTTTCAGAGGCACCAACCCAACCAGTTCAGAACCCGTAACCTTAACCCCTCTTTCGCGGGCTTTTTTGTCAACCTCATCAAAAGCAACATGCAAAGGTGTAACAGATATATTGGTCAGGTTCATAGAGATTTGGGCCACACCATATTCTTTAATAAACCAACCAATGGCTTTTACTTCTTTCAAAGATCCGGGAATATATACCTTATCTCCTTTTTCATCCGTTACAATTTTGCCTGTCAGGGGATTGCCCTCTCTTTTCACTCGTCCTTTTTCTCTTACATCAAAAGCAATGGCATTTGCTCTGCGTGTAGATGTAGTATTAAGATTGATGTTGTAAGCAACCAAAAAATCGCGTGCACCAACAGCTGTGGCCCCGGCAGAAGGGGAGAATTGATTAGGCCCGAAATCGGGCTTCCACTCCTGTGTGCCAAGTTTATCGGGCAATGCTTCATATTCACCACTACGGCAATAAGCTAAATTCCGTCGTTCGGGTAGTTTGGCAGCATTTTCATAACAATAGACGGGTATAGACAGCTCGTTTCCGATACGTTCCGCCAGTTGATGGGCATATTTTACAACCTCTTCCATAGAAATATTGGATACCGGAACCAACGGACATACATCGGTAGCGCCCATCCGCGGATGTTCACCCTTGTGTTTGCTCATATCGATCAGGTCAGATGCTTTTTTAACTGCCAGAAAAGCAGCATCAACAACACTTTGCGGAGAACCCACAAAGGTCACCACAGTTCGGTTGGTTGCTTTTCCAGGGTCAACATCCAAAAGTTTCACACCTTCCACCGATTCTATTTCGGTTGTGATCTGACGGATAATATCCATGTTTTTCCCTTCGCTGAAATTGGGAACACATTCTATTATTTGTCGCATATGTTTTGATTTTTAGGATTTTGAAGGATTGTTATAAACAGAAATATAAATACAATAAACATTAATAGATTTACGAAGTTATAAAAAAAAAAGCCATTGGAAAATCCCAATGGCTTTTAATTGCAACATTATACATTTACATTTTTTTTTCTTTGATCCTGGCTTTTTTACCTCTTAGTTCTCTCAGGTAGAAAATTCTTGCTCGTCTGACGGCACCTCTTCTGACCAGATCAATTTTTTCAATGAACGGTGAGTTGATCGGAAAAATCCTTTCCACGCCAATGTTAGAAGATATTTTTCTTACGGTAAAAGTTTCGGTAACTCCTGAACCCCTTCTTTGTATCACTACACCCTGAAAAGGCTGTATGCGTTCTTTGTTCCCTTCTTTAATCTTATAGTGAACTGTAATGGTATCGCCAGCCTGAAAAGCAGGATATTCTTTTTTTTCTGAAAAACTTTCCTGGACAAAGTTTATAAGTTCGTTTTGATTCATGACGCGCTATTTTATCGATTTATCTTTTTCTCCGCTGAGAATTGAATTATAGAGGTTTATATTATTTTTGTAAAATGGAGTGCAAAGTTAGATAAATAATCTGAAATAAAAAAAGCAAAACAATAACTTTTAAAAAAACTTGACACAGGTATTGCTGGAACAAAAGATCACTGAAAAATTGTGATGAATTTATCTTTCTTTGGTTTGTACCGAATGCATTTCTTAACAAACATATCAGTTCTTTGTCAACCTGGACATTACCGATTTTTTGAATTGTTTATTATACGCTATTGACCAATGCTTCTGAATCCGGCTGTTAAAACTATACGGGTATGGGTTTGGGTGATTAAATCACACACACGTTAACACAAAAAGATTTCACCAATTTAACTGGAAAATTGTATCTCTGGAATTATCTTTTGCGGAATTATTTTCGGACATTTTTCTCATTTCGTTTCGTGTTGAAAAGATTTTTGTAAATTGCATCAAAAACAACTCATGATTTCAAAAATTGACTCACATTTGCATGTTGATTTTTCAGGATTCAATCTGGATAAGTTGATCAGATACATGGACCAAAACAATATAGAAAAATGCTGGTTGCTCACCTGGGAAGAGATGAATCCTGTATTTCCCGAACTATATGAGAACCTGGATGTGGAAAAAGCGCTGGAAGCAAGCAAAAGGTATCCGGGCAGAATTATCCCGTTTTATGCCCCCGATCCGGGAAGAGAAGATTTGAATGAAATCATAAATCAATATATTAAAAAAGGCATCAAAGGATGCGGTGAACTTAAAGCAAGCTACCATTGGAAAGACAAAAAAACAGGCAATCTGCTTCAATTGCTTGATAAATATAACCTGCCTTTGGTATTTCACATGGAAAAAGAGAGGGAGATATTCCGGATGAACAAGAACACCCGCATGGCAAAATTCCTCAATCAATTTCTCAATGGTGCACTAAAGGGGAAAACACGGAAATATTCAGAAAAATTCATTGAAACTACAGGATTTTACCGTAAGCAATTTCATGACCACCTGGAGCACTTTCCTGGTTATTTGCCCGATTTTGATGGGTTGGAAGAACGTTTACATAAATTTCCCGGAGTGAAATTTGTGGCTCATGGCCCAGACGTTTGGAAGAATATACAGAAAAATCCAGACCCTTTCATCAGTTTTGCCAAAGGAAAGATTAAACAAAAAGGTATTCTTGTTGACCTGCTCATGAAATACGACAACCTGTACGCCGATATTTCGGGTAAAAGCGGATACTTTGCATTGAAAAGAGACCCTGCTTTTACACGTTGGTTTCTGGATACTTTTTACCAGAAAATCCTTTTCGGAACCGACAACTTCGAGCAACTGCCTTTTGAACAGTTGCTGCTCAAAACAAAAATTGACCAGGCCAAACTCAACCACATTTTCCGTTACAACGCTGAAAGGTTATGTGAATAAATAATAGGGATCGTGAATAATTTTTTCCTCTAAAAATCTGCGCAAATCCTGCAATCTGAAAGCATATAGCATCAATCCATTCAGATCATAAATCTGCATGATATCTCTTTTTTGCATTTGTCGTGCGATTTTAAAATTGTTCCACATAAGGGTTAAATACTTATTAAACCAATGTGTCCGCACATAATTAAAGACAGAAATTTTCTGGTATCGTTGTTTATCAAAGTAAATAACTCCCTTGTATTGTACTTTTCGCACATAAGGAAGATCAGAACGGTACTCAACATAGTGCTTTTGTGAACTGATGGGCCATTGGGTGCCTATGCTCAGACAAAGGATATTTTCCTGGTCGAGTTGATCAAAGCAACTTCCGGGTCCAAATGTTTCGGGTGTATATGCATTTTGGAAACCATAGTCGCCCCGAACCAGCAGAGAATGTATTGGATCATCACTTCTGAAGGATGCATCCTGATGAAAAAACCAAGAAAATTTACCGTATTCAGGTTTTGAAAATTCTTTGTGATATAATCCTGTTGTACGAAAAGATGGAGTAAATCCGGGTGCAATGATGCTCTGAAAACGTTCTGTCAACGATTCCATTAAAAACGGATAGGGATCAACAGCAAAAGCCTGTTTAATCTGACTAAGACCGGCATGGATAAACACCACCGGGTCTTTCTTGTAGTAATCAAGAACTTGCATAAAATCAGCCGGATCGGATACATTGGATTTTTTGCGTTTACGCATCAGGTAATTATACCGCAATGTATTCCCAATTATTTTTAAATCTCTCATCGCTTTTACAGAATTGTTAGTCGTCAAAAAAAATCGGCACGGTTACTATTTCGTGCGACTTATTGATTGATCAGGGTTTTACCTGCTTTGGTAATGATCTCCCAGGCTTTTTCCACATGATGTTGTTTTGTATTGCGCTGTGCAATTGACATGCGCAAAGTATATCTGCCATTGAGTTTTGTATGGGTGAGATAAATATCACCCTGCTGGTTAATTATGCGAAGCAATTCTTCATTCATACTGTTGATCGCCTTTTCGGGCAATCCATTTTTTATCAGTCGAAAGCACACAAGGGTAAGGTTGGGGGGTGCGGTAAATTCAAAATTTTTATCCTTTTCAACCCAGGAAGCGAAAAGTTGCCCCAGTCGCACATGTTCCCTGATTATTTGCTGAATACCTTCCACACCATAATATCTGATTACGAACCAGAGTTTGAGTGCACGGAACCTGCGCCCCAATTGTATGCCCCAGTCACGGTAATTGTTTACTTTCTCGTCTGCTTCGGTTTTAAGGTATTCGGGCATGAGAGAAAAAGATTGTTTCAGTATTTCCGGATCTTTCACAAAATAAGCCGAGCAATCGAAGTTGGTAAGCATCCACTTATGCGGGTTAAACACCAGAGAGTCGGATAATTCAGCGCCCTCCAAAACATATCTGAATTCAGGAGCAATGGCAGCAGTGCCTGCAAAAGCAGCATCAATATGAAACCATAAATTATATTTTTCGCAAATTTGTCCTGTTTCCATCAGTGGATCCATTGCCAGAGAAGAGGTAGTACCACAGGCTGCTACCACACAACATGGTGTATAACCGTTTTCGAGATCGCGAAGGATCGCTTCTTCAAGTTTTTGAGGAATCAGAGCAAAATGATCATCGGTATCAATGTACACCAGGTTTTCTTTACCAAAGCCAGCAATTTTCACCCCTTTTTCGATGCTCGAATGGGTTTGATTGCTGGTATAAATTCTAAGTTTCTGATGAAATCCAATTTGGTTGGTTTTAAAGTGAGATACTTTTTCACGTGCAGATATCAATGCACAAAGCGTAGCTGTAGAAGCAGTGTCTTGCAAAACACCGGTAAAGTTATCAGGAAGACCTGTCATTTGCCTGAGCCAATTCATGACAACCTCTTCCAGTTCGGTAGCAGCGGGCGAAGTATCCCATACCATACCCTGAACACCTAATCCGGCGGTAAGAAACTCACCCAGAACCGACGGCGGACTGCTGTTGGCAGGAAAATAGGCAAACCATCCCGGATGTTGCCAGTGAGTAATACCAGGCATGATATTTTCTTTAAATCCTTCAAATATATCATCCATCCTTTCTCCTTTTAAGGGGGGTTGGATGGGAAGATTACCTGCTATTTCACCGGGAGCTGCCCCTGATTTTACCGGATACTTTTCAATATCTTCGAAATAATCAGCAATCCAGTCAACCATCTGATGGGCGTATTTTCTGAATTCATCGTTTTTCATGAACAAAAGATTTGGTATGAATCACGAAATTAGTAAAATTCATATCATGATGACTTCTGCTGTCAGAAATTTTAGATATCCTGATCATTCAGGTTTCCAGATATCATCATCATCTGGCATTGTGTTTATGTATTTAACCTTTCCAAGAAAGCGCCAAATACAGCGTTATTCTGATTGTAACAACGAAAAAGTTGTAACAACGATACGAAAGCATTTTCTTTGCCGGTTTCTTTTCAAAGACACAAAAAGCAAGCGTTTTCCTGCTGATATGATTTAGATTATGTAAAAGATTTCGCAAAAATCAACTATTTTTGTAAAAACATTCGCCATGAAGTACTTAGACCCTAAAAATGATCTGATCTTTAAAAAGATTTTCGGAGAGCATCCGGATATTCTCAGAAGTTTTCTGAATTCGATGCTGCCTCTGCCGCAAGGACAAGAGATCGTTGACCTGGAGTATCTCTCCCCGGAAATGGTACCGGAAACCTTCCTGGAGAAATTCACCTCGGTAGATGTAAGATGCAGAGATAACCGTGGACGGCAGTTTCTGGTGGAAATGCAGATGAACTGGACAACCGCATTTAAACAACGGGTGCTGTTCAATGCATCCAGGGCGTATGTTACCCAAAGTGAAAAAGGAATCGCCTTCAGAAGTTTAAAACCGGTTTATGCGCTTAACCTGATCAACACCATTTACCTGCCACAATCGCCTGATTATTACCACCATTACGCAGTGGTACATTTAAAGGATAGCAACGAGCAGTTGCATGGACTGGAATTCGTGTTCATTGAACTGGAGAAATTCAAACCACAAAATATTGCAGAGAAAAAACTGCAGATATTGTGGTTACGCTTCATGACCGAAATCAATGAAAACACCGAAGAGATTGATCCTGAACTTCTCCAGCAACCCGAGATACAAAAAGCGCTCACCTATGTGAGGGAGGCATCCCTTACCAAAGACGAAAAACTGCTTTACGAGAAAAACTGGGATCGTATCAGTTCGGAAAAAACGCTACTCTCTGCTGCTATCGAAGAGGGATGGGTGAAAGGCAGAGAGGAAGGAAAAATGCAGGCAAAAACTGAACTTGCCAGAAATGCGCGAAAAATGGGAATGTCTGATGAGGATATTATAAAAATTACCAAACTGAGTAAAGAGGATTTGAAGGATATTTAATGTTTAAGACTATTAGTCTTTTAAGATAGATCAGCCAAACTAACCCATTTTACATATCAGTTGCAGGCAGGCAGACCGAACCCTGCTTTTTTAACCCTTATCCACTATTTTTGCAAAAAAATCGCCAAACAAGGGCTGATGAAGATACTTGCCATTGGTTTTTGATGATTTTAAGAAGCCCCGATTTTATTCATGCTGATTATGCATTGTGGTCTTAAAAGTCTTTTTAATCAAATAATCTTAGTCAATTATTAATTTTCGGAATGAAGGTTTTTTGTTTAAAAAAAGCTTGTATTTTTGGTGCTCAAATAAAAAAAGTATTTATCACCCTAAAATTGAATAAAAATGACTTTTCCAGATGAATTAAAGTACACTAAAGATCATGAATGGATAAAAATTGATGGCGATATTGCCTGGGTTGGAGTAACCGATTTTGCACAAAATGAATTAGGTGATATTGTTTATATTGAAGTAAGCACAGTAGGAGAAACCCTTGAGCAGGAAGAAACTTTTGGCACCATTGAAGCAGTGAAAACAGTTTCTGATCTTTTTATGCCTGTATCAGGTGAAGTTATAGAATTTAATGAAGATCTGGAAAGTGATCCGGATACTGTAAATAAGGATCCTTACGGTAAAGGATGGATCGCTAAAATTAAATTCTCTGATGCTTCTGAAATAGATAATCTTTTGGATGCTGCAAAGTATAAGGAACTGGTAGACGCCTGATCAAACCCCAATCTTGAAAGGGAAAACGAAAACATATGAATATCAGGTATCTATTTCCATCCTTTATTTGGGCAATTACAATTATAGTGCTTATTTTAATGCCCTCGGATAATATACCTAAAACAAAATTATTAAACATCCCACATATAGATAAATTTATTCATTTTGGTTTATTTTTTGTACTTAGTATTTTGTTAGATTTTGGTTTTCGCAGACAGTCCTTAGAATCCTTCATGCGTAAAAATCATTATACTATCTCTTTAATTTTTTGCGTTATTTTTGGAGTAGGAACCGAATTGCTCCAATTTGCTTTTACCTCGCAAGGCAGGAGTGCCACAGTACTTGATTTTTTAGCGAATTTCGCAGGTGCACTTGCCGGAGTTTTTGCATTGTTCTTACTAATTAAAATCCCAAAAATTGATCAATTTATCTACCGGATTTAATTTCAATCTGGGCTATGAAATTTTATTTTTGTATATTAGCAATCCATTTTAAAAGAAGAAATCATTAATCAGATAATCAATACATCCATTAAAACAAAATATTATGGAACCCAAAAAAACTCCCAAAGCAGATCTCGAAAACAAAAAGAGATTGTTTATGCAAATTGGTCTTGTTTTTGCTTTGGTGGTCGTGTTTATGGCCTTTGAATATAAGCAATATGAGAGACAGGTTGTAGACCTGGGTGTTCTCGACGTTGATTTTATTGAAGAGGAGGATATTCCAATCACCAGACAGGAACCCCCCCCACCACCACCTCCACCTGAGCCCTCAACAGAGTTGATCATTGTAGATGATGATGTAGAAATTGAAGAAGAATTTACCATTGACACAGAAGCTGACGCTTTTACTGAGGTAGAAGAATTTACACCTGTTGTTGTGGAAGAAGAGGAAGTTGAGGAAGAAGAAATCTTTACAATTGTGGAAGATCAGCCCTCTTTCCCTGGTGGTGATGAAGCATTGATGAAATTTCTGCAGGAAAATCTTAGGTATCCTACTATGGCTCGCGAAGCAGGTATTCAGGGTACAGTTTTCGTTACTTTTGTGGTAGAAACCGATGGAAATATTACCGATGTGAGGGTACTCAGAGGTGTTGGCGGTGGTTTAGACGAAGAGGCAATTCGCGTTGTTGAAAGTATGCCACCATGGACCCCCGGACGGCAGAGAGGCCAAGCTGTAAGGGTTCAGTTTAACCTACCAATACGCTTTGTGCTGAACTAAAGAAAATAAAAAAGTTATTAAAACCGCATCTTTCTTAAGTTGCGGTTTTTTTTACTCCTGTTTATAAGGTTTTGCTGTCTTTAATATCAGGAAGTTTTCTTTCCGGAATTACTCAACTAATTTTACTCCAGATCATCTTGCCATTAAATTTTGAATGCAATGTGGTGGCGATAAGATGATTTTCCTTTTTCTCTAAATCAGGGTCTTTCTCAAGTATATTTTTAGCTGTGTTTCTGGCGTATTGAAGAATTTTCTCATCTTTACTGATATCGGCAATTTTCAGATCAAGAATACCACTCTGTTGGGTACCATGTATATCACCAGGTCCACGCAATTTCATATCAGTTTCTGCTATTACAAATCCATCATTCGTATTTACCATTGTTTGCATCCGCTGCAGTGCATCTCCTGAAAGTTTTACACCTGTCATAAGAATACACCACGACCGATCATCGCCTCTTCCCACACGACCTCTGAGCTGATGCAACTGTGAAAGCCCAAATCTTTCGGCACTTTCTATCACCATTATAGTTGCATTGGGCACATTAATGCCTACTTCTATTACAGTGGTAGCTACCATAATCTGAGTTTCCCCCTTCGCAAAACGTTGCATTTCATATTCTTTATCCTTGGCTTTCATTTGTCCATGTACAATGCTTACAGCATATTCAGGTAAAGGAAAAGCCCGCACAATGCTTTCATATCCATCGGTGAGGTCTTTCAGATCAAGCTTTTCAGATTCTTCTATGATCGGATATACGACATAAACCTGTCGCCCCTTTTTTATTTGCTCGCGCATAAAAGCAAAAACTTTTAATCTGTGTGTATCATACTGATGGATGGTTTTTACAGGTTTGCGTCCGGGGGGCAATTCATCAATCACCGAAACATCCAGATCGCCGTATAAGGTCATTGCCAGCGTACGGGGTATAGGTGTGGCAGTCATGACCAGCACGTGCGGAGGGATTGCGTTTTTTTTCCACAATCTAGCTCTTTGCGCCACACCAAAACGATGCTGCTCATCAATTACCACCATTCCAAGATTTTTAAAAACCACAGTATCTTCAATAAGTGCATGGGTACCTATAATAATGTTTATTTGTCCGTTTTTTAAATTTTCAATGATTTCCTTTCGCTCCTTTTTCCGTGTAGAACCAGTTAAAAGTCTAACTTCCAGATCCATATCTTCAAGCATTTGAGAGATAGATGCATAGTGTTGATTGGCAAGCACTTCTGTGGGTGCCATCAAACAGGTTTGAAAACCATTATCTATGCCTATTAGCATGCATAACAAGGCAACTATGGTTTTCCCGCTGCCTACATCACCCTGAATGAGGCGATTCATTTGCCTGCCGCTGAGAGTGTTTTTTCTGATCTCCCTGATCACCCTTTTCTGTGCATTTGTAAGTTCAAATTCAAGTTTATCATGATAAAAAGTATTGAAATATTGGCCAATTGTTCTGAATATGTGCCCTTTTGCCTCAGATGTTCTCAAATGTTTTATTTTGAGAAGATTGACTTGCAAGTAGAAAAGTTCTTCAAATTTTAAGCGGGCTCTGGCTCTTGCCAGCAAATTGGCATTTTCCGGGAAATGGACATTTACAAGTGTTTGTTTACGGTCGAGTAATTTGATCTGATCTGTTAAATAAGAGGGCAGATTTTCTGAAATAACATCTCGAACCTGGGGTATAAGGTTTTTCATCAGGTTATGAATTCCTTTGCTGTCTAATCCTCTGGTCTTCAACTTTTCGGTAGAATTATAGACAGGTTGCATAGTTGATTGCTGACTGATGGAACCAGGTGTTACGGGCTCTGTTTCGGGGTGGGCAATGTTGAGTTTGCTTCCAAACCGCGAGGGTTTTCCAAAAACAATATATTCCTGTCCGGTTTGAAATTTGTTTTTCAACCATTGAAATCCTTTAAACCATACAAGTTCCAGATTATTGCCTCGTTCATCTGTTAGCATAGCCGTCATGCGGGTGGTACGCCTGTTTCCGTGAAGCTTTATATTGCTGATGGTTCCCCTGATCTGTACAAAAGGCATATCCTCATTGATCTCACTGATCAGGTAAAATCTGCTACGGTCTATATACCGGAATGGATAAAAATGGAGCAGGTCGTCGAAGCAAAAAACTTCTATTTCTTTTTTTAGAAGTTCTGCCCTTTGCGGACCTACACCTTTCAGATATTCAATAGGAGTTTTTAAGATATCGACTGACATACCCTCGATTACATTGACCAAGAGTATAAAGATAACAAATGCCTGCTAAATAAAAAACTGATTGTTTCAGACAATTTTTTTGGCATTGATCTCTACCTTCAGCAGAAAAAACTGGGTATTGTCATCAAAAGGCAAAAACTGATATACAAGTTTGTTGCGGGTACGGCGTGCAATCTCTATCAAACCCAGTCCGGCGCCACCCTTTTCTGATATCCTGCCTTCTGTTATCTGCTTTTTGTACATCTCTTTCAATTCGTCCCTTGACGCTGCGTTTACCTCTTTCACAGCTTTTTCAAGATCTATCTTCTTGCTATTGGTTACTTTATTGGATGTGATGATATAATAGGTATCATTCTTCTTTCCTATCATAAACAAACCTTTACCAATATTATACTTGTCGGTGATCTCATCAGAATGTTTTGCCATATTCTGTAATGTTTCTACCATTACCGAATAAACTTTTCTAATGGTCGAACGCTCTTCATCTTTCCTGTCCATGTCATCCTCTGCCATAGAGGTAAACATTTTTGTGATCTGATGGTGAAATTCTCCAAGGTAAACGATGGAAATACCATTTTCAGACATTTCATCGTAAACATTCAACACTGATTTTACAAAGCCTACATTGAGTTTCATGAGTATAATATTTTGATTAATATGGTTACATGTTGTTCCCCCGGAATTGGGGAAACATGGGCAGTTAATCGTTTTTGTTTCAATTAAACTTTGCCTTAATGCCCTGTTTTCATGTGTACAAAACTTACGAATTATTACTTGTTATTATGGATAAAGATTGTTGCCGATTCTATATGATAAATCTAAATACAGGCAGGCAAACAATCGTCTTCTGATGCTTTTGTTTTCTGAGAAAAATCTCTTATCATTAGATTTATAAAGGTTTACAAGGTTTCTTTTGATAAGATTGCTAAATTATAAAAAAAATATAACCGTTTTCTCCGTGAAACGCCCATATTAACAAAATGATAAATCCATTGTATTTTCTCTTATTTTACTGATTAACAACCATATAAATACATCCACCAGCAACACAACTATTCTGCTTTTCATCCTTATTTTTATTTTTCTTTATCTGCCTTATTTGTTAAAGACATCACTGATGCGGAATTTTTATTGTTTTTTGTTTTTACAAATCAATAGATTTAGCATTGCAGATTTTTTTTTCAGCACCAAAAAACATCCTGTCACAATTAACTTTGGCCACATAGCTGTTCATTCGCAGTTTTTAGTTTTGCCTGAACAGGATGATGATGATCTGCTGGAGTTGTATGATCATTATAAAAACAAGAAGAAAAAGAGACGACTTTTTCAAAAATATTATTATATTGCAATATTTTATGTAGTCTTTTTAAATACTTGCGATGTCTTTAAAATCCATTGCTCCGAAAAATCAAACACAGAGTTTAAAAAAAGTTTTACTAAAGAAACAGGTGCTTGAAATCCTTTATAAAGAAGGGGATAAAACCATTGCCGAGCTTTGTGAAATTACGAACAACAGCACACCCACACTAACCAATATCATGAATGAGCTAAGTAAATCGGGATGGGTTCACCACTCCGGTATAGGCGAATCAAAAGGTGGAAGAAAGCCTGCCTTGTTTGATTTGAATTCTAATGCCGGGTATAGTATGGGTGTTGAGTTAAGCAGAAAGTATGTAAGGTTCGGACTTTTTGATTTGCATAATAAAAGTGTGGGTGAAATATTTGAGATCAATGAAGGTATTGACACACATAACGATATTTTTCATGTCTTGAAAAGAGAGGTAGATGCATTTCTTAATAGCATGAGCATCAAACCTTCTCAGCTTTTGGGTTATGGAATAACAATACCTGGCTTGATCAACATAAGAAAAGGAATCAGCTACAGTTATCCGCAATTTGACAATAAAAATCTTTCGGATTTTTTTGAAGAGCTTTTAGGAGCTCCTGCATTTATTGAGCACGACACTAAAGCCATGGCATTGGGAGAGCTTTGGTTCGGACTGGCAAAAGAGAAAAAAAATGTACTGTTGATCAACATTGGTTCTGGAATTGGGCTTGGGCAGATCATCAACGGAGAACTATATCACGGACATTCAGGGTTTGCAGGAGAATTCGGACATATTCAGATGATTCCTGATGGTGAACTTTGCTATTGTGGGAAAATTGGTTGCCTGGAGACCATCTCTTCGGGTACAGCACTAGTCAAAAAAGCAATTACTGACCTTAAAAAAGGAAAAAGTTCCATGATTGCTAAATTGGTGGACAATCATTTCGAAAAGATCAAATTACATGTTATTGTGAAAGCTGCAATGTCAGGCGATCAATTTGCTATTGAACTTATTGAGGAAGCAGGTGAATACCTGGCAAAAGGCATATCCATTCTTATTCATTTATTTAATCCTGAAGCTATTATCATTGCCGGTGAAATGGCAGGGGCCAACCATCTTATTACTGATCCCGTCCGGCAAAAACTCAATAAGTATACAATGCAACTTCTTAAAAACGATACCGAAATCCTGCTTACCGAACTCAAGGAAAAATCAGGAATGATGGGTATCTTACCAATAATTGTCAATCATAGACTATCGGAGTTGGTAGAAAAAACACGAAAATAGTTGATGGAACAATTTACTATTTATTTAGGCAGATAGGGGTTTCATCTGTTCATAATTTGATTAAATAGGTCAGATGGAGCTCGCTAACAGTCTGACTGCATGCTTTACATGTCGCGCATTATAATCATGTACGTGTGTGTCAAAAACTTTGTCATGGCTCGGTTCATCTCATAATTAG
>CAYPFV010000058.1:0-16681 GCA_964410015.1 uncultured Bacteroidales bacterium
CTTAAGTATGTATGTCATTTATTATCAGAAAATTGACTTTATGGACAGACTCTAAATAGTCTCAGCAAGAAAACTCATAATTTTTGCATCTGCTTGATAAGAAAGCGACAATTGCAAGGCTTGCGATGACTGAAAAACAGGTGTTTACTTTTCGTAAATGACTGTTTTGCAGTGGATGGTAAACCCAATGACCAGGTGTTGATGGGTAATACCAAAACTAAGTCCTCCCCATTCCCAGTTGCCGTTAGGTCCCAGAGCTATTACAACACTTTGTTTTTTTTTGATAATACTTCCCGAGAAGTTCGCAAGATTCCCTGGTAAAAGCAAACCGTTTACCAATGTCCTTTTCTGTAAGGGTTTTCATTTTCAAGGTTTCCATCATCACATCGGTAAAATGTTTGTAAATTTTTTTCCGATTTGTTTGATCTGCTGGATCGACTTCTCCGGAAAAGAGTTTTCCAGGTTTTTCCTTACCACTTTTTTCTGTAACCAATTATTTTATACAGGAAAAAGGTTAGCAAATCAGAAAAGCGGTACAAAACAGGGAAAGGAAGAAAAGAGAGAAGGTAGAGTATAACTAGCACAGGAAAAGCAGTATATTGAAGGAGGTTGTTTCGGGGGTATTACAAAAACAAAATAACCAGTTACAAAGAAATCGCAAAAATAAATGATTTCACTATTTTTTTTCCAATAGCATTTGATATATCCGAATCGTTTTTATTCCCATTTCTTGATATGTAAATCGCTGAAGGTGTTTTTTTGCCTGACTTACGAGATATTTTCTCATGTTTTGATCATCTAAGAGCAACGAAACATTTTCACTCAAAGTCTTTGCGTCTTTCACCGGTGCGAGCAGTCCTGTTTTCTGATGAATGATAATTTCGGGTATTCCACCAGCATTGGTAGCAACTACAGGTATGCCGGCAGCAAATGCATCCAGCAGCGAAGTACCCATTCCTTCGGTTTGTGAAGTAAGTAAAAAACAATCCAGTTGGGGTAATATTGCGGGAATATTATGCATAAACCCGGCAATAATAACCTTTCCGGTAAGTTCTTTCTGTTTGATAAGGGTTTCTGTTTTATTTCTGGTTTTTCCTTCTCCTATAGCAATAAAAACCACATCATCCCGCTTAGTTAAAACAAGTTCGGCAGTTTCAACAAAAGTTTTGTGGTCTTTGTGGGCTGCCAGCGCCGCCACAATACCCACTATTTTTTTATGAGCAGGAATGTTGTATAGTTTTCTAAGATCAACAGATGTTGAAATTCCTTGCTCAAAGCGTTTCAGATCAATACCACTGTTTATGACATGAATGATTTTTTTGTTGTAAACAGCCGGTTCTAATACTCTTTTTACTTCCTCCGAAATGCAAATGATAGCGGCAATGGCCGGCCAATTGTATTTTTTCCGTGAAAAAAAAGTGTTTTTCACAGGAAAATCAACGCGCCGGTGCAATACAACAGGAGCTTTGCATCCCAAAACAGAAGACCACACCGCAGCCATATGCGCATGCGAATCATTGGCATGCAACAACGAATATCGATATCTTTTGCAGATGCGGTAAACAAATAATCCTACCACAAGATTAAAGATACCTCTGAAAACAAAGGAGTGAACCTGATACCCTTTTTGAGTACAAAGGCGGTGAAAGGCAGATTTGACAGGGCAAACAACGCCAAAAGCAACGTTATTTTCAGTAAGTATTTCGAGCAGATAGGCAAGTTGCTGTTCGCCACCTCGCCAGGTTAAAGGAGAAGAGATAAAAAGAATTTTACGACCAGAAAGAGGATCGGGCAAGACATTCATAACTGGATATCTGTTTCTTCCGCTATTAAGATGGTTCTCATTGCTGTTTTTTTACTTTTTAAGTAAAATATAGTTGTTGAGTTCACCCAGCATAGGCATGTGTAAAATTTTATGTTTGAGAAAAGAAAACATCCTGTTTTTAAATCGTTCATGTTTGGCAGGTTTTCTGTTTCTGGTATTGAGTTTTCCTGAGTACTGAAGTTGGTCTTTCCAGTCGAAGCGGGCGATCCAGTCTTTCATCACCGATGGGTGAGTACCTTTAAATTTTTCCAGTCTGTTGAGGGGACCATAATCAAATGGGATGGTTTCTTCTTTAAACATCTGATTGGCAACATCTTTCCCTTTATGGTTTGTGGTGAGCACCTTGTTTTTCCGGTACATAAAATGTGGCGGACGCACCCATCCGTAATGATATATTTCAGCATCAATTTTAACAACCTTCAATTTATAGGTGTTTAGCGTTTGCCGGTAATTCAGGCCGTCAAAATTGGGTATTCTCCGAAAAGACTGTGCCGACTTCCATGAATGTATATCGGGATCATTGCGAATGATCCTGATCTCAAAAGGATACCATCCGTGGCTTTTGTGGTAATGTTCATAATCGCCCCAAAAATGCTTGTAAGCAAACAGGAAACCTTCCACCTCTTTATCATACAGGTATTTCTGACATGCTTGCTGTATGGTATTCAAATATTTTTCATGAATTACCTCATCGGCCTGAAGGTATATCAACCAGTCGCCGGTGCAATGTTCTTTGGCAATATCGGTTTGGTGGGCATGTTCCATACCTTGTGGATATTTGATGATATCCCATTGGGTATCAATAATTTTTACTTTATCACTTTTGATAGAAGCCACAATATCCCGGGTAGAGTCATCGGCATCTCCCCTGCCAATAGCCACAACAAATTCATCAACAATGGGTAGCACCGATTCAATTGCCTCTTTGATCGGATAATACAATTTATCGGCATTTTTTGCCATGGAAAAGCCACTGATCTTCATATTGTTATTTTTTGAGCAAAGGTAGGAAATCTTTAAAAGTAAAAGAGGATGTTCCCGCATTTAATGGCAATGAACCGGTTACTCAAAAAGTGTTTTTTTATATAAATCCATCATTTGATGTGTGAGTTTTTGCGGATCAAAATTATTTTTTACGTAATTTACAGCCCTGTTTAGTGCTGATCTTCTGAAATCATCATCTGTGATAACTTTTTCGATCTTATGCTTCCATTCTTCTGTATCTTTCGGATCGGCAAGCAGTTCCTCAATACCCACTGCCTCGGGCATGGAAGAACTGCGGGAGGTAATTACAGGAGTTTCAGATAACAATGCTTCCACCACAGGTAGTCCAAATCCCTCATAAACAGAAGGATAAACAACAAGTTTGGCTTGTTGAAGAAGCGCTTGTATGTGCCGGTTATCAGAAACAGAATCGATCCAGTATAATTTTGTAGAAATTCCAAGTTTAGATGCCAGCTCTATACATTCTTTTTTATAGTGTCCACCATTACCTACTAATAGCATAGGAATTTGGGTGAAATTATCCAATAATGCATAAGCGTTGAGAAGCATTTTCAAATTTTTTCTTTGAGAAATACTACCTACATAAAGGATAAAATCTTCCGGCAATTTCAATTTTGCAATAACTTCAATTAGCTGTTGTGTGCTTTGAAGTGAATAAAAAAGCGGATTTACGGGCTGATAAACCACTTTAATTTTTTGTGGATCAATATTATAAAACCTGATGATATCTTTTTTGGTGTTTTCGCTGATGGCGATAATAAGATCGGCATTGCGGCAGGCATATTTGAATTTAAGATCGTAGATGTGACGATCAAACAAAGGATAGGTTTCAGGAACAATTTTAAAAATCAAGTCATGAATGGTTACTACAGATTTAATGGATATGTTTTTTAAACCTGCGGGAATTTCGTTGCTCAACCCATGATACAAATCAATTTTATCTTTTCGTAAATCATTTTTGATGGAAAAAGAGCGCCAGTAAGATTTAGAAAAAGAAAGCGAATTGCGGATTTTAAAATTAGTATTAACGAAAAAATCTTCTGTTTCCGGATTTCTTCGTATGCCTGGAGCATACAAATAGTAGTTTTGTTTTGGATAAAACAGGATAAGATTTTTTAGCAGGGTGCGCCCGTAATTACCCAACCCGGTGTAATTTTGAAAAACCCTCTTGGCATCGAATCCAATATTCATAAAAAAATGGATTAAAAATATGGTTAAAACGGTTTGGCAGAAAAACCTATTTGGAACGAATGAAACGGAAAGTCATTCAACCCTTTTTGATATTTGAAAAGGTAATTAATTTTTTTATCCATAGCACTTTCCAGCAATATCCTGTAAAGCATGGGTTGATCACCATTGTTTTTGTATCCGATATAACCGCCCCATATATTGGTAAGATAAAACAGATCAATTACTTTTGCTTTAGCTCCCAGTCCATACATAAATGCATCGTTTTGCATTAGAATATCAGAATTGGTTTGCCACACATAGAATCCGAGCAAACCAAAGGTTCTTATATCATTCACAACATTTCCTTTCAGTTCATATGTTTTCCCAAAAGATAAATCGAAAAAATATCCTGGGGTGTCGGTAAATCTTGCAGACATCAGATTACTACCAGATGCCGTTCTCATATTGATAGTAAGCAGTATATCAGGCCAACGAGGGTTGTTTTCAACCAGTTGAATATGCGTGCCGATATATAAATCACCTACACTATGCCCTTTTCCATCAAAATTTCTCGCTCTTCTTTTATCGCGTGTTTGGTTATTCATGTTAAAAAACTCAACGGGTACCATGGAAAAGTTAATGCCTGCTTTATCGGAAAATAAAGGGAAATAGATTTGTGCAAAGAGGTTGTTGGTAATGTCTCCGGTATATCCTCTGTGGTTTTCAAGAGACATTTCAAAAGAAAATTCTTTCTTTATAAGTCCCTGCATGGTTTCAGGCACGGGCAATGCATTGGGTCCAAAATATTCAGAAGAATAGATCAGATATTTGGTCCAGTGTGTAACTCCATCCCAGTCATGAGTTTCAATCCACCAGTCATAATTATCAGATTGACTTTTTGCCGGCATGGTGAGCAAAACAAATAAAAAAATAAGAAAACCGTTTATATTTTTCATATTTTCCATGAATTCCCTTTGGTTAAGATTCATTTCCATTCGAATAATCTATCCAGGGATTATAAGCAGGCAAATCATAAGGATAACGTTTTTTATGTATCTCCAGCACCCTCTGGTATAAAGTTTTTCTGAAACTTTCTATGTTTTGTTTTTCTTTGGCTGAAATAAAAAGGCAAGGTGAATTATTTTTTGCCATCCAGGTTTGTTTCATATCTTCCAGGGTAAAATTAGCAGGAGTTACGGGAGTTAAGTCATCTTCTTCTTTTTCTAAGTAAGAATACTGATCAATTTTATTAAAAACCATTACCGTTTCTCTTTGCTCTCCTTCCAGAATTTCATGAAGTGTATCATTCACCACCCTGATCTGCTCTTCGAAATTGGGATGCGAAATATCAACCACATGCAGTAAAATATCTGCCTCCCTTACTTCATCAAGAGTAGATTTAAAAGATTCGATGAGGTGGTGTGGCAGTTTTCTAATAAAACCTACGGTATCTGAAAGCAAAAAGGGCAGCGTTTCAATCACCACTTTTCTTACTGTTGTATCGAGTGTTGCAAATAGTTTGTCTTCGGCAAAAACGGTAGATTTGCTCAACATATTCATAATGGTTGATTTTCCAGCATTGGTATACCCAACCAGTGCCACCCTCACCAGGTTTCCTCTGTTAGAGCGTTGTGTTGCCTTTTGTTTGTCTATTTGCTGGAGTTTCTTTTTGAGCAGAGCTATTCTGTCTCTTACAATGCGTCGGTCGGTTTCAATTTCTCTTTCACCGGGTCCTTTCATTCCGATTCCCCCTTTTTGCCTTTCCAGGTGTGTCCACATACCTGCAAGGCGTGGCAGCAGGTATTGATACTGAGCGAGTTCAACCTGGGTTCGGGCATGAGCAGTGCGTGCCCTGAGAGCAAAAATATCAAGGATCAGGTTGCTTCTGTCTAAAACACGACATTTTACCGTTCGCTCTACGTTTCTTTGCTGTGATGGGGATAATTCGTCGTCAAAGATCAAAATATCAATTTCATGTTCTTTGATATAGGAAGCAATCTCTTCCATTTTACCTTTCCCTACAAAAGTTGTTTTATCTGGTTTATCAAGTTTTTGTGTAAACCTTTTCACTACCACACCCCCGGCGGTGTCAACCAAAAAAGCAAGTTCATCCAGATATTCTTTTACGATTTCTTCAGATTGTTTTCCAGTGATCGCTCCCACCAGTACAACAGTTTCCTTTTGTTTTTTAGTTTCTGTGTTTTCTCCCATTCAAAATTATTTGTTTCCATTTGTCAAAAAATAAAAAGACACTGCGCTGATCATCAACCAGTTGTTGAAAGCTGTGTTGATACCATCAAAATGGTTATAGGTATTCAATACAGAGAGCATGAAAAGAATCAGGGCAGCGATAGCAGTCAGTGATGGTTTGCTGATTAATCCACCCACCAGCAAAAGCAAAGATGATGCAAGAAATCCGGTGGAGGTAAAAAATGCAAATGTATCGAAACTGAACTGCATAAAAACCGGATAATATTTAAAAAATACAAACAATACCAAGGTTATGCGCAAAAACCATTTTGATACGTTACTGAATACTTTCCAGGGTTTCATAATTTTCAAAGTTTAAGGGTACGGAGCATCCGATGATTGTATTGTATTGATAAGTAACAAGCAAATCAAACCAAAATATCTGTTAATCGTAAAGTGATAATGCTGTTAATTTCCATCAGAATTATCCTGTTAATTTTACGCTTGTCATTTACAGAAACATTATAGGAGAGACTCGTTTGTCCAATTCACAAAATTCCAGGAGTTTAATAAGAAACATCCAGGTTGATAAAGCGAAAAGATATCAATGGAAAAATAATGCCAGATTTTAGGAACGCACTGTTTGATATTGTAAATTTAACTATAAAAAGGTTTGAATCCAATAATCTCACGTACCTCTTTAACTGTTTTAGATGCGCTTTCGTGTGCTTTTTCTGCACCCATTTTTGCCACTTTGTTGATATAGGTTTCGTTTGCTGACAGATCAAGGATTTTTTCTCTCAAAGGAGAGGTAAAAGCAATCACATCTTCAGCAATTTGCTTTTTCAGGTCTCCGTATCTGATCTCGCACTGGTTATATTTTTCTTCAAAAAAGTTGTATGTATCATCTGATGAAACTACTTTCATGATTTGAAACAGATTTTCAATAGGTTGAGGTTTGATTTGATTTTTTTCAGTTGGTCCAGAATCTGTTACGGCCCGCATAATTTTTTTTCTGATCACTTTCGGATCATCAGCCAGGTATATGGCATTGCCTTCACCTTCAGATTTTCCCATTTTAGTGCTTCCATCCAAACCTGGTATTTTGATCAGGTCGCTTCCAAAATTGTAAGCATAGGGTTCGGGAAAATAGTTTGTTTTATAAAGGCGGTTAAAGCGGTTTCCGAAGGTTCTGGCCATCTCCAGGTGTTGCTCCTGGTCTTTACCAACCGGTACTTTTGTAGCTTTGTGTATGAGAATATCGGCAGCCATCAATACAGGATAGGTAAGCAGACCGGCATTGATATTATCGGGTTGCTTGCGCGCTTTGTCTTTAAAAGTGGTACATCTTTCCAGTTCACCCATATAGGCATTCATTGAAAGGAGCAAATACAATTCTGCTATTTCCGGTATGTCGCTTTGAATATACAAGGTGGCAATTTCGGGATCGATTCCAGCTGCCAGGTATTCTACCAGCACCTGTTTTACGTTCTGATGCAGGTCGTCAGGAGTAGGATGCGTGGTTAATGAATGGTAATCGGCAATAAAAAAGAAGCAGCGGTGTTTGTGCTGCATTTTAAGAAAATTCTGAATGGCGCCGAAATAATTACCCAGATGAAGATTGCCCGTTGAACGGATTCCACTTAAAACTGTTTCCATTGATTTTTTAGCGTGTTTTTAGATGTTGAGAGAATGAATTTAAAAATTTGTTATACTTTATCGATGTAGGTTCTAATGTCTTTAATGTTTAGTTGAAGGTTTTTGGTACCGTTCCATTCGTTTTCTTCAATTTGATAAACGATATCAAAAAACTTTCCCCAGTGCACGGCATCGTAATGCTGAGCTTGTTGAAAAGCAATTCCGTTAAAGCTAACCCCGGGTTCATCGGGGTGATAAACAGTAACCTTCAAATGATTTTTCCCTACTATCCGCGCCGAGTTTCTATCGATAACCCCTCTGGTTAAAAAAACAGGGCTCATGTTACCCGGTCCGTGGGGTGCAAATTGTTTCATGATGCGGAAAAATTTTGGATTAATTTGAGATAATTTCAACTCAGCATCAATTTCAATTTCAGGAATGAGCATTTTATCGGTGATCGAATTAGCGACCACCTGTTCAAAAGCAGTTTGAAATTTATCAAGGTTTTCTGGTTGCAGACTTAATCCGGCAGCGTATTTATGTCCTCCAAAATGATCAAGATATTCACTGCATGCATCAATGGCGTCATACACATCAAAATCCTTTACGCTTCTTGCCGATCCGGTGATAACGCCGTTAGATTGCGTAAGGATAACGGTTGGTCGGTAGTAGGATTCGGTAAGGCGTGATGCAACGATGCCAATGACCCCTTTGTGCCATTCGGGATTGAAAAGCACAGTGGATTTTCTGTTTTTCAGTTCAGGATCGTTGTCAATCATTTCCAGGGCCTGCCGCGTAATATCCATATCAAGTGTACGACGCTCGGTATTGTTGTTGTTTATATTTTGACTAAGCAGGTGAGTCTCACCCATTTTTTCGCAAAGCAGCAATTCTACTGCTGCATTGCCGCTTTCTATTCTACCTGCTGCATTGATACGTGGGCCAATGAGGAAAACAGCATCATTGATTGTGATTTCGCGTGTAAAAACAGTGCCTTCGCATGGGTTTGCTTTTCTTATGATGTTGCTGTAAAAAAGAATAGATTCAAATCCGGGTCTTGGATTGAAATTGAGTCTTTTCAATCCATAATAAGCCAATACCCGGTTTTCCCCGGTAATAGGGACAATATCAGCTGCAATACTTACGGCTACAAGGTCCAGAAATTTTTCAAGTTCCTTAAACGGCAGTCTGTTTTTCTGATAATACGCCTGAGCGAGTTTGAAACCCAGCCCACACCCTGATAGTTCTTTGTAAGGGTAGTTACAATCTGGTCTTTTGGGATCGATTACAGCATAAGCTTCAGGCAAATGATCGCCCGGACGGTGGTGATCGCAAATGATAAAATCAATGCCTTTATCTGAGGCATACTGCATCTGGTTCATAGCTTTAATGCCGCAATCAAGTGCGATAATAAGTTTTACCTCCGATTTTTTTGCAAAATCAATACCTTCCAAAGAAATACCATAACCTTCTTTATAGCGGTCGGGAATATAGAAATCAATATTCTGATGAAAATCTTTAAGAAAAGAATAGGTAAGAGCAACAGCAGTTGTGCCATCCACATCATAATCTCCATATACCATAATCCTCTCATTATTGACTATGGCTTTTTCGATGCGCTCAATGGCTTTATCCATATCTTTGATGAGAAAAGGATCATGAAGATTATCCATAGAGGGTCTGAAAAAGTCTTTGGCTTCCAGGAAAGATTTTACCCCCCTTTGGACAAGCAAGCGAGCCAGTATACCATCAATCGATAAGGATTCTGACAATTTTTTTTCTATATCAGCATTTTCGGGATTTTTAATTACCCATCTTTTTTCCATTATTTTTTTGTTTTGGTAAAGATAATAAATCCCGTTCAATCCCTGGTATACAAACACAGGAAATGAAACAAAGAGACCTGACCAAACTAAGCATATCAACGGAGAGGAGACAGGTATTTTATTATCAACGCCTTAAAAGGGTATGATAATCAAAAAAATTTATTCTGTAAGCAAGACAATCTGGTTGTTATTTACTTCTACAATTCCGGGATTGACTTCCAGAAAAAATTTATTTCGTTTTTCATCGATCACCTTCACTTTTCCTTTATCAATACGGGCAATGATGGGTGCATGATTGTGAAGGATTTCAAAAGAACCCATGCTACCAGGCAGTTGAATCAGAACGATCTCTCCCTCGTAGACATATTTTTGTGGTGAAATAATTTTCAGATACATAATGCAGGTTCATCTGTTTATAATTTGATTAGACAGGTCAGATGGAGCTCTCTAAAAACCTGTTTTGTTCTTTTTGTCATGTTGCGAAATCTAATCATACGCTTATGCTTCAATAGTATTGTCGTGGATCGTTTTTATTTTTTGACAGAATCTTCCAGAAGTGCTTTACCTTTTTCTATGGCCTGTTCGATAGATCCTACCAGGTTAAAAGCACCTTCAGGGTATTCATCAACCTCGCCATTCATGATCATATTAAACCCTTTGAGCGTATCTTCTATGGGTACAAAAAGACCGCTTAGTCCGGTATATTGCTCGGCTACATGAAAGGGCTGAGAGAGGAATCTCTGGACTCTTCTTGCCCGGCTCACCACCAAACGATCTTCTTCTGATAGTTCGTCCATGCCCAGAATAGCAATGATATCCTGCAGTTCTTTGTAGCGTTGCAAAAGCATTTTAACCTGTTTTGCAGTGTTATAATGCTCTTTTCCTACAATTTCGGGTGTGAGGATACGGGATGTTGAATCCAGCGGATCGACAGCAGGATAAATGCCCAATTCAAAAATTTTACGACTGAGTACGGTTGTTGCATCCAGGTGAGAAAACGTTGTAGCAGGTGCCGGGTCGGTAAGGTCATCAGCGGGAACATAGACTGCTTGAACAGAGGTAATAGAACCCCGTTTAGTGGAAGTAATTCTTTCCTGCATCAAACCCATCTCGGTTGCCAGAGTAGGTTGGTATCCTACTGCTGAAGGCATTCTGCCAAGCAAAGCAGAAACTTCGGAACCTGCCTGGGTGAACCTGAAGATATTATCAATAAAAAACAAAATATCGGAACCTGAACTATCCTCATCTCCATCACGAAAATACTCGGCAACAGACAATCCAGACAACGCCACTCTGGCTCTTGCCCCCGGAGGTTCATTCATTTGACCAAAAACAAGTGTCGCCTGCGATTTGGCAAGTTCTTCCCTGTTCACTTTTGAAAGGTCCCAATTCCCTTCTTCCATGGATTTGATAAAATCATCCCCATAGCGAATAACGCCTGATTCGATCATTTCCCTCAGCAGATCATTTCCTTCTCTGGTTCTTTCGCCAACACCGGCAAACACGCTCATGCCCTGATAACCTTTGGCTATATTGTTGATCAATTCCATGATCAAAACTGTTTTTCCAACACCGGCACCACCAAATAATCCGATCTTACCACCTTTAGGATATGGAGCAAGCATATCGATAACCTTGATACCTGTGTATAAAATCTCGGTACTTGCTTTAAGGTTTTCAAATTTTGGTGCCTCATTGTGTATGCTGTATCGTTTTTCTGTTTTTACATCTCCCAAACCATCTATAGGATCGCCAATAACATTAAACAATCGCCCTCTTATCTCCTGACCGGCGGGCATAGTAATAGGTTCATCCAGGCAAACTGCATCCAACCCTCTGAAAAGACCATCTGTAGAATCCATGGCAACCGTCCTGACTGTGTCCTCTCCCATATGTTGCTGGCATTCAAGAATAATTCTCACACCCTGTTGATTAATCACTTCAAGCGCATCATAAATTTTTGGCAACTTTTCAGTGTTTTCAAAGGTTACGTCTACAACAGGTCCGATAACCTGAGAAATTTTTCCTTTAATGTGTTCCATCTGCCTTGTATTTTTTTAAAGATTATGCTTATTCGATTTAAGAAAACAATATTAATCATTTTTATGCCAAATAAACAACGTAATTCACGTAAATTTTTAAGCATTTCCAAAAATAATTAAAAAACCTTCATAACAATAATTTTTAATCCTCTATTTTAAATATAAAATAAACTCATAAATTAAACATATTTACTGCAAATTCTTTAATAATCACTAATTTTAGTACGCTTTTTACCTTTACATTCGCAAATAAATAAAACACTTTATTATCTTGAACAGTTTTGATAAAATTGCAAACCAGAAATTTTCCAGAATCGTTGCCTGTCCGTTTTTCCAATATGTTTCATCTTCATTTGAAAATGTTGCCGCAAATCCTGATAAAGAATTCAAAAACACATTGTTTTTTGATGTTTTGCCTGCTGATGACCACCCGGTGATTTTAAACCATGCCGAAAGGAATTATTTATACCGGCAACTTAAAATCATGCATATTGTTGAAATAGCAGAAAAAGAGTTTAAAGATTTGTATAAAAATTTTCAAACTACTCATGAATTGATGGGTGCCAGGCAATTTGATATGTTTTGTGGATTGGAAATAGATGGTATTAACCCGGGCATTGCGGAAACATTTAAAGTATTGACAGCAAAAAACCAAACTTTAGAGATTTGGTCGCAATACCTGGGTTATTATTATCCGCTTACCGGAAAAGTTGTATATGGTAATCAGATAGGCCGAACGATGGGTTTTCCAACCATCAATCTTGATCCATCCGGCAAAAACAAGATCATTCCTCCCCAGGGTGTTTATGCAGGATGGTTAAACTATAACCAAACCTGGTATGGTTGTATGATCAACATAGGTATGCGCCCCACACTCAATAAGGAAAACTTTACCATTGAGGCCCATGTCTTTAATTTTCAGGGCGAAGTGTATGGCAAAACAGTTACTTTATGCTTTGCCCAAAGAATAAGAGATGAACGACGTTTTTCGTCACTCGGAGTGCTTAAAAAACAACTGATACTTGATAAAAACGTAACGATAGAAATTTTGCAGGATCATAAAACACCAGAAAAAGATTTGCAAATACCTTTTATCAGGAATTGATTTATGGAAAAACAAACACCCATTTGAGAGGTGAACTGTGTTTGTTTCGTTTTTTTCAGTGGTATGTTTGTTCCACCGGAAAACAGTTTAAATTGAAACATTTAAAAAAGTCTTCAACCATTTTTTTATGGGAAAAACACTCAAAAATACCATTATTTTAATCCTGATTATTATTGGTGCCTTATTCGCCTGGTACTTTTTCCGGATTATCATTTACCTGATTATATCGGCAGTATTGTCTGTTTTGGGTCAGCCCATAGTTCAGTTTCTTCAACGGATAAAAATCCGTAATTTCAGGATGCCAGCTGGTGTTTCTGCGCTGTTAACGTTGTTTTTTATGATGATGATTTTGATTTTGTTTATATCATTTGTTTTTCCTCTCATGGCTTCACAGGCAGCATTTATTAATCAGTTAGATGTAGCTGCTATTACCAAGGGTTTGGAGGAGCCTTTACTACAATTAGAGAATTTTCTTCGCTCATGGGCTATGCTTGCTCCCGGCGAAACCATTGGTAGCAAACTTATCTCTGAATTAATTGATATTGCCACATTCGACAGGTTTTCCAATTTTTTTAATTCTGTACTGAATTTAACAGCTGAGATATTTTTTGGATTTCTGGCCATCAGTTTCATTACATTTTTTTTTCTGAAAGAAAAAAACCTGTTTTCAAGCATAATCATTTTTTTTACACCCTACAAACACCGGCAGGATGCAAGAGAGATTTTATTTAAAAGCAAATACTTGCTAAGAAGATATTTTTTAGGATTGATCTCCGATCTCACTTTAGTATTTCTTCTGATCAGTTTTTGTATGTGGATCATTGGCTTACCCAATGCCCTGGTTATTGGTTTTTTTGCTGGCATACTCAACATCATTCCATACGTTGGTCCTATAATTGCCACCTTTCTTGGGGTTTTGCTGGGCATATCAGTAAACCTGCATTTAGATTTTTATACCCAGATGCTGCCTATGATCATTGCAATCTTTGCATCGTTTATCATTGTTAACACCATTGATGTAAGTGTTTTTCAACCCATGATATACTCCAAAAGTGTAAAGGCACATCCCTTGGAAATATTCATTATTTTTATGGTAGCAGGCATGATCGGTGGGGTTTTCGGCATGATCGTAGCGATACCTTCTTACAGTGTTTTGCGTATTTTTGTCATTGAATTTTTTTCTAAATCAAAGTTGATCTATCATTTCAGAAAAGAATTTGAGGAGGAGAATCCAAAACTATCGAAGAATTAATACAGAATTTCAAACAACGAAACCAAAAATAAGATGTTCTTGAAACAGATTTGGCAAATAACCATGCTTACAAGCGTAAATAAGTTTGTCATGATTCGTTACATTTAACAGGTTAATATTTCATTGAAACCTAAAATGATTCATAAATTTAAAATTATAGCAGCCAACACAACACACTTCTTGCGGTTGCTACGGGTACTGAAAACTCAAAGGGTTATAAATTACCTGAAGATTCAAACGGGTTTCTTTTTATCTAAAAAGTTAAAAAAACCAGTTGTTTGGGGGGGTCCTTTTTCTTTGAGCCTTGAGACTGCAGCTATTTGTAATTTGAGCTGCCCCGAATGTGCTATCGGATGTCATAAAACCAAAAGATCGAAAAAATATATGGATTTTTCACTTTTTGAGTCATTGGTCAGGCATTATAAAAAAACCGCCTTTTACTGTAATCTGTATTTTCAGGGTGAACCATTTCTGAACCCGGATATTTTCTCAATGATCAAAACGTGTAAAACGAATCATTACTATACTGTAATCTCTACCAATGGTCATTTTCTGAATGAGGAAAATTGCATTAAGATTATAGATGCAGGTTTAGATAAACTGATAGTATCTCTTGATGGTACTGATCAGCAAACCTACCAAATCTACAGAAAAGGTGGACGTTTTCAGGAGGTTACCAAAGGTATCGGGCTATTGTCTCAAAAAAAGAAGCAACTGGGCAGGGCTCATCCGTTTGTAGTTATACAATTTCTGGTAAGCAAAGTCAATGAACATCAGATCGAAGAAATAAAAATCTTATCAGAAAAACTTGGAGCCAACAAATTGGAGTACAAAAGCATGCAAATTTACAGTGAGGAGGGGATGAAAACTTTTTCAACCCAGTTAAAAAAGTACAACCGATATGCAGGTAAGATCAATAAAATTGTCAAAAAAACACCCAAGAAGGGTTGTTTCAGATTATGGAGTCATGCTGTTTTTACAAGTGAAGGAAGACTTGTAGCATGTTGTTTTGACAAAACGCCTGATCATGCTTCAGGATATTTTATGCCCTGCAAAACAGATTTATGGCGCTCCCCTACTATGGATGATCTTCGTTACAAATTGATAAACAATAAAGATTTACCTGAAATATGTCTGAACTGCACGAGATAAAAAAACCGAACTTAATCGGTTTTTTGGTAAATCTTCTTATTTTTAGTGTCATTAAGAAGGTCAAATGGTCATGATATCACTCTCTTTTTCATCAAGTAATTTGTCCACTTTTTTGATATACTCATTTGTAAGTTCTTGAATATCTGCTTCCAATCTTTTCACTTCATCTTCCGGGGTACCTTCTTTTTCCAGTTTTTTTGCGGCATCCATAGCTTCTCTTCTGGCATTACGGATACTAACCTTGCAGATTTCTGCTTCGGCTTTGGATTTTTTCACCAGTTCTTTTCTTCTTTCTTCGGTGAGTGGAGGAACGATGATGCGAATAATGGTTCCATCATTTTGGGGATTAAAGCCCAGGTTGGCCGCCATAATGGCTTTTTCAATTGGTGCCAGCATATTCTTTTCCCATGGTTGTACAACAATGGATTTGGGGTCGGGTGTGTTGATGTTTGATACTTGGGAAAGAGGAGTTAAAGTGCCATAGTAATCCACTTTCACGCTGTCGAGCATCTGCGGGTTAGCTTTTCCGGCTCTTATCTTAACGAATTCACGTTCAAGGTGCTGAATGCTATTATCCATCTTTTCTTCGGCCTCATCATATAAAAAAGCAGTTTCTTCACTCATAACAATTTTGTTTTAGGGTTGAATGATTGGGTTGTAAAGCATTGCAAAAATAAACTTTTTCAGATAAAAACCGGTGTGTTGATTAATTTTTTACCAAGGTTCCGTTAGATTTTCCTTCAATCAATATTTCTTTCAGATTACCCTTTCTATTTACATCAAAAACAATAAGCGGAATATTATTTTCACGACACAATGTAAAAGCAGTAAGATCCATAATCTTTAAATTTTTTGAATAAGCCTCCTGAAAGGTTAAGTGTTCAAATTTAACGGCATTAGGGTCTTTTTCAGGGTCGGCAGAATAAATGCCATCAACCCTTGTTCCTTTCAGTAATACATCTGCCTTGATTTCGATGGCTCTGAGCGCAGCTGCCGAATCGGTAGTGAAATAAGGATTTCCGGTACCACCGGCAATAATGGTTACAAAACCTTTTTCAATATAATCGATGGCTCGTTGTCTGCTCATTTTTTCACAAAGCGGATCAATAGCCAAACCTGATAAAACAACAGAAGGAACCCCGGCATTTTGCAAAGCCGATTGCAGTGCCAATGAATTGATAACTGTAGCAAGCATACCTATATAGTCGCCTTGCACACGGTCAAAACCCTGATTACTTCCAGTAAGACCTCTGAAAATATTACCACCGCCTAAAACCACTGCTACCTCTGTTTTTTGCTCGTAAACGGACACAATTTCATTTACATATGCCTGAAGCATATCAGCACCTATGCCATATCCGTCTTTAGCGGCTAAAGACTCGCCACTTAATTTGAGAAGAATTCTTTTGTAGTGTTTCATCTGTTTCATCTGTTTATAATTTGATTAATTCGGTCAGATGGAGCTCGCTAACAGTC
>CAYPFV010000059.1:0-16581 GCA_964410015.1 uncultured Bacteroidales bacterium
CTCTGGAAACATCTCAGCATGTGAGGATAAGGGTATTTGATATTACAGGATCACTGGTAGAAACAATGACCGATACATGGCAACAGCCTGGCGAATATAATTTCAGGTTTAAATCTGGTTCGAAAGCAGGAGGAATGTATTTTATCCTTTTTGAATCTGATAATCAATCGGGTATGATCAAGGTTGCAGATACAGGACAACCGGAATAGAAAAAAATCTCCACTCCCGGATCAGATTTGCTGGTTCGGGATTTTTTTTACGTTGATCATTTATTCATTGATGCCAAACAACAAGTGTTAAACCTTTGATTTTGAACCCTATTTAATTCTTTACCAATAGAATAACCAGTGTTTTTATTCCCTTTCTACTGGTAATCTTATCATAACTATCAGACGGGCAAAGCGCACCTTACCACCATCCGGATCGTAAAAACCATTTCACAACAAAGTTTAAGTATTTCTTAACCTTCATTGACAACAATGCCCAAAACCAGTATAAATGGACAAACCACTGCAAACTGGTTCTTAAAATAATTGTCTGCCAGTGGATTTTTCCTCTCATTTTTTTTACTTTTATGGTTATGGTATTTGATTTCTTGCCATTTGCAAATTCATCAGGCAAATCATCCTACATATCTGAAAATCATTTGCTTTTGATCATCTTTGCAAACAACATTTTCAGAAAAAATGACGCCATTATAAAGCCTGATAAAAAATTCGCTTAGTTGATTAATTTAAGACGGAAGGGTTTGTTAAATGCAATAATGGTGAGTATCAAAAAAATAAAATCCACAAACAGGATTCAATGAAATACCCATTGTCTGTATTTATAAAAATAGTTTTATGGCTACTAATGCAATAGCATAAAATAAAAAAAGAATCAATTATGCACGACATAGAACCTTTCTACTCGTGGAGAAACATATACATTGCCGATGAAGATGAAAGATCACCTTTTCATGGGAGAAATTATAGTGAGTTTGAGTTTACACATGCTGTGTATGATCATTTGATTCACCCCCAATGGGATGAGATCGGCTCCCCTACTTTGTTTATCAAAATATTATATGCCGATTACGACGAAGGTGTATGTATTATTGAGTTTATTGGGGAATGGAATGACTGCCTGCACAACGACATTATGTATCTGAAAAGGAATATTGTAGAACCCCTTATAGAAGAAGGAATTAATAAGTTTATCCTTTTGGGTGAAAATATTTTAAACTTCCACTATTCTGATGATTGCTATTACCAGGAGTGGTTTGATGAAATTGAAGAAGGATGGATTGTGGGTATCAATTTCCGCGATTTTGTGATACGTGAATTCGAAAATGCAAATATAGACTATTACATAGCATTTGGAAAGCATTTTGATGACCTCAACTGGCGCAGATTTTCACCCCAACAGCTATGCAAACTTATTGATTATCAAATGATGAGAAGAATAAACCCCTACTCGGGATAAAAGCATGAGATTTCATCACTTTGAATAAAATAATTTTTCAAACGTGTCATAACCCAAGATACAAGAAATCCTGTTGATTATCTTCTGTTATTTTTGCACAATCCCATTTTTTTGCATTACCGCTGCTGCAATGCTATCAACTTTTGCAAATACTTCTTCTTCGTTTATTTTCAACAATTGCTTATTTTCCATCACTACTTTACCATCAATCAAAACAGTATCCACATCGCTGCCCCGCATACTGTATACCAGCAGCGAATAAATATTATAGACTGGATGTGAATGGGGTTGATTCATGTCAAGAATAAGGATATCCGCTTTTTTTCCAACCTCAAGTGAACCAATCTGACCATCGGCACCCAATGCCTTAGCACCTCCCATGGTAGCCATATAAACAACACTTTGAGCATCCATCACTGACGGATTTTTTTGGTTTAGTTTATGAATAATGGCTGCAGAATTCATTTCTTCAAACATATCCATATTATTATTGCTGGCAACACCATCAGTACCTAAACCAACATTAACACCAGCATTTAATAATTCCGGAACAGGAGCCACTCCACTGGCCAATTTCATATTACACTCCGGGTTATGGGCTACCGAAACCCCTTTTTTTGCCAGCACTCTTATATCTTCATCATCTAAATGTACTCCGTGAGCCGCCACAGTCCTCTCATTCAACGCACCTATACTATCCAGATAACCAACTGGAGATAACCCATGCTTTTTTATCGACTGATCATATTCGCGACGGGTTTCTGCTACATGAATATTGAAAGGTACCTTATATGTATCCGACAATTCCCGTGCCTTCACAATGTAATCCCTCGAACAGGAATAAGGTGAATGTGCTGAAGATGATATAGTAATATGTCTGTGGTGATTCCATTTCTTCATCAACATTTCCCCCCTTTCCAATCCTTTCAAAGGACTGGGACTATTGGGTGCCGGAAAATCAATGATCGCCTCCGATAAAAACGCCCGTATCCCTGTCCTGTCTGCCAATTGAGCGATATCATCAGCGAAGTAATACATATCATTGAATGTTGTTGTACCACTTTTGATCATTTCTGCTATGGCCAATTCGGCTCCGGCCACAACATTTTTAGCATTGATAAATGCAGATTCAACAGGAAATATGTAATCATACAACCATTCATGCAAAGAAAGATCATCAGCGTATCCTCTGAAAATCGTCATTGGAATATGTGTATGGGCGTTTATAATACCAGGCATTACCAATTTTCCCATACCATCGATCAATTGAACACTTTTATACTCAGTTTTTACATCTTTATCTTCTCCTACTGCTGCAATTTGATCATCTTCTATAACTACCGTTCCTTTTCTGAAAAAATGAAACCCTGCATCCATAGTCAATACCATTGCATTCCTGATAATCTTTACAGAACTCATATATGTCAAGTTTGTTTTATATTTTTGCTGTTGAAATATCCTTGAAGGAAGTTGTAAAATTACAGATAATTACCAAACTGCTTTGTGTAGAAAAACATTTAGTATATTTGATAACAAACAACTCTCAATAAATTATGATCATCAAACCCTTCAAGAAAAAAGCAAACATGTTAGAAAAAATCAAAGAAACAGCAAATTTTTTAAATGACAAAACCGGATTTCATCCCGAAACAGGCATTATATTGGGTTCGGGGCTGGGAGGTTTGGTACAATCTATAACAGTGGAGCACGAATTTGATTACAAAAATATACCCAATTTCCCATTATCAACAGTAGAAGGACATAAGGGCAAACTCATTTTTGGAACCCTGGCAGGGAAAAAAGTGTTGGCAATGCAAGGAAGATTCCACTATTATGAAGGATACAAAATGGAAGAAGTAGTTTTTCCTGTAAGAGTAATGAAACTCCTGGGAATTAAACATCTGTTCCTTTCTAATGCTGCCGGTGGTTTGAACCCTGATTATCAGATAGGAGATTTGATGATCATAAAAGACCAGATTAATATGTTCCCGGAAAACCCTTTGAGGGGAAAAAATATTGACGAACTCGGCCCCCGGTTTCCCGAAATGAGCCAACCATTTGATCGTAAACTAATCAAAAATGCCATCAGGATAGCACTTGACAACAATATCAAACACCAAACCGGCGTATATGTTGGAAGTCCCGGACCAACACTCGAAACAAGCTCTGAATACAAAATGTTTCTTTTCCTCGGAGCCGATGCCACCGGTATGTCTACTGTTCCTGAAGTAATTGCTGCCAGACATATGGGCATTACCTGTTTTGGAATTTCTGTTATCACCAACATGGCTGTTACCGACGAATCTGAATCTGGAACAACTCATGAAGAAGTACAAAACACTGCCGCATTAGCACAACCAGGCATGACAATCATTTTTAAAGAACTCATCAAGACCATGGATTAATAAAATCCTGTTATTAACCCATAGCTGATTTTATCCTTTCCTGAAAAAATTTATAAAATAGTAAACCAGGTAAACCAAATAAAGTTTTTTAGTTTACCTTTGTGGTGATTTTTCATACAAAACAGCAAATTTTTATTTTGAGAATAACTGTATTAGAAGAAACCATTAAAAACATGAAATGTACATTAAGTGCAGATGTTATCTGAAAATATTGATTAAACAATTATATGTTATTTCACACATGCATTATTGAAATCAGCAAACATGGAGTTCCTTACAACCTATTTAAAATAAACTATTTACGGATAAAACAAAACATTAATTTTTAATACAGGAAAACAAATGAATAAACCCAGGGATGTGGAGGATAAAATTAAAATAATTCTCAAAGTAGCGGAGGAACTGTTTGATCATTTCGGATTCAGTAAAAGCACCTCAGAAGAAATTGCACAAAGAGCAGGTGTAAGTAAGCGGACTCTTTATAAATATTTCGATAGCAAAAAAAAGATACTGGAGGTATATATCAACCAAAAGATTGAAACCCTCCGTTATGAACTTGAAAGCGTATTGGCAAAGCAGATTATATTTCCGGAGAAAATGCGCCAGATTACAACCCAGGTAGCCGTTACCCTGTCGGGTATGTCGCCTCACTTCCTGAACGACCTTCGTATAAATGTTCCTGATGTATGGCAAAATATCTCTGATTTCAGACGCGAGATGGTACATGTTTACTTTCCTATGCTACTCGATGAGGGAATCAAAGAAGGGCATTTCAAATCTGACATAAACAAAGGGGTGGCGGTACTGATCATGGTTAATGCTATGGAAATCATAATTAACCCTCAGGTTACACAAACACTTCCAAGTGATCTTTTACAAGATATACCCAAAAAACCAGAAAAACTATTCGACAAAGTAATACAAATTATATATGACGGAATTCATGAAGAAAAATCAGGGTTTTGAAAAATACGTCTGTAGTTTTTTCTTTCCACCCTTTTCCACAAAAAAAAACAATGATGAATCCCACAGAACAGATGAAATAAAATGCGAACAGATGAAAACATTTAGGATCATAAAAAAAACATTTCTTTTTATCTTTTTCCTTTTTATTTCACTGGATAGTTTTTCACAAAGAGAACTTACATGGGATGAATGTAAAGAACTTGCCCTTTCCAACAACCGTGAAATCAATATTGCCAGGTTACAGGTAAGTATTGCGGAGTCAATGAGAAAAGCATCATACACAAAATTTTTACCTGCTATTGATTTTACAGGTGGTTATGCTCGAATAAACAAACAATTTAATCTCTTGCCGAAGGATATGTTTCTGCCCGTAGTGCCTTCCAATGCGATTGATTTAGATGGTGGCAGAATCAACCCTTTGGAGTTGATCAACTCTGATGCATTGGTAACTCTACCTGATGGTTCTGTTGCAACTGACAGCGACGGAAATTTCATTTTCAGAAATTATGCATATTTACCCAGATCTGAAACATCTTTTGGCCAACATAATAATTTACTGGGAAGCATAAACCTGAAGCAACCAATTTTTACCGGCGGCAAAATAAAAGCTCAATACAAGGCAGCAAGCATAATGCAGGATATGGCACATCACGATCAAAATCTCACACAACGTGAAGTAGTAATGGAAACAGCAACACTGTTTTGGAAATTGGTAACTCTGCAGGAAAAAATAAAACTGGCAGATCAGTATGAAGAATTGCTCGAAAAAACTGTATCTGATATAGAAGGATTGGTTGAAGAAGGTATTGTACACAGAAGCGATCTTTTGAAAGCTCAAGTAAAATATAATGAAGCCTTACTGGAGCGCATGAAAGCCCAAAACGGAATTACCCGGATAAGTATGGCTATTTGCCGGATGACCGGATTACCTCTTACAACCAACATTTTAGCCGTAGCAGATAAAAACATAGAAACACAACAATTCGTTCTTGAGGAACTTACCCGAACAGGTTTGGAAAACCGGACAGAAATTTTGTTAGCACAAAAACAAACAGAATTGGATGAGACACTCACGAAACTCGCCAAAGCGAATTTTTATCCCGATATCGGAATGGGTGCTGCATATTTCGCTTCCAATCCCAATCCCTACAATGGGTTTGAACCAGAGATTGGTCATGACTGGATAGCAGGCATAACCATGAAAATGCCCATTTACAACTGGGGCGAGAAAAAGCATCTGCTGCAAGCTGCCAGAAATAAGGAAAAGGCCGGCGAAATTCAAAAGGAAGATGTAAGAAAACTTATACAATTAGATATTGCAAATGCTTATTACCAATGGCTCGAAGCGAAAAAAACGGTAGAGATTAAAAAAATTTCATTAGAGCAGGGTGAAGAAAACATGCAACTTGCACAAGACCAGTTTGATAATGGCAGAATGAACACTACAGACCTTCTGGAAGCACAAACACTGTGGCAAAAAGCCCAAACAGAACATAACGAAGCGCTGGCCCAATTGAGGAAAAACATCATGGAACTAAAAAAAACTACCGGAGAATTGACAGAATAAAAACAATACCAAAAATACCTTACCATGAATATATCTAATAAGGGCATGCTGATAATCATCATGATCTTATCTGTCGTAGCATGTAAACAAACCGAAAACGAAAAAACAAACCAGGAAGATTCAACTACAAGAGTTAGCATAATCTATCCGGAAAAACGAGAACATCAGCAATCATGGCAACTGGCTGGCACCCTGAAACCATGGAAAGAAGCCAATCTGGGCACTTCAATTCCGGGAAAAGTTGAACGAATATACACAGAGGAAGGGCAATGGGTTGAAAAAGGTACGTTGGTAGCCAAACTCAGTGCAGAACCTGCTTTGATGGCAAAAGTGGAATACGAAACCTTAAAAAACGATTTCGAACGTGTGGAAAGATTGCTGGAAAAAGGTAGCATTACTAAGCAGGAATTTGACCATGTTCAGGGACAATACAAAGCTGCCAGGGCAAAATATGATCTGATGGAAAAAAACACCATGATAAGAGCCCCTTTCGCTGGTAAGATTATGGAAATAATGATGAATGAAGGAGAAACGTTCTTTTTTCACCCTGCTCTTAAACCGGGTGTTTCAAATGCGCCGGGTATAGTCAGAATTATGCAGACCCGTCCTTTAAAAATCATAGTCAACATACCCGAAAATATCATTCCCAAGATAGAACATATACATGAAATAACCATTACATCTGACCTGTATCCAGAGAAACAATTTGGTGGAAAGATACTAAAACTAACTCCTCTTGTTTCAGAAAATTCCCGCACTGCACCATTAGAAATACAGGTAGACCCGGGTAATGAAATCCTTTTGCCGGGTATGTTTGTTAAAGTTACACTTCGACTCAAATCGGAGCAATATTTTTTTGTACCCCGACATACAGTGGCAAATATGGAGCAGAATCCTTTCGTTTGGAGTATCAACCATGAAAACAAGGTACAGAAAACTCCTGTCAGGCAATTGTTTATTCATGATGGATATGCTGCTATTGAAGGCGTTCAGGAAAATACAAAAATCGTAACTGCAGATAGTAACCAGTTAAAAGAAGGAAACACTGTGAAAGTGAAGGCAAAATAAAACATCTCTATTCAAACTCAAAATAAACAAAAGTAAAAGCACGCAGGTATGATAAATTTACCCACAACAGGTGTCAACAGACCGGTATTTACTTCCATGATTTTTGCCGGTATACTACTTTTTGGTTTGCTGGCCTATCGTTTTTTGCCCCGCGATATGTTACCAGATATTGAAATACCGACACTTACCGTAGTGACCCTCTACCCCGGTGCTTCGGCAGGAGATGTTGAACGGCAGGTTACCCAACCGCTGGAAGAGGTACTTGCGGGTGTAACCCAGTTGAAAAACATCACTTCTCAATCCAAAGAAAATGTTTCTTTTATAAGTATGCAGTTCGATTGGGAAACCAACCTGGAAGATGCCAGCGCTTCGGTGCGCGACTACCTTGAATTTTCCAGACGCAGCCTGCCTGATCAGGCCTCCTCTCCTATGGTACTGCAAATCAGTAGCGATATGTTTCCTGTAATCATTTATGGGGTTACAGCAGAAGAAAATTTTGCCGACCTGGGTGAAATCACCGATGATCTGATTGCAAATGCACTGAAAAGAGCTCCAGGGGTAGGATCTCTCGTACTACTGGGAAAACCAGAAAAAGAAGTGCAGATAAATCTAGACCCCATTAAAATGAATGCTTACGGTATAAATATATCTATGATCGCCCAGGTATTGCAAACCCATAATCAATCGATACCAGGGGGAAGTATTACCACCGGACAGGACGAGACTGCTATAACTGTACCCGCTGAATTCAAATCACTGGAAGACATTGAAAAAACCAATATTGTAACATGGCAAAACCAAACCATCCAAATCAAAGATATAGCTACCGTTAAAAAAGGGATGCAGGATACCAAAGAACTCGTACATATTCATGGAAAACCTGCTTTAGGAATATTTGTGCAAAAACAGGCAGGAGCAAATATTTTGGAAGTGGTTGAAGCAGTGAGAAAAGAGATGAAAGGATTAGAACCTTTGCTGCCCGATGGTATTGAAGTTATTGAACTCATGGATAATTCGGAAATGGTAACCGCAACCCTGGATAATTTATTCAATACCATTTTATATGCCGGTATATTTGTCATGATTGTGGTAATTTTTTTTCTGAGAAGAATTAAAAGTAGCCTGATCATTTTTCTTACCATACCTTTTTCCCTGATCGTAGCTTTTATTTTTATGTATCTGGCAGATTTCACTATCAACATTTTTTCGCTGATGTCTTTAGCCATTGCCATAGGTATGGTAATAGACAATGCCATTGTAGTGTTGGAAAATATTTCACGCCATATTGAAAATGGTGTACCTCCAAAAGAAGCAGCTATTTATGGCACCCGTGAGATGAGCTTACCCATTCTGGCTGCCACCCTTACCACCATATCGGTTTTTATTCCTTTGGTTTTTCTGGATGGTGTGGTTGGGATTATGTTCAGGCAACTGGCTCTTATCACTTCGGTTACTTTGCTCGCATCACTTTTTACTGCCTTACTGCTCACCCCAATGCTTTCTGCACAAATGCTTTCTATTCCCCAAAAGCAAAACAACCGTTTTTTTAATTTTAGTGAAAAGTTTTTTCTTGTTTTAGAAAATTATTACGGCAAATTGCTAAACAAAAGTTTGATAAACAAAAAAATCATTGTTTTTATTCTGCTAATTCTTGCTGCCGCTACTATATGGATGGGTAGAAATACAGGCACAGATTACATACCCGAATTTGATGCCGGCGATCTAAGTGTGGTTTTTGAAACCAGGGTGGGGTCGTCAACAGAACAAACAATGCAAATAACCAGGAAGGTTGAAAAAATTTTTACAGAAGAGATACCTGAGATCAGAAATCTTTACTCACTTACCGGACAGAGTGATGAAGGTTTACTTAGCTCGGTTGGGTTCAGAGAGGGTAAAAATGTTTCTACTGTTTTTGCACGCACAGTATTACCAGAAAAACGGGAAAGAACATCCAAAGAGATGGCTGAAAAAATCAGGAAAAGATTGATAGAAATACCAGAGATTGAAAACTTTTCGGTAAGTGGTGGAAGTTTGATATCCTCCGCCGTATTAGGTAATGTAAAGCCTATTCAGTTAAAAGTAAGCGGAAAACAGCTTAATCAAATTAATAAAGTTGCTCAAACCATCAGCGATACCCTTTCGCAGTCTAATTTCCTTACTGATATAGAAAACACTATTGACAGAGGAAAACCTGAATTCCAGATCATTACCGACAGGTATAAAGTAGCAGACCTGGCTCTTAACCCTGCTATGGTTGCTCTTCAGATAAGACAAAGTATCTTTGGACAACAGGCAGGCGAATGGAGTCAGAACGGAAATTTTATCCCTATCAACCTTCGATACAGCAAACAATACCGAGACACCGAAAAATCTCTTGAAAATATCCTCATTACAAACATAGAGGGCAACAATATTTATTCCGGACAAATTGCCCATGTGGAATATGGAAAAGGAAGCACAGAGATCAAAAGAGAAGACCAGCAGCGTATTGTTTATATTTCTGCCAACCCCCAACAAAATATTTCGCTGGGCAATGCCGCAAAAGAAATAGAAAAAATGCTCAATAAAATAGAGGTGCCCCGGGGAGTAACTATACAATTGTCGGGTCAGGTTGAAGAGCAAAGAGAATCGTTTTCCAATCTTTATTTGATGTTTGTTATTGGTTTTATTCTGGTATTTATGGTTATGGCTTCACAGTTTGAATCAATGAAACATCCCTTTGTGATTCTTTTTGCCATCCCTTTTACTCTTACCGGAGTTACAGCAGCATTCTGGATTACCAACCTAACCCTGAGCGTTGTAACCTTCTTGGGGATGATCATGCTTTTGGGTGTGGTTGTAAACAATGCCATTGTGCTGGTAGATTACACAAATTTGCTGCGAAAGAGAGGTTTAACCCTTGATAAGGCCATTAGAGAAGCAGGTAAAAACAGGTTGAGACCAATATTAATGACCTCATTTACAACTATTCTGGGCATGATACCTCTTTCGCTTAGCAGTGGTATCGGCTCCGAAATATGGGCACCGCTGGCAATAACAATGATTGGTGGTTTGCTTTTTTCTACATTCATTACACTCATCCTGGTGCCAGTGGTCTATTTAGTTGTGAATCAAAAAAGGAAAATGCCTTAGAAGGTAATTTCTCAAAAATATTTAAATATTATCGGGAAATCTGCAGTAATAATACTTCCATGGTAATTTTTACTACTTTCGTGTGTTTTTTTAAGAAGATCTATAAAATTTGAATTGTATCTTCCGCCAAACAAAACCATCCAAAACCAGTTTATAAAGAGCATTTTTTTTCTACAAACCCGAAACCTAAAAAATAGAAATATGCGAATAAAAATGATTTTGATCACTTTTACAATCATCGCTCTTTGGGGTTGTAAAACACAGAAATTAAGTGAAGTAGAAGAGCAAGAACCTTCCAAACCTGACATAGAAAATAAAACAGAAGTAGAGGTAGAAACAGATCACCAGGCAGAGATCAGAACCATGGAAGAAAGATTCACTTTTACCAGTTCTGCTGACGAATCAAACCGTGAAGAGCACCCTTACTTTGTAATCATTGGTAGTTTCAGAAGCAAAGATAATGCAGAGAACTACACCGAAACCTTGAAAAATAAGGGGTTCGAACCTGTTATTCTTCTCAGTGAAACAGGTTTTCATCGTGTTTCAGTAGATTCATACCTGCAGGAGCAGCAGGCAAGAAACAGAATCCATCAAATCATCAATGATTTTCCCGAACATAATGATACATGGTTGCTCATCAGAAAATAGCATTTATTTGTTTTCACTCGTAAAAATGTCTGGTTTTCATTGATATTCTAATTTTCAAAAATGGAACCAAACCATGACAAAGTTTTTGACACACACGCGTATGATTATAACTTCGCTACATGGAGAAAATTACAAAACCGGAGTTTTGGCGAGCCCCCATCTGACCTATTTAATCCAATTACATACAGGTCAAAAAATAAAAAAGAGACTGCTATTTCAGTCTCTTTTTCAATAAGCAAAATAAATCTAAAACCTAAAAAATCACATATCATTTTTTTATGGAAGCAATCATTTCTTCGCTCTCGGCAGAGGCAATTCCCATAACATCGGCCACTACACCCCCCATCATGTTACCCATCATTGAGGTATTCATCCAGGAAATATAGGTTTTCCCATCCGATTTTTCGTATATTGAAACACGGCAAGGCATCATATTCGATACAATTCTTTCCTCATCAAGTTTAAGGATTTCGTAAGCATGATCTGGATGGCAAAGCTCAAAAACTTTCATACTGTTTACACTGTATCCGCTATTATCCATAGTTTTTGCCATATCATGAACGGTTGGAATTTTCCATCCCATATCTTTAGCAGTTTGTTCGAAAACCTCCACAGATTTTTCGAAATCATATTTGCTTTCAGATTCTTTTAACATCATGTCTGGTGCAGATCTATAAGCAAAAAGGGAAGTGAGTAAAACACCTGCCACAATACCAATCACTAGTAAAATAATGTTCTGTTTGTTCATATTAAAATTGTATTTATTGATTAAAAATTGATTTCTTTATTTCGTCCTCACTATTAACCAAATCTGTGCCATGAAATGCATATGTCAATAAAAGAGAAAGTTAACTGTTTATATTTTATATTGGTTAACACTTATGCAATGCTAACTTTATTAACTTTGCTAACAACAATAATTACATGTTAACCTTTCGATTTTATGCTAAAAAACAATCAATCTATTATTAACAATCTCAGATCAGGGGTCTTAATAACCAACACTTCCCTTGAGATACTATTCATGAATGATTTTGCCCGAAAACTTCTTGGAGATATCCAAAATACAAAGCAACCAAAAAACCTTCAGGATTACCCCTTTCTTACCACTGAGCAAAAAGCCTTTGACATGCAACACTGCAAGCACTCCATGAAAAAGTTAAAAAGGCAATATTTGCATAAAACACTTATCCTAAAGACACCACACGGCGAACGTCTCATATATTTCACATCACAACCTTTCCGGCAAGATAATGATGATTTTTTTCTTTTCCAGATCACAGATATTTCTGACGAAATGGAATGCCTTACGCAGTCGCCCGATGATTTTGGAAAAAGCGAGTATTACCTGGAAAAAAAAATCATCGGTCATGACGAAAAGATCAGGAAAATTTACAAAATGATATCTCTGGCGGCAGAATCTGATGTGAATGTGATGATTTTGGGTGAAAGTGGTACGGGTAAAGAATTGGTTGCAGATGCCATTCATGAATTATCACACAGAAAAAATGAACCTTTGATTAAAATTAATTGTGCCTCATTATCAGACACATTGTTAGAAAGCGAACTTTTCGGACATGTAAAAGGTGCTTTTACTGATGCCTGGAAAGATAAACCCGGTAAATTCGAATTAGCACAGGGAGGAACCATTTTTCTGGATGAAATTGGAGAAATTAGCTCGGCGATGCAGGTAAAACTTTTGAGAGTAATACAGGAAAAAACCATTGAAAGAGTAGGCGACAACAAACCTGTAAAAGTAAACATGAGGATCATTGCAGCAACCAATAAAAACCTGCGTCAACTAATCCGGGAAAATGTATTCAGGGAGGATCTGTTTTATCGTCTGAGTGTTTTTAACATACTAATGCCCCCTTTAAGAGAGCGGCACCTGGATATTCCGGCCTTAACAGATTTTTTTATCAATAAATTCAATGAAGCAACACTGAAAAACGTAAAAGGAATTAGCCGTGAGGCTTTGAAAATACTGATGGAATATGACTGGCCGGGCAATATAAGAGAACTTCAGAACGCAATAGAGCATGCCTTTGTACTGGTTGACGGTACTACCATTGAAAGTGCCGATCTGCCTCCTGAAATCAGCAAAAAGAAATCTTCATTTTATTCATTTACTGATTTGCACTGGCAAGTCAACGATAAAGATTATAAGAAAGATCAGGAGGATAAAATAACAACGTTAAAAAAAAGCAGGACAGGTAGATTGAATATAACTAAGGAACAACTGGAAAAAGTTCTTACTCTTTACCATCACAATCAAAGTAAAACTGCTCAACACCTGGGAATTAGCCGGGTAGCGCTCTGGAAAAAGATCAAGAAACTGGGTATAGATATGGGTTAAAATAATATATCAGGACGCTCTTTTTTGACGTTTGGTTTTGGGATCGGTTTGAGAAGTTAATTTTTTCCATTTTTCGTCAAAAGTGGCCATAAAATCCCAAACCATCTTGTCAAACTTTTCTTTGTCTTCTTGATGAAAATCTACCTCGATAGGAACATAGTAAACCGGTAAACTTTTTAGTAGTTTTTTGATGGAAGCATCTCTCAGTCGCATACTATCTTTTTCTGTGGTAAGAATCGCTTTGCTACCACTATAAGTTTCCCGGTATTTATGAATGATATTTCTAATATCCCTCTCTTTAAACTGATAATGGTCTGAAAATCTGAAGGTTTTCAGTTCCAGGCAAGACCTTTTCAGATGCTCTTCCAGGGGCACTGGATTGGCAATACCCGTAAACATAAAAATTGTTTTTGCTTCCTGCATTTTATTTTTTTCAGCAATAGGCGTCAATGGCTTCCAATCTCCATATTTAATGTAAGAGAAAAAAACATTTTTGATCTTGTATTTTCCCAGGTTTTTTAGTATGATCTTTCTGTCGAGTGGAGAAAAAACACTGGGTGTTTTGGTCACCACAATGGCATCAGCTCTTTTGGCATTAGAACGGTATTCCCGAAGGTTTCCCGTGGGCAACATAAAGTTGTCGGTGAATATCTTATGGTAATCAGTAAGTAAAATATTCAACCCTGGCTTAATATACCTGTGCTGAAATATATCATCGAGTAATATTACCTGATTGCCGGGAATGCTTTTGATGATTTTTTGTATTCCTTCCCGGCGGCTATTGCAAACAGCAATATTGGCATCAGGATGCTTCAGAAACATCTGTAATGGTTCATCTCCAACATCTCTTACCTTTGAAAAAGGCTTTGCCAGTTGAAAACCTTTGCTTTTCCGCTTGTATCCACGGCTAAGGGTAGCTACCCTGTATTTCTTTTTCAACAAACCGATTAAATATTCTATATGCGGTGTTTTCCCTGTTCCTCCTGTACTCAGATTTCCGATACCTATAAGTGGGTGATCAAAGTTTTTTTGCGGTAGAATACCCCAGTCAAAAAGTTTATTCCTAAGTGATGTTACCACACCATATAAAACCGCAACCGGAAATAATATTATTCGGAGTATTTTCATACCTCAAAAATAGAAAATGGATCACTCAAATTCAACCGTAAAACACTAATTTTCTGAAAAATATTGATTTAACCATACAATAAAAACCACCTTTATTTTTTTATCCTTTTAATTTGGCGTATTTTGCCCATAAAAACCCTTTTCATAGATAATACGGATTTTTCACGCTGTTTTTAAATTTGTCTTAAATTTGTAATTTATGTTTATTTTACAGGTATCGTTTTATTCTTTATGTATTTTACACAAATGCACACAAGTAGATTTTTCAAACCATCGGTTAATCTGTATAGACTTTTAGCGGTATTTGACATCATGATATCATCTTTGTGCTCTTTTTCGCAGCTTCCCTCCAACTTATCTCAACATGAAATGAACCTGCAGGAAAATCAATTACAGAACGATTCTAACAACTTAAAACTACACAATTTCTCTGATTTTTTTAAATATTACGATCAGCAATTTGTAACTTGTATCAAAGTGTTTTTAAAAAAGAATTTGGATTGAGCGTAAGATGTATTAAAGACTGACTTTTTTTTAAAATCCGGGATACCAAAAGCAGAATGAATTAATGACGTGTAAAATTTTTTTAATTTTGATTATTTCAAATCAATACTAAAAACTATGAAAGGAATAGCAATAGAGATTAAATGGGCATTTATTTTTGTTTTGATTACACTGGCATGGATGGCTTTTGAACGCGCCATTGGTTTACATGACAGGCATATTGATAAACATGCCATTTATACAATGCTTTACGCCATTCCGGCTATCGCAGTTTATGTGTTTGCCTTGCTCGACAAAAGAAAAAACCATTACAACGGAACAATGACTTACAAACAAGGGTTTATCTCTGGGCTGATCGTTACAGCAATAGTAACACTGCTTGTTCCACTCAATCAATATATAACCTCATCGGTTGTAGCTCCCGGTTATTTTTCAAACATAATATCTTATGTTGTGGAGGAAGAAAGAATGACTTTGGAAGAGGCACAAAATTACTTTAACCTTCGAAACTACATTATGCAGGGGTTGGTTAGTACTCCGGTTATGGGTATTATCACTACAGCTGTTGTATCTTTCTTTACCAGTTCTAAAAAGAAAAAGTCAGAAGAGTTTACCTCCTGACTTTTGTATCTATACGATTTCTAATTTTCTTTTTAATTCCATGGTTTCCCGCAAACGTTTCACACTTCTTCTGGCTTGATAAAAATCAAGTGTTTGGGCGCCATCAGAAAAAGCCTTGGGAGGGTTTTCATGAATTTCGATCAGCACACCATCGGCACCTGCCATTACGGAGGCTAGTGCTAAGGATTCAACATATGCCCTTATGCCTACCCCGTGAGAGGGATCGCTAAAAACGGGCAAATGACTTTTCTCGTGCAGATAAGGAATAGCGTTCAGATCCATAGTATTGCGATAAGCTTTTTCAAAAGTCCGGATACCCCGCTCACAAAGAATGATCTTTTCATTGCCATTGGAAAAAATATACTCTGATGAAGCCAAAAACTCATCCAGGGTTGACGACATACCTCTTTTCAGCAATACGGGTTTGTCTGTTTTTCCTAGTTCATCCAATAAATTAAAATTTTGTGAATTACGCGTTCCTACCTGAAATACATCTACATAATCGTGCATGGGTTCTATCTGAGATACCTGCATGACTTCGCTCACCACCTTTATACCGGCTTCTCTACAGTGTTTTGAGAAAAATTTCAACCCTTCAATGCCCAAACCCCGAAAAGAATAAGGTGAACTACGAGGCTTAAAAATACCACCCCGCATAAACTTCACATTGTTCTCTTTCAAAAAACCAATGGTTTTGATCACTTGTTCTTCATCTTCTATAG
>CAYPFV010000060.1:0-16553 GCA_964410015.1 uncultured Bacteroidales bacterium
CATTATAATCATGTGCGTGTGTGTCAAAAACTTTGTCATGGCTCGGTTCATCAAAACATCACAGTGAAAATGGTTTCAAATGTTTTTATCTTTGCCAGAGATCGTATTTTGAATAAAAGACTTTTCTTGTATGAGAAAAGATCGTATGATGACAGCAAACCTTACCTGAAAAGTTTATAAAACCTTGGAAATAAAGCATATTTTATCGAAATACTGGGGTTATTCCTCTTTCAGACCATTGCAGGAAGAGATCATTACTTCGGTATTGGATGGTAAAGATACCATTGCACTGCTCCCCACCGGTGGAGGAAAATCAATATGTTTTCAGGTACCGGGTTTGGTTCTCGAAGGAGTTTGCATAGTTATATCTCCGCTTATAGCACTTATGAAGGATCAGGTACAAAATCTGAAAAGCAGGGGTATAAAAGCTGCCGCAGTATACTCAGGTATGCACAGCAGCGAAATCGATATTACGATTGATAACTGTATTTATGGTGATATAAAATTTCTCTACATGTCACCAGAGCGCCTTACAACAGATATTGTAAGGATGCGCCTTCCTAAAATGAAGGTAAATCTGGTAGCCATTGATGAAGCTCATTGTATTTCGCAATGGGGTTATGACTTTCGCCCCCCCTACCTCAAAATAGCAGAAATAAAAGATTTATTACCCACAACTCCATTTTTGGCACTTACAGCAACAGCTACACAAGAGGTGATTCATGATATTGGTGATAAGCTCCAGATGAAAAACAAGCAGGTATTCAGGCAGAGTTTTGAGCGAAATAATCTGGTGTATGCGGTACTAAAGGAAGAAAATAAGCTTCAGCGCCTGCTGAAGATTTGTAATAACGTAAAAGGTACGGGCATCATATATGTGAGAAACAGAAGAAAAACAAGGGAAATATCTGATTTTTTGAACAAGAATAACATCCCAGCTGATTTTTATCATGCCGGGTTAGATGCAAAAACCCGGGATGCCCGGCAGGAATCCTGGATCAGGGAAAAAGTAAGAGTTATAGTTTCTACTAATGCTTTTGGCATGGGGATCGATAAGGCTAACGTCAGATTTGTTGTTCATATGGATTTGCCCGATACCCCGGAGGCCTATTTTCAGGAAGCAGGACGCGGCGGACGAGACCAGAAAAAGGCATATGCTGTATTGCTTTTCAATCAGTCAGATGTTATAGAAGCAAAAAAAATTATAGAAACCTCCTACCCCCCGCTCGATTTTATAAAAAACGTTTACAATGCCGTTGGTAATTACCTTCAACTTGCCATTGGAAGCGGAAAAAACAAACGGTATAATTTTAGTTTGAGTGAGTTTTGCAATCATTTTGACCTGGAAAAACTTACTACATTCAACGCCTTAAAAATTCTTGAGAAAGAAGGATACATTGCCCTTTCGGAGGCGTTTGCTCATTCTTCAAAAATACATATTTACCTCAATAAGGAAGAGTTGTATCGTTTCCAGGTTGCCAACCCAATGTATGACCAGTTGATTAAAACCATTTTAAGATCATATACGGGTTTGTTTACCGAATTCGTGAAAATTGATGAAAAAGATTTGGCAAAAAGAATCAATAAAGATGAGAAAGATATTGCAAAGCAACTAAAAAAGCTGCATCAAATGCATGTTATTTATTACGAACCACAAAATAAAAGGCCACAGATTGTTTTAACGGAAGCACGGACAGATATAAAACATATACGCATCTCGGGAGAAAATTATCGTGAAAGGAAGCTTTATGCAGAAAAACGACTACATGCCATGCTCAATTATATTCAATCTGAGAATTATTGCAGAAGTGTTTTGCTTTTAGAGTATTTTGGTGAAAAAAACAGAAAACCATGTGGCATGTGCGATGTATGTCTGAAAAGAAATAAGGCAACTATTGGTGACAGAGATTTCCGTGCTTTAAGCAAAACTTTGAAAACATATGTGGAAAAGGAGGCGCTTACTGTTGAACAACTTTTACAAAAACTACCTGATGAAATTCCTGAAAAAAAAGCACTTATGACTATTTATTACCTTATAGACAGTGGCAAAATAGTATGTAACAAAAAAAGTGGAGACCTTCATTGGACGGGAGAAAGTTAATGAATAAAAGCAACAGGTTAGTTGCATTTTTCAGAAACAACTCTTTCTATGATAGGAGATATTTCGTGAGTCTTTAATGGCTTGTACAAACAGTCTGTGATCTGAATCCCTTTTTTGAGCATTGTTTCCACATTGTCTGTTTTGTCCAGCAATCCGATTATTTTTGGTAACCTTGATACAGAAGAATGGAACAGGTCATGAAATCTTTGTACATTGATGTGGATGAGTGAATCAAAATCGATGATCAGAATATCTGGTATAGAAGCAGGATTAAATTTTTGTGTAATAATATTTCTGCTATCGTAATATGTAGCATGATAACCCAGGTAACTTAGAGCAATGTTTACCAGTTTCTGGCTTAATCTTGAAAAACCGATGAAAGCAATCTTTATCCCAATTTTTGAAGAATTTTTTATCGTATGAATATCTTTTTTTGTTATATCAAAGATTTCACTGTTCTTTTTACGGAATACTTTTAAGGTAAACCAAAATGTATTTCCCTTGTTAACAGAACTTTCATAACCGATCTTACCCTCCATCTGGTCTACAATTTCTTTGCACAAAGCCAAATCCACACCAGTTCTTTCATATTTCCTGACAGAATTTTTCTCCAGGTTCATGAAAGGTTTAAATATGTGTTCTTTAACAAAATTGTTTACCCCTGTTCCGTTATCAGAAACTTCAGTTTTGATCCATAACTCATTTTTCTCAGGGGGGGGTAATTTAAAAAGATTCAGAAAGTGGTTATCTGATATTACTTTTGTTTTAATTTCTATAATTCCATTATGGGTGAATTTATACGCATTGTGCAAAAGGTTATCCACCAATTTAGAAATCAATAGTTTATCACTAATAATGAGGTCTGGTATCTCTTTATCATGTGAATAACGAAAAGTAACAGGTTTTTCATTTTTGGCAGAAAATTTTTCAATCTTCTTATAAAAGAAATCTTTTAAGGAGAAAACTACTTTGCCCATTGAATGATTACCTTTTTTTGTATTGGAATAATCAATTATTAAATCAATAACATCCCTAAGATTTTCACCTGATTCTCTCAGCATTTTCAAATAACCGGATTGTTTTTCATCCAGTTTTGTAAGGGAAAGCAATTCTGTTATACCCATTACACCAGCCAGTGGATTTCGTATTTCATGGCTAAGATTTGCCAAAAAGTTTTGCTTCAATTCCAAGGTATTGTTTACCAGCATCAGTTCTTGCTCAAGTGCTGAATTTCTTTTGGAAGAGGTGATGTCAGTGGCAAAAAATGAAAGTCCTGTTTGCTGTTTATTTTCAAAAACGGGGTTTACAGATATCTGATAGTTTTTTTTTATATCTCCCATCTGTAATTTCTTCTCTATAATCATTGGATGATTGCTAATCCCTTTTTTGATAATACTTTTCCAGAAACGGACTTCCTGAGAACTCAGGTGCCTGAAAAGATCAATGTTGTTATTCCAGGTTATCTTGTAAAAATCATAAAGCAATTTTTTAAATTTGGAATTGGCATAAATTATTTTTAAATCATTGTTTAATGCCCAGATGGCCTCACTGCTATTCTCAAGCAAGGCAAGCATGTTTGCCTGGCCTTGGTTTAGTTGGGTTTCAGTTTGTTTTTTTCTGATCGCTTGTGTGGTTATATGGGAGAAGGTAAGTAAATTTTCTGTTTCAACAGGCGCCTGATTTGGTTTGCCAGCAAGCGTGAGTGATGCGAAGAGTTTTTCGCCGGCAAAAAAGTATGCAGATAAAAACCATCCAACGTTAACGATACTGTCAATTAATCTGGCAATTTTTTTAGGAATTCGTTTAAAGGAAACATCATAAACTGAAGGAAAGAAAAAGATTTTATCTCTTTGGATGCTATTCAAATCTTCAGGTTGTATTTTAATTTTTGAGTCAAAAATATTTAATCCGGTACTTTGGAAAATTTCATCAATTACATTTTGTTTTAAATTGGTATCAGCAAAAGAAAATGAGTTTTCTGAAGAGTTAAAATGGGTTGTGAAAGCAAATTTAACATTAAAAATACTTGTAGCCTTTTCAATGATATAGGAAGGCAGATCAGCTAAGGACACCTGATCAATTTCCAAAGCATATTGGTTTATGGCTTTCTGAATCCGGAGCGTATTTTTGTTTTCGTAAAATTTTTTGCTGGTTTGTTGATATAAGTGAGGATTAAATATCATCACAACAGGCTCATTCACTCTTTTAAAAGGCTTATTTTTTTGTTTTTGAATGAAAGTTTTTTGTTTGTTATATAGCATACGAACCCTTTTGTATGTCAAGTAAAAATTGGATTAATATAAACTATTGATTTGTTTATTATTTATTTAGTTGGGTTCTCAGGTTTTTTTATGAGAATCCGCCAATAATATGCTCTTCCTTTTTTTTACCTTGTTACCAACTGCAATGAAGCGTGAGTATTTTACTCATATTTTCATTGTCCGGTTTATCACTTAAAGATATATTTAAACAAGTAAAATCTATTTCCGTAAATTACGTAAACAATCTGCGTATTTTTTATTATGTTCTGACAGGTATTTATTACATAAAACAATTAGTTATATAAAAATATTTACCATTGTTTTTTGATAAAATCGGCCATTTTATTGAGAGGTAGAACCTTATCAACAGCATTTAGTTTAATTGCTTCTCTGGGCATTCCAAAAACCACACACGATTTTTCGTCTTGTGCAGCAGTTTTGGCACCCGATTGCTTCATTTCCAGCAATCCTTTTGCACCGTCAGCGCCCATACCGGTCATAATAATCCCCAATGCATTCCGGCCAGCATACCTGGCGGTAGACCGGAACAAAACATCTGCTGAAGGACGGTGCCGGTTCACCAGGGGGCCATCTTTTACTTCCACATAGTATTTGGCACCGCTTCTTTTGAGCAGTGTATGCTTGTTACCCGGGGCAATAAGTGCGCGTCCTCTGATCACGCTATCACCATTTTCGGCCTCTTTGACAGTAATTTTGCAAAGTTCATCCAGTCTTTGGGCAAAACTTCTGGTAAAAACCTCTGGCATATGCTGCACGATTACAATACCCGGAGAGTCGGCAGGAAGTATTTCAAGTAATTCTTTCAGTGCTTCTGTACCCCCTGTTGATGCCCCTATGGCAATGACCATCTCAGTGGTTTTGATCATACTTTGGTTTTTTGTAAAAGATGCAGGCATCATTACATCTGCAGAATATTTGGGTTCCACTGTTTTGGTGTTTTCAGCAGAAAAATGTTTTTTATTTTTGTTGATTTTTGCCCTCGCAGATGCTTTTACCACATCACATAGTCTGATTCTTGACTCTTCATAAAACTCTCTGGTTGATAATTGTGGTTTTGTAATAATCTCTACCGCTCCCACCTCAAGTGCTCTCAATGCTGTTTCGGTGCCAGATGCCGTTAAGCTTGAAATAATAACAACCGGAATTGGATGTTGCTGCATAATTTTTTTCAGAAACGTAATCCCATCCATACGCGGCATCTCAATGTCCAGTGTAATTACATCCGGCACTTCTTTCTGAATTTTTTGTGCTGCATAAAATGGATCAGCTGCAGTACCAATAACCTCAAGTTCTTTATCCGAAGAGAATACGGTAGTAAGCGCTTGTCTTACCACAGCAGAATCGTCTACGATCAACACTTTAATTTTATCTTTTGAAGTCATTCGAATAAATTTAGAATCGTTTAGAATTTATACACACATCAGGCAAACATATTCAGGAAGCAAGCGCATCTTAACCTGCCGAGCCTTTGGGAATAATTTTTTGCAATACTGCTCCTGTGCCTGTATTAAACTGAATCTTTCGACCGTTTTTGCCTCCCAGACTCTGGCCCGAAATCCTGATGTTCAATTCTTTTAAAACCTGCTGAGCAATTAAAATATTTCTTTCACCTATGTGAAACTGAGAAATATTGGTGTCAATCACCTCTCCTCCACCAAATATTTTGGCTATAATGTTTGATTTTTTTGAACCATTAGCAATCATCTTTTCCAGTAATTTTTCAATAGCAATATTGCCATATTTGGGTGAGGCCAAACCTTCACCATTCCATAGAGGCAGCATGTAATGATTAATACCTCCTATTTTCAGAACCGGATCGTACATACAAACCGCCACACACGAGCCCAGTATTGTATTTACCAGGTAGGGTGTTTTGCTGGCAAAAAGAGTAGAGGGGTACAAAAAGTGAGTTTTTAGTTCCATCCGGTCAACAGTTAAAACATTTCGCTACTATCATCATCGAATAAAAATTCATTTCCGTCACTTGATCCGGATGTGTCGTTATCAGGAACTTCTCCCGGGGGCAAGCAAACCGTAAAGGTGGTTTTTTTGTTTGGATAACTTTCAATATCTATAGAACCATTGAGCAGATCGAGAATTGCTTTGTTTACAGACAAACCCAGACCATGTCCGCGTTTGATGGAGTTGATGCCGGTATCTAATCTTTTAAACCGGTCGAAAATTATTTTTTTATTTATTTCCGATACCCCTACCCCATGGTCAGTCACCGATATACATAATTTGGTTTCTTGTAACCAAACCTTTAATATGATTTTTTTTTCGTTGTGATTAAAATTTACTGCATTACTGATCAAATTAGCTAGGATGATCTTTAATTTTTCGGCATCGGTATAGAAATAAAAACGATTTTCACCGCCTTCTTCAATGTCTGATTCTACCAAAAAAGTAATACCTTTTTTCTTTGCTTCATATTTAAAGGTTTCCACCAAGTTTTCAATCATTTGAAAAATATCCACCTTCACGATCTCCGGCATCCATTCGCCGGCTTCAAGTTTAGCTGCGGCAAAAATATTTTTCAACTGAAAATCAAGGTGAAATGCTTCTGAATGGATTAGTTGCACCATAGAGATCACTTTATTCCAATCTTCTTTTTTAACATCAAGGATATTGCGGCTCAATCCTAAAATGGCTGCAAAAGGGTTGATGATCTCGTTGGTAATGTTAGAAATAAAATGACTCTTGAGTGATTCCGACTCCTCCAATCGGGCATTTACATCTTTTAATTGTTGGGTTAGTTTTTTCAGCTCGGTGATGGATTTTTTGTTTTCACTGAATCTTTTCTCAAGTTCTTTCAGTAGTTCCTCATCGGTAATTTTATACATATAGCATTAATTTATATTTTTCTTTTGTTTGTGTTTTGAAATAATAGTTAAAGGAGTTGTTGATTATCGTAAAACAGGCAGATCTGTTGCAGTTATGTTTTTCGTCAATACAGAGATTAGTTCTGAAAAATTGCACCAGCATGTTAAACTTTCATGAAAACAGTTGGTTTTAATTGCACAAGAGGCACATTCATTCCGGTAATGGATTCGCTGTGTCCGAGAAAGAAATACCCACCGCTTTTCAGATTCCGGCAAATTTTATTGATAACTGCTTGTTGGGTTTGCCTGTCAAAATAAATTAATACGTTGCGACAAAAAATAACATCAAAATCTTCTTTTATTGGATATTTTTCATCCATAAAATTCAATCGCTGATAAGAGCATTTGTTTCGCAATTCAGCTACAACTCTTACCTGTGGTTTTTCCCTGTCTTTCGATCTGAGAAAATACTTTTTTTTGATTTCCATGGGAATGTTAATAATTTTATCCTGATGATAAACTGCATCAATGGCTCTTTTGAGAATTCTTGAAGAGATGTCGGTACCAAAAATCGAATAATCAATTTTGTGTTGGTTTTTTGAAAATTCAGAGATTACCATTGCAAGGGTATAAACCTCTTCTCCGCTCGAACATCCTGCACTCCAAACTTTTAGTGTGTTATTAAGTTTATTTTTATGGATAAAATCGGGTAATACCGTATTTTTGAGAAAATCGAAGTGAGCTGGTTCTCTGAAAAAATCAGTTTTATTCGTGGTAACCACATCAATCATATGAACCAGTTCCATTGCCTCCCCCTCTTTACTGAAAACAAAATCACAGTATTCTTCATAAGAGGACATTTTCATATCCCTCAACCTTCTTTGCAAACGACTTTGCAGCATTACCTTTTTGGCGGGAGGCATTTTAATTCCATATTCTTTATAAATAAAACTGCTCAAACGTTCGAAAATACTATCGGGCATTTTTATTTTATAAATAGCTGAAAGTGTGTTTACAGAATCATTGGTGCTTTCAGCAGAAGGAGTATCATTCATCTTTCTTTAATATTGAGAAATAAAACAATATATTAATGGTGCACAAAAAGCGTGTGCGAAAATTTGTTTTCCATTTTTAAACCTGTAATTATAAAAATTATTTTGAAAATAAAAATCTTTATTAAGATTTTTTCTCAAGGATTGATTTTTCGAAAAAATCTGATTCAATTTTACTTTTAAAAACAGCATATTTTTCTGCCAAAAAGGGAATTAAATTTTTGGCTTCCTCAAATTTTTCATTCCTCAGGTATCTGTCAATTAGTTTTGCTGTGGCATGTAACTGTGAGGCACCTATGTTTCCCGAAAGTCCTTTAATGGAAAGAACAATGAGGTTCAATGCGTTGTAATCATTCATCTCCAGGGCAGTAAGGGTTTTTTCGTAAATCACTTCCATATCTGCCATAAATGAATCGAAAAGTTTTTGTACATCAAATCTGCTTTCCTGGGCGGTTTTTAATATATGATTTATTGTGCTTTTATTTATAACTGGTTTAGCATTAATATCCTGTTTTGTAAACAATTTTAGTTTTTGATGATCCTTTCCGGCATCAATTTTCTCTTTCCATTTCGTTAGGGTTTCTATCAGATGGTTAGGTTTTACGGGTTTTATCAGGTAATCATCGAAACCCTCAAGGCGGTATTTGTTATCATGAGCAAAAGATTCGTCGGCGGTAAGGACAATGATAACAGGAAGATTATCAAGGTCTTTCTTTAGATGATGAAGCGCAGTAACCCCATCCATAACCGGCATCTGATGGTCCATCAGAATAACATCATAATGCATATCGGGGAAAATATCAAAAGCGCTAACCTTCGATTCTTTAAGCATTTCAATGGCTTCGGCTCCATTAGAAGCAAGATCAACCCTGCAACCGATCTCTTCGAGCATAAGTTTTATAACCTTTTGGTTTACTTTCATATCTTCTACTAAAAGTACCGAAAGTTTTAGCTGGTTATTTTTCGCAATTTCTACCGTATGTTCTTTTATTTGCTCAGGATCAGCATTTCTTACCGGGATATGAAAAGTAAAAGTACTTCCTTTATCAGGTTCACTTGCAAGGAAAATCTCACCATCCATTAATTCCACAAGCTGTTTGCTGATGCTCAATCCTAATCCTGTTCCCTTATATGCTCCAGTATTCTGGTTTTCGAGTTGTGTAAATTCTTTGAAAAGTTTTTGCTGATCAATATCACTGATGCCAATGCCTGTGTCTTCTACTTTTATTTCCAGTGTAAATCCATCCTTGTATTGTTTGAGCAGGTTTGCGATAATTTTGATGTGTCCTTTGTTGGTATATTTTATGGCATTGGTAAAAAGATTGGATATGACCTGTACAATTTTGTTCTCATCAGCCGTAATATAATTGGGTATTCTGTCATCAATCTCAAAACAGACTTTAATGTTTGTTTGATCAACCTTTGCCGAAAAGAATATGCTTAGATTTTTTATGATTTCTCTGATGTTGAAAGTTGTGTTTTTTACTTTCATCATCCCTGATTCTATTTTGGTGAAATCCAATACATCATTAACCAAACTCAGCAAAGTATCGGAAGAGGTTTTCAAGGCTTCAAGATAATCTTTTTGGGTTTCACTCAGATCGGTTTTTTCTATCAGATGCAATAGACCTACAATTCCTCCAATAGGATTACGTATTTCATGGCTTAATTTGGCAAAAAAACGCTGCTTCATATCCGTAGTTTTCCTGACAATTTCCATATCATGGATAATTTTTTCATTTTTCTTTTGCCAGGAAACATCCTGTATGGTCATAATCATACGGGTTGGCTGGTTTTGGTTATCGTAAAAAATTTTACCTGCCGAATGGATATACCTTATCTGTGAACTTTTGTCAATTATTCGGAAATCAATGGAGAAATCGTTTCTATGGTCAGCGATAAGTTTCTTTCGGTACAACCTGTAACGATTTCTGTCATCAGGGTGTATGATTTGCATCATGCTTTCTTCTGTAAAAGCATTCTTTTCTCCCGGGTTTTGAATATCCAGGATTTCAAAAAAGATATCGTTGTAAACGTATTGCTTCTCATGGAAATAAATATCACAATTACCAAGTTTTGCTATATTTTGTGCTTCAGTAAGTTTTTCCTGGCTTACCAAAAGTTCATCATGTATTACTTTATCACTTGTAATGTCCGAAACAACCATGGTAAGTCCGTCAACTTTACTTTTCTCATTTTTACGTATAGTAAATTTGGCATTAAACCAGAACAGATTATTTTCATTCATTAGCGAAAACTCGAAATTCTGGGATTTTTGGGATTCCAGAACTTTCTGGATGCATCTGATCATTCCTTCAGATATTTTTGGCGGAAAAACATCCTCAATGTTTTTCCCAAATATCTTTACATGATGAAAGCAATCAAATCTTTCATACTTTTCTTTGGGAAAAGTTTGAACAAAATTTCCATTCGTGCTAAGACCAAAAACCATATCATCAATAGATTCGATGGTTGTTCGCAAGGCTTCTTTGGCCTGCAGAAGTTCTTTCTTGGTTTTATGTCTGAAAATAGCAATTTGTATGGCAGAAGCCAATACCCTTTCATCAAAAGGTTTGATAAGAAACCCATTGGGTTCTGTTTTCATCAATCTTTCAATGGTTTCGCTATCGGAACTTGCTGTAAGATATACAACAGGTATATCAAGGTACTTTCTTATTTGTTCCACGCAATAGATGCCATCTATTTTGCCGGGCAAAATAACATCCATGAGAATCAAGTCTGGAGATAACCGGGAAGTTTTTTCCAAAGCTTCTTCTCCAGTCCTTATCTTATCAAGCACGTTGAAGCCCATATCCTCCAATTTACTTTTGATAAAATTGGCGATAATCATATCATCTTCTACAATGAGAACCTTTTGCTTCACCATACCATCTTCTTTTAGAGTAATACTTTTTTTCAAAAAACTTAAAGATTTTCCAACAGGTTTATCAATTCCTGATAAGCGTCAGGAATTTGTGTAGCCAGCAAAATCGCCTTTTCATGCGCTCCTTCTTTAATGGCATTTTCGCTGTCAGAAGCCATGGCACGCAATTGCGAAGCCCCTATTGACCCACTTATACCAGATAAAGAGTGCACACTGCTACGCAGGAGTTCAATATCCTCTGAATGGATGGCATTTTTAATTTTGGAAATCAATTCCTGTGCTTCGGGAACAAAAGAATCAATGATATCAGTAACCAGTTCGGGGTTGCCTTTAGCGTATTCCTGAAGCATATTCATGGTTTCCTGATCAATAAGATCAATGTTTGCGTATTCTTTTACAGTCATATTCATAGATTATTGTTTTAACATAGTGTTTGGGTTTTCAGGTTGTGCCATTCGTTCAAATGTTCGCATCATCTGCTGTTAGTAACGATTCGGATCGATGCCCATTCCAATTATTTCCATATCCATTAGCATTTCCATTTTTTTTATGCTGTTTTCTTTCATGTGAATAATTTTCAGTGTCTTTTTTATCTTTTGTTACTTTAAAGAATGCCACCATTTGCTGCAGTTGATCTGCTTGCTTCGAAAGTTCATCGCTGCTGGAAGCCATTTCCTCACTGGCGGCGGCATTTTGTTGAGTCACGTTGTTGAGCTGTTGCACAGCGCTGTTTACCTGATCAGCACCTGAATTTTGTTCAATGCTTGCAGCAGCGATTTCCTGAATGAGTTGTGCTGTTTTTTCAATTTCAGGTACGATTGCAGATAATTTTTTTCCTGCTTTTTCAGAAATAGATACTCCTGAACTGGATAGTTTTTCAATCTCATTGGCAGCAACCTGCGATCTTTCGGCCAGTTTTCTTACCTCGCCTGCTACCACGGCAAATCCTTTGCCATGTTCTCCAGCACGAGCTGCTTCAACGGCAGCATTGAGTGCCAGAATGTTGGTTTGCCTGGATATTTCACCAATGATAGAAATTTTATCGGCAATATCTCTCATCACTTTTATGGAATCATCGGTAGCTTTGCTGCCTTCTACAACACCATTGGCTGCCTGAAGCGTAATTTTTTCGGTTTGTCTGGCATTATCGGTGTTTTGTTGAATATTAGCCGCCATTTCTTCCATAGAGGTAGATACCTCTTCTACCGATGACGCTTGCAAAGATGCTCCTTCACTTACTTCTGAAGATACACCCTTCAACTGATTACTGGAGGAACTTAATCCTTCGGAAACGTTTATAACCGATAATATAATCTCCCGGATACGCGATAGCATCTCGTTGAGATGCTTACCTACTCTGCCTATTTCATCATTCTGATTGATATCAACCGATACATCAAGATCGCCCTGGGCTACTTTTTGAAAAGTATGATTGAGTTTGTTTAGTGGTGCAGAAATATAATTGGCACTTATATAGAAAATAACCAGAAACATACCTGCAAGAGTAAAAATAAGAATTCCCAGAAATGATAGCATTGCTCTGTTTTCATCGGCAATTATTTCGTCCAGGTCTTTTGAATAATAAACAACGCCGCAAGGCTCTCCATTAAAATCGGGTAAAGGAAATGTGGTGATGGCCTGTTTACCGTCAATCTCAAAAAACGACTGATTTTGCCCGGCAGAAAGGTGTTTTTCCTCTAAATTGCTGATGTTGTAAACCTCATCAGAAGTAACAAATGTGAAACTACCTACTTTTTCATTCTCTTTAAGTTCCCATGCAATTTCAGCAGACTTGTCATCCAGGAAAACCATAAGATGCTCATTATGTGCTAGTACCATTTGAGATATGAGCTGGTTAAAAGGAAACAGACTTTCTGTAGAACCTATGTATCTGTTTTTGTCGAATATGGGGCTGATGCCTCTGATGACAAAACCACCCCTGCCTATTTCAATACCCTTTACAGGTTTTTGTGTTTCAGATATTTTTAAAACAGAAAAGCGAAATGAGGAAAGATCGTCGCCACCATCACCATCACCTTTGGGCCGCCATGTACGTAAAAAGCTTTGAGCCGGAGGTTTGTGGAAATGTATGTTGAGTGCATCTGTATACCCGGTAATATTTTTCATTGATTGTATGTAGTCACTCACCATGGTTTTAAGCGTATCCCGACCACGTTCATCATTTTCGATGGCATAGGCGGCATCCAATCCTTCGAGACTGGCAAAACCAGCAGATACAGCAAGTGCCTGATCGCTGATAGATTCGATTTGCTGCAGAAATACTTTCTGAAAGGCCTCACTATCTTCCCGGGCAATGTTACTGATCTTATTTTGATTGATGCTGTTGATAATAAAAAAGGCAGCAATCCCTAAAATACCTGCAATAATGGTTACAGGTGTAAGAATACGGGCTTTAATAGTATTGAAACGCATAATTAATGTTTTTTAATGAATAGAAAATAAAAACTTGTTTGCAAGAATTAGGAAACTACGATTTATCTTAATGCAATTTTATTTAATAATCCAGGGATTGAATCCTTTTTTTTTCTGTCAAAAAACTTCTACCATTTTCACTAATTATTCCAAAACTCATTCAATCTGTCAATAATCCCTGAAGACTTCCTTTTAAGTAATCAGAATTTATCGAAATCATCATCACTGGCATTATAATACCCTTAGTAAACCATACACCGTTCTTTTCAAGTTTCACTCTGTTTTTCGGTATTTTCTGATGTTGATTATTATGTTTGGATTGATCAAAAATTTCTGAGTCAAATTTCGAAACAGGTTTTACAGTGTGTTACTTTTTTGTTTTATTGTTTATGCTGTAGCACGTTTCTGATCCGGTTTAAAGTAAGATACCATTTCAAGTGATTAATTGGCATGGCTGGCGAGTTCTTCGCTGTTGGTATCTGTGATAATGAATATTAAGCATTCTTACATCAGATATTGCATGAAAAGAAGAGGCAACAATTCTTAATTCCCAAATACCAAATTACTCCATTTACGACCGGTGTAAGCAAAACGATCATAAATCCTGTCAAAATTTTGGTTCCGATCTTTAAGTACTTAAATTTCATCTGTTTATAATTTGATTAATTCGGTCAGATGGAGCTCGCTAACAGTCTGACTGCATGCTTTACATGCCGCGCATTATAATCATGTGCGTGTGTGTCCAAAATTTTGTCATTGCTCGGTTCATAATTTTATGATTTAAAATAATGTTAAAGAGAAATTGTGTGGGAAAAAGATATCACGTAAAAAAATAAACCATTTTTAAAGGACTATTTTTGGTTTTCCGGGAAACAATTTAAGCATGCTAAAAAATTGGGAAAATAATACATTCACAACTACCCAGGATTTATCCGGTTGCTTCTTTTACTGGTGTTTCAGCTGTTTTTTCAGTTGTATCCTGAACAAATACCAGTTCTTCGGTTGAAAAGACTTTATCTACATTGAGAACCATAATGAAGACATCGTCCATTTTTACCATACCGTGTAAATATTCAGGATTAAATTTGCTTCCAATGGTTGGAGGAGGTTCAATATCGCCATCAGTTAGTTCCAGAACTTCCTCCACAGAATCCACCAGGGCTCCCAGTGTAAGTTTTTCCCCTTCCATCATTACATTGAGTACGACAATACAGGTATCAACAGTGTCTTCTTTTGCTTTGATACCAAACTTAACCCTTGTATCCAGAACGGGTAATACATTGCCCCTTAGATTAATAACACCGCGCATATAAGATGGAGAACGGGGTACTTTTGTTATGGGACGCAATTCGAGAATTTCCAATACTTTGCTTACGTCGGCAGCAAACATTTCATCGCCCAGTTCAAAAGAAAGGTACGATTTAACCACAGTGGAATTTTTGTTTTCACTCATAGTTTCAAAGTTTTAGTAGTGTGATACAATTAGTAAAATTTTAATTCATAAATTAAACGGGGCGATGAAATGATATACCGGACGATTAAAAACCAAAAATTTTGGGTTTAACAGTGAGCATAACGTAGGCCCAGTGTGCCCATTCATCTTTGTCACCATTCTCGCCGCCTTTTATTACTTCCATACTTTCTGTTGCGAGCATAAAAGAATATCCAAAATCTAACCGTGTGAAATCATTGAATTTATAAAAAACCGTTAGATCGGGTTCTAATCCAAGATACTTATCAATGGTTTCTGATTGCATTAAATCAACGTTATAACTTACTAAATTATTGGCCAGAAAAAAAGCATGTATATCGAGATTGATCAATACTTTGGGTGTAATATTTACAGTATTTTTGAAATAAAGATTAAAAAGACCTGCCCCTAATGTGTTTACCGGAAAATTAAGAAAATAGTCCATATACCCATTGGGTGCGTGTCCATAACCATGTGTGGGATCAAAAGCCCTGAATTTGTCATCCTCGAAATCTTCTCCATCATTTCCGGAGAATAATTCAAACCCAAGCAAATATCTGTAGTTTTCAATCATAGATGATCCTATCTCAAGACTAAAATAGTAAGCGGCTATATCCTGTCCTTGAGGTGTTTTTCCATTTTGAAAAGCAGGGTTAAACATCAGGTCAACGGCATTAAAATCGTATTTCAAGAAGGCAGAGTATGTGCCTCTCATATATAATAATTCGCTATTGTTATCATTTTCAAAAGCATCAGCAATACCCAGTAATGAAATGCTACCTTTATCGTTGATGGGCGAATGAGCGTGCAGGAAATTCATATACTTGTAATTATTAATATTATACTCCGTTCCGAATAATTGGGAGTTGTCCTGATTGAATGCAGTAGCAAAATGAATGTGCTGATTTTTGTCGTTTTGCCATTTAAGCAGAACCAGATCATGTTTTTGGGCGTTATCGTTCCAGTTATTATTGGCAATAAACCTTCCGTTATCATAATTTACTTCTTGCCTTCCAACTTTAAAAAAGAGATTCTCATTTGCCTGAAGTTCAACCCATCCTTCGTGCAGCGTGGTGGAAGGGACATCAACTTTTTGCATTTCTTCTCCAAAAATTCTTACATCCTGAAAGGATATATAAGAGGTAACTTTGTCAAATTGGTGATGAACATTGAGTCTTGTTCTTTGACTTAACAGGCCTGCAGCTTTTTGGTCGGGAGCAGGTAATTGTCTGTAACCTCTTCTGAATTCAGCGCGCGAACGAATTTCAGCATCTAATTTGAGTTGAGCAAAACTCTGAAAGTTAAAAAACACAAATAATAAAAGAATAAATACTTTTTTCATTTCATTGATTTTTTTTATGGTTTGTAAACTTTATTTAATTATTTATTTATCATTAATATTAAATTAAAGAATAATAAACCTGCAAAATAAATAAAGTTTACTAAACATTTACAGTTTGCTCATTTTTTTTCTTTCCGAGGTTTTTATAATATTTGTCTCTTTTCAT
>CAYPFV010000061.1:0-16539 GCA_964410015.1 uncultured Bacteroidales bacterium
TAGTTCTGTAGTCTGTTGCCATAATTCACATAGTCAACTATCGTAATGATCCCTATTTTTTTCATTGCTTTTGCTTTTTTTAGTATCGCCTTGTAAACCTAATCGTTATTCAATAGCTTTCAAGGATTCAACATCTCAACCTCGTTTCAACTTTTCTCAATCATTTTCACACATTTTCCTCCTGCAACAGCGCAGGAATGGTTTTGAGGATGATCATCACATCACCCCAGAAGTTATAATTGTTGGCGTAGTCGATGTCGAGTTGTTTTCGTTCGTCGGCAGATAGTTTTTTACCTTTTCCGCGGGTTGTCACCTGCCATAGTCCGGTAAGGCCTGCAGGTGCGAGGAAACGTTGGCTCCATTCGTTGTTGGTAAGAAGTTCTGCCTCGTAAAGTGGCAGGGGGCGGTTGCCCACCACCGACATATCACCTTTGAGGATGTTGAAGAGTTGGGGCAATTCATCGATGCTGGTGTTGCGGATGAATTTTCCCACTTTGGTGATGCGCGGGTCGTTGGCCATTTTGAAAAAGGCGTTTTCTTCCTTGCTTTTTTTCTGCTCCAGGAATTCGGCCTCTGGCATAAAATCGTCTTCATTCATGAGCATAACATCATCTTCACGCTTATCATTTTTCAGTGCCTGCATCTGTTCCATCTCCTTGTCCAGTATCTTTTCGCCGCCATATTGGTTTTGCTTCATCAGTGCATCCACCCTTTTGTCGGCATCCATATACATAGACCGGAATTTGTAGAAGGGGAATATGTGGTATGCAGTACCCACTCTTTTGGCAGCATAAAACACCTTTCCTTTCGATTCCAGGCGTATAGCAATGGCAATCAGAATAAAAAGTGGTGATAGCAAGATGATGCCTGTCAGTGAAAGGATGATATCCATCGTTCTTTTCCAAAGCGGAAGTCCTTTCCACTGATAATTGCCAGGGTGAATATACTTTGGTTTGTTTTTCTGTTTTTGGGCAAACTCTGCCCTATTTTGCAGGTCGGCAAAACGAAATTCTGGTTCGAAAATGTCCTCAACACCCTCTTTAACCAGTTTTTTGTATGGTTTTGCATCATTACTGATCAGGAAAAGACTTGTTTTTCCGGGTATGTTTGCCCTTATCAGTCTTATTTGCTCTGTTTCCGTTGGCGATGCTCCGTTGGTTTGGAATATCACAGCATCTGTTTTTTTCTGCGCCTGCAATTTATCAATGAAGCTGGTTGTTGATTTTTTTTTAATAACAGTGGTTTCAACCGATCCATCCTTTATTTTTTGGATAATCTCCTGGTTATCAGATATTACGATATACTTCATCCTTGTCGGTTTAAAATGAATGAAATGGGTTTAAGATTGAAAAATACATCAGTTCAACTCAAATCAGGTTTTTGCAAAGACCTGATAGTATGAATATACCATTTGTCAGGCAATTTTTCGTGCCAGCACGTTTTCGATTCGCACAAGTAATTCAGAAGGGTTGAAAGGTTTGATAAGGTAGTCATCAGCTCCCAGTTTGAGCAGTTCAATTTTTTCCATACTTTTATCAATGCTGGAGAGCACGATAACAGGAATGTCTTTGTAAAGACCACTGGATTTTAATTGGGTTACAAAAGATTTGCCATCCACATCGGGCATCATCAGGTCGGTAACGATCAGGTCGGGTTCGAATCCGTCATTAAGTACTTCCAGGGCATTGGCGCCATTAAAAGCATCGCGGATCTCGAATTCTTTTTCAAGCATTACTTTGAGTAATGTTCTGAATTCATTTTTGTCATCTACAAGCAGGATTTTTGTTTTCATATGAGAATTTTTTTATTTGTTTATAATTTGATTAATTCGGTCAGATGGATCTCGCCAAAAAACCGGTTTTGTGTTTTTGTCCAAGCCACGAAATTTAATCATCCGTGTGTGTCAATACTATTGTTGTGGCTCGGTTCATTTTTGGGAATTATTTTTCTAAGCATGCAGGAAACAGGTTGCTGCTTAGCAACCTGTTGAAAAATCATTATGGTTATATATGTTTTTAAATTAGTCTTCGGGTTCATAAAACAATAGTGCGTTATTTTTATATCCGGGTTTGTCTCTGTACCAGTCGGGGTAAGATGATCCCTGGCTTTTTGCCCACAATTGAAACATATTGTAAGCTTTTGTAATGTCATTTTTTTCCTGTGGGTAGATGAATTTTTCGGGAATGTTGAGTGCCCATGGCAGCAATTCATCCGCCACATAATATTTTTGTTGCTCAGGATCTGATTTGTCTTGTCTTGTGGAAAACAGATCCGTATCGGCAAGGTCGGTGGGAGGATGCATGGGCAGATGCACCTCTTTTCCCCTGTTTTGATTTACGATGATAAAGGGGTTGTAAGGCGCTGCATCTAATTGTTCAGCCGGCAAAGGGTTTTCAAAGGTGATACTGATGCGCATGGTATCGGGCGTTACAAAAGGTTGTCCGGTAGTGGTATTGATACCCGATCCTCCGCCGGGATGTGGCATTATTTCAAATGCATTATCAAAAGCAATGATGGTTGCCAGTGATTGATTGGCTTCTGTCCCGTTGTTGTTAAAGGTGATATAGTCGTCCGTTATTCTGGTGCCGGTTATTTCGAGTATATTTTCAGGGTTGGTGTTGAGTGAAAAACCAAAACCGTTTTTGTAGGAAGCGCCAATGGCTCTCAATACCACGGAAACCTCCATTTCCATGATTTCGTTGCGTGGGTTGGCAATATGTTTGAAATTGTAATCAATTACCATGTCGTTGAAATCGTAATCTCCTTTTCCTGGCCACAGGTCTTCGAAAACGAGGGAACCGAAGGATTCTTCTGCAGGATATTGATAATCAAAGGATCTGTCTGGGTCTTCGGGGTAATCGTCAAAAACATCCGAAACGCCATCATTATCAGTGTCTTCAGGTGAATCAATGGGCTGGTAAATGTCTTTTTGAACGGCGGTAAAGGGGGTAACGGTAGAATAAAAGACAGCATCATTAAAATCTTCATCGCTCCTTTCATCGCGTCTAACGTCTTCAAAACCAATGATCATGAGTTCTCTGGGTTCATCGTAGAGCAATACATTGTGTTTTTGCAGATCAGGGTCTTCTTCTACATTGAGGTATGAATTTGAAAAATGAGTGTAGTATCCATAATCCACCGATCCGAATTGAAAAGCATTGGCAATGAGAAACCATCCTATAGTAATTCCATCAGGAAAAACAGGATCGAAGAGATTGGTTTCCGGGTCAAGATACATAAGTTGAACTTTGTCGCCGGTCATCAGGTTTCCGCCTGATCCGTAGTAAGAAGCATTGGGGAAAATGATGGTCATATCCTCGATATCTTCTTTGCTGGCCGGTGGATTTCCGGTAGGATAGGTGTAATAACCCAGGGCGTTTTTATATCCTGCTCCTTCATGGACAAAAGTAACCCACACTTCGGCATCCTCAATCAAAACCAGATTGGTTTCAGCAGCATTTGACAGATACTGGGGGTGTGTTGCCGGCAGTTCTGATCCTTCCGGTAAGGATGCGTTAATGTCTTCCAGCAGTTCCTGGCTTACCTGATCCGGTTCATCCAAATAATAGGGATAACCGGTGTAATATGCCCATTCACCCAATACATAATATTCGTCTACCTGTTGGGGTAGTGCCAAAGATTTGGGCATTGGTGCATTTTGCTCCTGGTTGTTGCGTTCTTCCATTGTTGCTCCCGGATAAATATCCAGAATATCGTTGTTGAGTGCTACGGTGGTGAGGGTAGGGAATCCGGTGTGTTTTACCAGCACATACAAACTGTCGAAACGGCTGGCAGGGTTGATAGTGGTGTGGATAATTCCTTCCGAATTGCTTATGCCTTTAAATATGAGATTTTTTTGCGCTTCTTCGTTTACGATACCCATTTCGTTGAGGGGATTTGCTGTATAGAGTTCTGCATATACTCCTTTACTGCTTTCATCTTGGGGATTGCGCAGGTGTATGTTAATTTCGTACTGCTTAACGGTGGCAAAATCAAATCCTTCATATTCGCCAGGATCACCTTGAAGGTCTCCATTTTCAATTTGCTCCTGCAGACAAGAAGAAAAACCAATGAGAAAAAAAAGCGATAATAGTTGAGTTAATTTTATATTTTTCATTATTTTATTTTTTGTTACATTAATGGTTCAAGGCAAATCACGAAGTGTGCCATTATTTGTAAATCACATAAAATCAAATCAATATAATTTTACCGATGTATTTATTTTCTAATGTTTCTTCGGTTTCGAATACAATTTTCTTCGGAAATGGTGATGTATTCGTTCTATCGATTGAATCAATGAAGTAGCAACTAAATCTTTATTTTGGTATGGTTATCTGGTATTTTTTAATTCGTCTGAACAGAGCGTTCCAATCGAGATTAAGCAATTTGGCAGCTTCAGATTTGTTGTAGTTTGTTTTTTGAAGTGCCTGGATGATGGTGTTTTTTTCAATTTGCTCCAGATTGAAGGTTTGGTGAGTGTGGTTTTCATTTGGAGGTTCCCAATTCTTTTGTGATGTGTTGATGGCAAAATGTGCGGGTTTCAGTTCATGATCTCTGCAGAGAATGATGGCTCTCTCAATCAGGTTTTTCAGTTCTCTGATGTTTCCCGGAAAATTATATTCATTGAGCATTTTTAAAGAATCCTGGTTTAAGTAAAGGTCTCTTTTGCCCATTTTTTCACCGAGTGTTTTCACAAAATACTGTGTTAGTATCCCTATGTCTTCTCTTCTTTCCCTTAAAGGTGGAAGAGTGATGATGAATGTACCGAGTCTGTGAAAAAGATCGAGTCGGAATGTTTTCCCTGCAGAGATTTCTTCTATTGGTTTGTTGGTAGCCGCAATAAATCTGATGTCAAATTCTTTGGGTTTTTGTGTTCCGATTTTTACGAAAGTTCTGTCTTCGAGAACTCTGAGGAGTTTAACCTGTAGTTGCAAATCCATGTCGCCAATTTCATCAAAAAAGAGCGATCCGCCGTTAGCGGTTTCAAACCACCCTGCTTTATCCTGGTTGGCACCGGTGAAGCTACCTTTTTTATATCCGAAAAATTCGCTTTCGAATAGCGATTCGGGTACTGCCGACATGTTCACTGCACCGAAGAATTCGTTTTTTCTGCTGCTGAGGTTGTGTATTCCTCTTGCAACCAGTTCTTTACCTGTTCCGCTTTCACCAATGATCAAAACGGAGGTGTCGGGCGTTTGTGCCACCATCTCCATTTGTTCCATTACTTCTTTGATCATTTTGTTTTCACCGATGATGGTATTTCCCAGTTGCTCATCTAACTGTTTGTTCAGATACTTGTTTTTGTTGTTTGTCTTTTGAAGCTGATCTTTTATCCGGGCATATTTTTGTGTTCTTTCTATTGCCATCCAGATGTTTTGAGGCGACAATGGTTTTTGAAGAAAATCGGTTACGCCCAGTCGCATCGCTTTTATTACGGTATCCATATTTGCATCGGAGCTGATCATGATCATTTCGGTGTCGGGGCTTTTTTCTTTAATGGCATGAAGCAATTCAATACCATTTATTTCGGGCAGTCTGAAATCGCAAACAGCAATGTCGATATTTTGTCGTGACATCGTCTTCATTGCTTCTGAAGGGGAAGCGGCAAGAAAAACACTGAGTTTTTGTTCCAGTACCGATTTCAAAAGATTTCGTATTACCGGATCATCGTCAATGATCAAAACTTTTATATTGTGTGGGTTCATGCGTTGGTAGTTATTGTTTCTTTAACCGGTAATGAGATGGTGATAGTGGTTCCCTCTCCCGGTTTACTTTTTACCCTCAGTTTACCCTGGTTCTTGTTCACAAAATCTTTTATCAGGATAATGCCCAGTCCGGTACCTTTTTCGTTGTTAGTGCCCATAGTAGAAACCACATCGCCGGTTTCAAAGAGTTTTTTCCGTACTTCCTCTTTGATTCCTATTCCATTATCTTTTACCGATATATCCACTGTATCGTCATCGTTTTTGGAGGCACTCACCAGAATTTTTCCGCCGGGATGAGAAAATTTAATGGCATTGCTGATGAGGTTTCTCAAAACAGTGTGTATGGTTATTTCATCAAACCATCCTGTGAGGTTTTTATCTACTTCCGTGGTAAGTTTAATTTCTTTTTGAGATGCATTGGCATGAAGCAATAAGAAACATTCAGATACAATGTTGTAGATATTGTTTATAGCAGGGAAAAACCGGATGTTATCACTTTGGAATTTAGTCCATTCCAGCAGGTTTTCAATCAATGATTTAGTTTCTTTGGTAGAAACTTCCAGGTTTTTCATTATGGATGTAAACTTACTGCTATTTGGTTCTAGCATTCCGTTGTTGATCATATCGAAGGTGAAAATGATAGAATTGAGCGGTGATTTTATATCGTGCGCAATAATGGAGTAAAGTTTGTCGCGTGTATTGTTCATTTCAATAATTTTATTTTTTGCTTTTGCCAGATCAACATGGTTTTTGATCCTCACCAGCAGTTCTTCGCGGTTAAAAGGTTTTGTAATGTAGTCTACCCCCCCGGCTTTAAATCCTTCCACAATGTCTTCGGTTTGGTTTTTGGCCGTTAGAAATATAACTGGTATGTCAGCAGTTTTGGGGTTTTCTTTTAAAATTCTGCAGGTTTCCAGACCATCCATTTCGGGCATCATAATGTCGAGCAAAATCAAATCAGTATGAATTTTCTCTAATAATTCAAGGGTCTTTTCACCGCTAGTAGCCAAGGCCAGGTTGTAGTTTTTGTCTTTAAGAAAGCTGCTTACCACTCTCAGATTTTGATGGTTGTCGTCAACAATCAGAATTGTGATCTTTTTGTCCATTATCTATTTTTTTAAGTTGGTTAAAATATTTACAAAAGAGGGGAATTCTTCCAGGGTTGCTTTAATTTTATCAAGGTCGAGCAATTCAACCTCTTCGATCAGTTTTTGAGCATATTTTTCTAAGAAATCCAGTTGATAACGTTGGGCAAATGTTTTGATATCACCAGCAAACTCTTCAATACTAAAAAGAATGAGCGTGTCGTTGATTTCTTCCCATTTGGGTAAAAGTGAAGCGTTGACTTCCTGAATGGCTTTTTCCAGATCACCAGGTTTTATTTGTATGCTACTGGGATCAAATTTTGCCGGTTTTTCAGTTTTTTTTGTTTGCTCATCTGCAATTTGGTGTTTAAGATGTTTACTTATTTCAGCAAACAGATCGTTTCGCCTCACGGGTTTGAAAAGCACCCCTGCAAACAAACCTGAATTGTCTATTTTGTCGGAACTAAAAACCGATGCTGTAAAGGCAACAATGGGTATATGTTTTTTATCGGGTTTGTTTTTGATCATTTTTGCCAGTTCATATCCATCTATTCCGGGCATTCGCATATCGAGCAGAATAAGGTCAGGTGAGCTTTGGTTGATTACTTGCAGTCCCATCTCACCGTTGTCAGCAGTAGATATCAGAAGGTTTGAACCAGAGAGCAGGTTTTCTACCGATTCAATATTGGTTCTTACATCATCAACTATAAGGATTGTAGCAGGATCAAAAACGATGTTTTTGATTTCAGATACCTGATCATTTCTTTGTCTGATTAGTTTTAAATTTTTTTCAACATCCGCAATTGAGATGATGAATGTAGAGCCTTGTCCTACTGTACTTTCAACACTGATGCTTCCATTCATTTTCTCTACCAATCTTTTGGTGATGGTAAGTCCCAGTCCGGTTCCTCCAAACTGTCGGTTTGTTTTGCCTGACTGTTGTCTGAAAACTTCAAATATCTTTTCCTGGTCATCGTTTGGAATACCGATGCCGGTGTCTGTGATCATAATTTTTAAATCACCGCGGATTTCTTTGTTGGCAATGTATTCAGTTTTGATGGTGATGTGTCCTTTGTGGGTAAATTTAATGGCATTTCCCACCATATTAAACAGGATCTGTTTGATCCTTATTTCATCAATTTTAATAGCAGGAGGAAAGTTTTTGTCAATGATAATGTTGATTTCCAGTCCTTTGCTGTCGGCTTTGTTTTGGAAAAGCATTTTTATTTCCTGCAAAATATTGGGGAAATCAACGGGTGATGGCGACAGTTCGAGTTTTCCTGCTTCAATTTTAGAGAGGTCGAGAATATCGTTGATCAGGGAAAGCAGCAGGTTTCCGCTGCTGAGCACTGATTTCACCATTTTTTTCAGGTTGTCGGCTTCGAGTTTGTGATACAGTGCTTCGCTGAATCCCAGTATGGCGTTCATAGGGGTGCGGATTTCGTGGCTCATATTTGCCAGAAATTCTGATTTTGCTTTGTTAGCTGCTTCTGCCTGTTCTTTTGCTTCCCTGAGTTTTCTATCCGAAGCAATTCTTTCCCTCACATTCACCAGCATTTGTGCAAAAATCAGGAGCATAGTGATCTCTTTGAGGGTGTATTGGTGATGTTTTTTCACAGAATCGAAGCCCACAAAACCCACCAATACTCCTTTGCTGATCATGGGCAGTGTGATGATGCTTTTTATTCCCTGAGGTTCCAGAATAGATTTGATGCCATAGGGTCCATCGTCGGGTAGCGAAGATACATCCTGGATGTATAGCGATTCCCCTTTTTTATGCTTATTTACCCACTCTGGGATATTCTCCAGGGGAACATTTTGCAGGTTTTCGATTTCAGGTTTTATGTCCTTTTCGCACCATTCATAGGTATTTGAAGTAGTATTTTTATCGAAATCATAGTCGAAAATATACGCCCTGTCGGCTCCTACAAATTGTGCCAGATCGCGCAAAGAATAGTTAATGGCATCGTGTACTTTTTCCAGTTCTATATTGATGTAAGTAGAAGAAATGCTAATGATAATATCCTGCATGTTGATGTGCTGCCGGATAGTTTCTTCCTGTTTTTTTTTCTCTGAAATATCATTGATCACACCGTCGATACGCACGGGAATTCCTTTTTCATTTTTGATCAAATGAAGATCATTGCTCACCCATTTTGTTTTTCCTTCTGCAGTTATGATCTTGTATTCCAGTTTGCTTCTTTCGTTGTGAGGCAGCATATCAATTGCCTGTTTAAAGTACCTTTCGTGATTGGGGTGAAGCAGATCAAATAAAAGGTTTTTCTGAGTTACAAATTTTTCTGGTTTATAACCCGTAACTTCAAAAACAGAAGGGCTAATAAAAAGCATTTCCATTTTGGGCCAGGATGCCGACCAAACCACATCCTTCATGTTGTTCAGGATGCTGGTCAATTGCTTTTCTTTACCGATGATCTCAGCTTCAAATTTCTTTTTCTCAGTGATATCTGAGGCCACACCAGTATGTCTGATTATTTTGCCTTTATTGTCTTTGATAGGAAAGTGGCTTGCCTGCACCCATTTTATTTTATTCCCTGGAGTCTGAATCCGATACTCGATGGCAAAATCCTTAGTAGACTTATAATTTCTAAAAGTCTCCAATACCTTTTTTTTGTCTGGTTCGTAAATATTATCTAAAAATGCCTGAGGATTTTTATAAAGACTTTCGGTTTTTTGTTCCCACACTTTTTCGTATGCCGGGTTTACGTATAGTATCTGGTTGTTTTCTTTGTTTCTCAACCACACCACTTCATTCATGTTTTCGGTGATCTGGCGTAGTTTGTTTTCACTGTCTTCCAGGTCTTGTTTTGCTTTTATGCGGTCTGAAATGTCTCTTGACTGACCAATCACAAATCCCTCACCTTTAATTTTAATATATTTTGCGGTTGTCTCTAAAGGAATAATTTCGCCTGTTTCCCGGTTTATTTTGTCTCTTTCAAAGGATATAAAATCAGCCTTTTTTAATTCGGTGATTCTTTTTTTCCATTTCTTCTCATTAGGATAAGCCTCATCATAATCCCACAAAAAGACGTCCTTTCCAGGTTTTACCTCAACCCCCAGCAGCAAAGTTGCTTTTTGATTGCAGTAGATAAGTTTACCTTTTTCCGTTAATATTTGCACCGCATCCGAAGTATGATCGATCAAAGTTTTAAAGATGCTCAGTTGTTCTTCCATGGCTTTTTGCCCGGTTATGTCCAGGCTAATGCCAACCAATCCCTCAATTTCACCCTTGTGGTTCAGCAGTGGTATTTTTGATATGAGTGCCCATTGATTTTCGCCAATGGAGGTTATTTTATTGATGATACTTTTTTTCTCTTTTACTACCTGCATATCTTCTTTTTCAGCACTTTCGGCATATTCAGGAGGCAGTAGCTGGTGGTCGGTTTTTCCAATAATTTCGGTTTCGCTTTTGGCGCCCAGGTGCTTTAGTTCCTGTTTGTTGGCAAGTGTTTTCCTGAGTTTTTTATCTTTCGAATAAATATTGACCGGCAAATTATCAATGATGGTGCGCAAAAGTTTTCTTTCATTGAGCAGTCTGTTTTCAATTTCCTTTCTTTTCTGGTTTTCAACTGCCTGTAAAAGGATTCGGCCCATATGACTGCCAATCGCTTTCAATTCATTTTTCAGTAATATATCCAGTGGATTTGTTTTCCCGAGTATCAAAAAACCATAATGGGCAATTTTGTAAGCATACATGAAATTTCCTTTTTCCTGCTTTTCATACAAACCAAAATCGTCTTTTTTGGCAGCTGCGGAAATATCATTTTTAAGGGATTTCCAGTATTTATTTCTTTTAAAAGCAAAAGGGAGGATAAGTTGCTCCTGCAATTCATGATCAGAATTTTTCATAACACCCACCATAAAACAGTTTAGTTTTCGCAAAAAAACCGGCAGGCACTCTCTGAGTATATCCTTTTCAGAAGCATTGGTTTTAATGCTGAAAACCAGTTCGAGCAATATCTCCGTTTTTATGTTGCATTTTTCTGTTACCATGTTGCAATAGCCAGTGTTTTGTTATAAATTTCCAGGAAAGAACTGCCATTATTGGCGATCTCGCCAATGGTTAATGCCCCGTTTACAGGTATATCCATGTGTTTTACTATGTCAATTTCTTTCTGAAAGTCGTCGGTCATAAACAATACTCTTGAGATACAATCGATCATAAAAATATTTTTAAAATCTTTTCGGTTTCTGATGGCCCCCTCTTTTGCTTTTTTTGCTGCTTTCAGCAAAGAATCCAAGTTTCCATGCATGATATAAATGTATTCACCCTGGTTGATCCGGTCAACAATTTGCATTTTTTTTTCTTCGGTTTTTATGGGGTCTCTGATGATTAATTCGTCATCGAGTTTGATCAGTCCCAGAGGGTATGATTTTGCCAGATCAAAGAAGTTATTTTCCTGAAGGATTTTGCCCGAGTGTTTTTCAACGATTTGCTTGTAGATATCAAAAGCTGGTTCCCAGTTAATACTTTTCACCAGATTGTCCCATGCATCCGTAACCTTAAGGGGCTCACTTATGGGCAACCATCCATGCGCTGCATCCAAAGAAACAGGGTGATCAGTCAAAGCAATGACACAGGCATTTTGATGTATCCCCTGGTTGTTAATAATGCAATCGGTTGGTTGAAAACTCAAAGAACCAGCACCCCCGCCCAGGTAGGTAACAGTTAATCCGAAGTAATTGTAAAGATTTTCAATGATCTCGGTTTTCTGGTTTGCCAGCACATCGGTAAAAACAAACAGGTGCTTCCCTGTATTTCCGGCAAAATGCTCATCCAGGTATTCCAGATAGTTGTCTTTCTGCCTGCTGCAATCTATAAGAAGAGATTTGAAAGAAAACGGTAGTGGAAGCAACAAAATCCCTTCTTCCATCCGTTTTCCGTCCACAATCAATTCAGGGAAAACACCCCCGATGATGGGTTTGATAAACTGTTTCAGCAGAGGGTTTATATCGCTTTTTTTGATTTGAGTTTTATCGGCTATCATGATTAGTACAGAGTGAACCGAACTGTCGTTGTTTAACTTGTTGAGATTTTTGGCAAGATGTTGAATGCTATTACTGTAAATACCCATTTCTATAAGATTTTGTTAATATCAGACATCTGAATTTGTTTGCATATGTAAAAAAGTAATTGATCTGTCAGATTTTGGCTCTGTGTCTGAAAAGCAGGATAGTAATGCTTTTCAGACTTTTTTGGTTTTTTATCCGGCAACTTCATTTTAATTCTTTTTAAAAAAAATCTTTTTGGCAAACTAACGCTGTCAGAGATACGCTCTATAAAAAAAGGATGCAATGTACAATCTTTAGTAGCTAAAAACATCAGTATTTTTATGTAAAAAACACCTGTTTTATCCATCTCCGTTTCAAAAGAATCGGATGTATTGAGACAATATGAGACGGTAATATTCCTGTAATTGTTTAAGATTTCAAAACAGAAAATAGCGCTGTATGAGTTCCTGCAGGGAATTCAATTTATGATTGAGTCCACTCTGAAAAGTAAATTATCCACAGATTACACAGATTTACACAGATGCTAAATCCTGATAATCAATGTGTTTAAAAAAAAGAAAATAATCACAGATTTGCCGAAAACAAGTTTTCGCAGTGGAATCATGATTTGGATAACAGTTTTGACAGAGTTTTTAAATCTGTTAAAATTTTGAAGTATAATTACCTGTCTTTTTATGACGAAAGGAAAGGCAGGAACATCTTTTGGATTCCTTTTTTTCAACCTGAGGGTTGAATATTTAAAAGCCAATTTTTCTGAGGATATCTTTGAGCACGTTAGCCGAATGAGTGAACTGTTGTTTTTCTTTTTTGTTCAGTTCAATCTTCAAAAACTTATCAACACCCTTTCTGGTAACATGCGAGGGAATGCTGATGCAAACATCGCTGACCCCATAAAAATTGCTGACCAGGGTAGAAACAGGTAAAATGGAGTTTTCATTTCGCAGGATGGAACGGCTTATTTTTTGAATGGACAATGCAATAGAGTAGTTGGTGGCACCTTTCGCTTCAATGATTTGCTTTCCGGCATTTTTCACGCTGTGAAAGATCTTCTCCAGGTCATGTTGAATGTTGTTCAATCCGGCATATTCTCTTCCGTACTTTTCAATAGGCATTCCCCCGATCTGTGCATTGCTCCATACGGGCAGTTCGGTATCGCCATGTTCACCTATGATGTATGCATGTACATTGGCGGAGTCTACTTTGTAATAATCGCTGATGGTGTATTTCAACCGGGCAGTGTCGAGCACGGTACCCGATCCGATGATTTGTCCGGCGGGCAAACCAGAAATTTTTAAACTGACGTATGTAAGGATATCCACAGGATTTGTAACCACAATATACACTGCATAAGGTGCAAAGCGGGTAATTTGAGGGATAATAGACTTGAATATATCCACATTGTTTTGTGCCAGATCGGTTCTGCTCTGACCGGGTTTGCGGTTTGCGCCGGCGGTAATCACCACAATATCGGAATCTTCGCAATCCTGAAATTCGCCACAGCGAATGCTAATGGGAGAAAGAAAACTTAGTCCATGGTTCATATCCATGGCAATTCCTCTGGCAAGTTTTTGATTTTTGTCTATCAGTACCACTTCTCTTGCTAATCTGCTGATTATGAGCGTGTATGCATAGGTGCTTCCCACATTCCCGACTCCTATGATGGATATTTTAGGTTTTAAATGACTCATGGTTGTTTTGAATTTTTTATGCAGGTTTTGAACTCGCATTAACTCTTTATCGTGTTATTAAAAACCTATGTTTGATTGTTTTTTACCAAACAGTCAACAAAAAAACAGCAATGTATCGTAATGCATGCTGTTTTTTTTATAAAAAGTTACTGGAATGTAAAAATACGAAAAGTTGCCGAGAAACCGCTGGTAGATATGGAAATGGATCAGATGTTTTTGTGGATTTTTATGGTTAAAGGACGATTACTTTTTCTAAATTGTGATCGTTGGGTGTAAAGGATATATTTTTTTTCACCTCACCAATCTTTAGCAGGTAATCACCGTAAAATGCATGAAAGGTTACCTTTCCGTTTTCATCAAGGGTTTTGGTTTCCCGGGTTGTCCAATCATTTCTGATCAGTTGATATAATGTGTCGTACATAAAGGTTTTATTTCCTTTAGCATCAAAAAATGGATTGCCCCAGTAAGTTAAATGTTGTACTGCAGGATGTCCGAAAGCAACCGTGTAAAAATCAGTAAGGTATTGTTTGAGCAATTGGTTTTTTTCTTCCTGGCTCAGGTGGTCTGTATTTACCGGACAATTATCTATACGTGACCAGAACTCGGTAACGTGCAGGGGTAAGCCACTTTTAGCCAATTCATTGAAAGCTGTAACAATTTCATCAGGGTGGTACCAGGTTCCCACATGCGATTGGCATCCAATAGCATCGGGCAGGTTGTTCAGTTCCCTGAGCGCTTCAATCAGCTGGAGGTATCTTTTCCGTTGAGGGGCCACGGGTTGCAGATCGTTAAAATCCTTGATCAATCCGTAATCGTTGATAATCCTAAGTGGTTTGGGGTTGGTTTCTTTCACCCATTGCAGGGAACGGGCAACATAGTCGGCAATATCATCGATGGGGTCCAGGTGAGGCCAATGACGATTGTAGATATTTTTCATGGCAGGTTCCCAAAGCATTTCATTTACCACATCCCAGTTGTGTATATTATCCCCGCCTTGCTTCACCAGGTCTTTTACATGTGCCTCCCATATTTTTACCCTTTGGTTATGGTCGTATTTTCTCATCCAGGCAGGAATTGCTTTGGGTATGGTCCATACTGCGGGATGCCCCTTTACTCGCAAACCATTCTCAGCACCAGTATGCACCTCCTCCAGAAATGTATCCAGAATTCTTTTTCCCTCCTCTTTTTCTATGGGTTGATGCCATCGCTCATCCCAGTAACATTTGGCGGTGGTTGCGTTAAACAACGATCGAAAATCTGTTAAAAACTGACTGTATCGCTCCTGATCCTTAAAGTTGTCTTTTTCTTTCAGAAAAGAGCATCCCCAGTCGAAAAAGTGTTCTTTCATGTCAACAGATACGGATAATTGCTCCAGAGAAGTGTTGCGGTTTTGAAGTTGAAGAACCAGGTTTCCTTTGCGGTATTTTTCGATGTTTTGTTTTGCTTCTTTCAAAACCGTATCCCTGGGGCGCAGATTCTTGTTGTGGGTTTCGTAAACATTGATATTTCTCCATTCTTCCCCTTCAACAACAGGAGGCTGAGCAGCAAAGCCATTTGCCATCCATGGGGCACAGCCCAGATAGGTAAGCATAAAAGCACTGTTTTTGATGAATTTTCTTCTTTTCATTGAAAATTGGTTTTTTTGGGTTGAACTCCCGATATGTAAGAGGAGTTTTGTGCCTGATTATTTTTTTGCTTATTGTTGTTTATGTATACACACGTTTGATTCTGCTATCAGGTTTTATTTTATTTTTTTCAACGAATGACTTTCCCATTCATTAGTTGGTGAATAATCAATTCTTGTGAAGGATGCGTTTTTTAGATTTTGCAGAAAACCTATATCCGCATGTTTTTAATGATCATGATTCATTGTACCTAATACAAAAATAGACGAATCCCATTTTAAAAAGCAGCCCTTATGTCCTGAAAAGCATAGAAAATTATATCAAAATGAGCAGAATTTACCCAATCTCTTTCATGAGTTTGGTAAAAAAAGGTTGTTTTCCACAAATCTCACCAATGATCATGAATTTAAAGATTTGAGATTCGTAAAATATTTCATAATGGAGATAGATGGAGGGTTTTGTGTGAGTTTTTCCAGATGATTGCTGCCCGGATAGACACACCGATGATGAAAAGCAAAGCAAACCCCCCATATCCGGAAACCGTACCATTTTTTTCTTTTGATCTCAACGGGTGAGTTATCGCCGGTTATAACAATTCCGGCCCAGTAAACCGGTGCGAGGGTGCGTCCTTTGGCATTTTCGAGGTAATCTGCTTTTGCCAGCGAAAGGGCTTGTGCTTTGTTGTGGCCTTTTGCCAGATGATCAAAAAACTTTTGTGTGATCATGCTGCTTGACTGCTCATCGATCTTCCAAAGGCTCATGAGCAGGCTTTTGCTGCCGGCATAATGGAAAGCGTGTGCCAGGGAGGTCATTCCCTCGCCGGGATGATAGGTGGGTTTGCCGGTATCGCAGGCGGTGAGTATGGTAAGGTGGTTGGCAAAATGGTGATTGTATATCTCCCAGGCAAAAAGAAGATTTCCCGGATGTGGTAAATGATAGCAGATTGTTTTCCCTCTGAATGACAGAGTCTGGAATATTGTGAAAGGTGATATCGTTTCGCCTGAAAAATTCCAGTATGATATTGTTGTATATGCTTTGTTCTTTTAAATCAATTAAACTATTGAGATATTGTTTATTGCCTGTCAACATATAAAGTTGAACATTAACATTAGTGCGAAAAGAGAAATCCCCCAGGTCTGAAAGACACATTGGTTTTTGATGGATGGGATTGAAAATGCCAGGCAGATTCATCATGTTTATCTTCTTTCATTCGATGCCTCCTTGCCATTCTACCCTCATTTCGGCAATTGTGTCTTGTTCTTCCTGATATTATCGCAGGTAATCTTCCATAAATGTGTGTTCTGTAGTGCACTCAGTCGCCAGAATACTGCATTGTGGCATGAAAAAATGGGAATGGAGTGGGAGGGAGTGTGAAACGGAAAAATATTTTCAAAAACGCATCCTG
>CAYPFV010000062.1:0-16440 GCA_964410015.1 uncultured Bacteroidales bacterium
TCACTTTAGGAATTGTTTTTTCAGGAATGGCAAATAACTTTGAATCTTTTCGTATTCAAATATCAGATGATGAACAGATTGTTGTAACTAAAAAACAGGAAATAATTTGTGATCAGCAGGAATTTGATACACGTGAGATTTACGAGCGCCATTTGGATGAAAAGAATACATTTGAGATCAAAAACTTTATAAAACCAGAAAAAGAAATCGATGAACCCTTACCCATAGCTAAATAAATTCTCGTGTAAATATCTTCATAATGTTTTGTTTTGAACCGGATTTTCAGAAAGAATCCGGTTTTTTTATCCGCTCAACTTTACGGATGAGTTTCTGATATTAATATCTACAGGCAAAACGATCGAGTCTTGCTTTCCGATATTTTTTTTATCTGATATTTGCTCCCATAGCATTTCAAACGCTGTTTCAGCAATCTTTTCCACGGGTTGTTCGATGGTTGAAATGGGTGGACGGGTATATCTGAAATACTGCAGGTCGTCAAATCCTATCAATGCTGTTTCACCGGGTATCTCAACAGAGAGTTTCTGAAGATATTCCAGACAATTGAATGTCAGGTTATTGTCCATCGCAAAAATGGCTTCAGGAAGGTTGTTTTGCTGATAATATTCCTGTAAAGTGTTTCTGATATTTTCTTTTATGTTAAAGTTGTTTCCCTGGATGATTCTGCTATCTGGAATTTTGATACTATGATCTTCCAATGCCGACATAAACCCGTTAATCCTTTCGCGGGTGGTAGAGATACTTGTGTTGTCGAGCGAGACCATTGCAATATCGCGAAGTCCCTGGCTTATTAAATGTTTTGCAGCCATGCGGGCACCACCAAAGTTATCAACCGAAACACTTGGTATTTTATTATCGCTAAATTTTCTGTCTATCAGAATATGTGGAATCTTTTCATCTGAAAGATTTTGAAGATGATCTGAATTTTGCTGTGATGATGAGATGATGATACCCTCCATCTTTCGGTCGCAAAGCAGTTTAATCTGCCGGTTTTCCTTTTCTGCCAGCTCGTTTGTGCTGCTTATCACAACACTATAGTTTTTTCGCCATGCCAAATCCTCTATACAACTAGCTATTTTGGAATAAAAAGTGTTGGAGATCTCTGTTACGATTAGTCCTATTGTATGTGATTTACCTGTTCTGAAACCTATTGCCAGCGCGTTAGGCTCATAATTCATCTCTTTTACACGGTTTTTTACTCTCTCCTGGGTTTCCTTACTAATCCGGTGCAAATCTCCTTTACCATTGATTACAAGTGATACTACTGTTTTGGAGAGATTCAGACTTTTTGCTACATCTGAAATAGAAACTTTCTTGGCCAATACTATTGATTTTTAAGTTAAACTTCATTTTTGATGTTATTTTAGACTCCCTAAAACGGTTTTGCAATTTGTTAAAGTTGGGTTAATGATTTGGTAATATTAAACGCTTTACTTTGCTGCACATAATTAAACAAACAATTTAAAAGAAATGCAAATATAATTATTTTAGATCATATTTATTGGTTATGTTTTTTAGATAATTGTTTGAATGTTTTCATCTGTTTAAAATATTGAGCACGATATCACAGAAGAATACAAAAGTAAAGATTGATAATAGACTAAATATCAAATTTGTATTAACTTAAAATTAATGGTTGTAATATGATTGTTTCAAAATTTTATTGTTGATCACCTGGTTAACCCACCTGATTAAAATGTGTTTTAAACACCGAAAGATCCATCAATTGATCTGAATGACTTTCGATTTTTTTCAAAAAAGCACACATAACATTGAATGATGCAAAAAGTTAAAAGTATGTATTTTGATGCTAAACCGTTTTATTTTTTGTCGAAAAACCTTTCTAGTATCGTGTGTTACAACAATTTTATGATCTTACAAATCAAAAAGTGCTTCCTCATGGAACCTGCCAATCCATTAGTGTTAAATTGAGAAATTGTTTGGCAAAGCTTAAATGTTCTTTTCTTCAAAATTGTCAGTATAATTTTTTAGAATTAAAATATGAGTCAATTCTTAAGTGCTGAATACCAGACTGATAAGAATTTAATGTTTTCACTAATTCATTAAAAAGAATTTTTAGGAGCAGACTCAAATATAAAAAGACAAATGAAATCGTGTGGTCTGTCATAGATGATTATCGTATGTATCAGAAAAAAACAACATTTCCAGACAAAGCATGCAACGATTCAACGGTGTTTATGCTGGTCTTCTTTTTTTAGGCAATAACTACTTTGAAATACAAACCTAATTAAATTATTCATTAAAATTCTCACTATGGAAACATAATCAAAACTAAAGAACAGCTATTCAAATGATGATCATGCTAAAGTAGCAAACTCAAAACACTACACAAATCAATTATTTCTTTTATTAAACTAATTTATTTTTATGCAAAAAGTAATCTATCTTTTTACAGCAGTATTTGCATTTATCTCACTGCAGGTAAATGCTCAGAGGACTGTTACCGGTACTGTTACATCAGCAGAGGAAGGTACTACTATTCCTGGTGTTACAGTCATGGCGAAAAATACAGTAACGGGTACAGTAACCGATGAAAATGGGGAATATTCCATAACAATTGGAGAAGAGGATGAGACTTTGGTTTTTTCTTTTGTAGGTTTAAAAACAATCGAAGAACCAGTAGAAGGTCGTTCAATTATTGATGTTACCATGGAAGTTGATGCCATTGGCATTGATGAATTTGTGGTTATTGGTTACGGAAGCACAAGGAGTGAGGACCTTTCCGTGGCTGCTTCAACAGTTGATGTTGATGATAATTTTAAAGGGCGTCCTTCTTCTATTGGTACTCTTTTGCAGGGCGAAGTTACCGGTGTAAGGGTTGAACAAAACTCTGATCCCCGCGGCGGTGCAGGAATAAGTATCAGAGGTAAAGGAAACCGCAGCGGTGATGGTGTTTTATATGTAGTAGATGGTGTTCCTAATGCTCCTTTCAATCCTGCCGATGTAGAATCAGTTACAGTGTTGAAAGATGCCGCCTCTGCTGCCATCTATGGTGCATATGCTGGTTCGGGTGGTGTTATTCTGATCACTACCAAACAAGCTGAATCAGGCGATGTAAAAGTTGATGTAAATGCATGGAATGGTGTTCAGCAAGCTTGGCAATTGCCTGAAGTACTTACAGCAGAGCAATTTAACCAGGTTTGGAATGATGCCTCTGATCTTGCCGGCCGTCAGGTACCCGCTGTTTACGATCCGCTTGTTTTCCCCTATGGAAATGTAACACGCACAGATTGGATCGATGCGGTTTTCCGTCCTGGTTATATGCAGCATTATGATATGTCAATAAGCGGTGGTACGGATCAAATCAAAGCACTGGCTTCTGTTAGCTATGACGATGTGCAAGGTATGATCATCAATACCTTTAACCGGAACATCACCTCACGCTTAAACCTGGAAATGGATTTAAGACCATGGATCAAAATGAAACAAAACTTCCAGTATGATTTTGATAATGGACAGAGTAACATCGGTGGAGGACACACTGGTGCTTTGTTTGCTGCCATGGCTTACCCCCGCTATGCCACTCCTTTTGAATATGATGCAGATGGAAATCTTCTAAGAGGTGGTACAGTACCAAGGTGGGCAGCAGAAGATGGTTTTAGTGTTGAAGCTGATCTCTTTAACCCTGTTACACAATTGGAAAATCAACGCCAGAATAATCCAAGAAACCGCTTGCTGTCAGTTACTTCTTTGCGATTAAAACCTTTGGATGGACTGGAGTTTAAATCTGATTTTGCCTATATGATTGACAGCAGAAGAAATGAAAGATTCACCGCCAGGTTTACTGCTCCCGGAAGAACCGTTGACCAAAACTACAGAAGTATTTCTAATAGCTTGTTTAACCAGTGGAATTGGGAAAATATTTTATCCTATTCTAAAATTTTCAATGATCTGCATTATGTATCAATTCTGGGTGGTTTTACCATGAATTACACAACAGAAAGATGGAATAATAACGATACCAGAGGCTATGACTTTGAATATGAAAACTATACTATCTTTTCAAACGCAGGTGAGTATGGATACAATCAACCAGGAGAAAATATCTGGGAAGAAGCAACTGTTTCTGCTCTGGGTAGAGCATCTTATTCTTATGACGACAGGTATTTTTTTACTGCCAGTTTAAGAAGAGATGCCTCCTCCAAATTAAGCCCCGACAACAACGCAGATATTTTTCCTGCTTTATCCGGAGCATGGAAGATTACTTCAGAACCTTTCATGGATCAGATACCACAAATTAGTTTTATGAAACTGAGAGCTAGCTGGGGACAGGTAGGTAATATCAGAAGCGTAAGACGATTCATTTATGCACCTCCTTTTTCAAGAGCCGACTGGGGTGTGTTTCTCGGACCAGATGCCAGCAATCATGTTTTCGGAGTCTATCAAAGTACCATTCCTAATCCTGATCTAAAATGGGAAAGGACAGAACAAACCAATATTGGAGTAGATGTAGGCTTATTCAATAACTCTTTATTCCTTACCGCCGACTATTTCTACAAACTTACCAAAGACCTTATTGAAACCCAACCTATTCCATCAGTTGCAGGGGTAGCTTCTCCCCCCGAAATCAATATTGGTGAAGTGGAAAACTACGGTTGGGAATTCTCCGCTATTTACTCCCAGGCTATAGGCGAAGTGCTTTTTAATCTGGAAGGAAACCTGGGTACGGTCAAAAATAATGTAATCAATATAGGAGATAGAGATTTTATTTCTCATGGCGATGATGTAAATGGTCAAAAACCTCTGCAATCAGAAGTGGGACAACCCTGGCATTCTTATTATCTGATAGAATCAATCGGAGTATTCCAGTCTCAATCTGAAATTGATAACTACACATGGACCGATCCTGAAACGGGTGAAACCCAATTGATTCAACCTAACGCAAAACCCGGAGACCTGAAATTTGCCGATGCCGATGACAACGGTATTATCAATGATGGCGACAGAGTTTATATGGGTGCTTATGATTTTCCTGATCTTTCCTATGGATTCTCTTTAGGTGCCGAATGGAAAAACTTTACTTTTAATATGTTCTGGCAGGGAATTTCTGGTGTTAAAATCTATAACGGGGTCAAAGCCATGTCAGTGTCTGGCCTCAAAGGTTGGAACATGTCAACAGAAGTGCTCGATTCATGGGAGTATAACCCCGATTCTGGTGTGCCTCGCTTATCATTTATTGATGATTCCAACGGAAATTATTCCAAAGTATCTTCATACTTCCTTGAGGATGGTGATTACCTGAGATTGAAAAATCTGCAAATCGCTTATACACTGCCCTCTGATCTTTCTGCAAGAATTGGCATGGGACCAAACAGCCGCGTAAGAATTTATGCCAATGGTGAAAACCTGCTTACTTTTACCCCTTATTCTGCTTTTGACCCCGAAGTGGGTAGCAGAGGTGTTGACAGGGGCACCTTTCCTGTAGCACGTATGTATAGTGTTGGTGTTAATGTATCATTCTAAAAAAAACAACTAATGATGAAAAAGAAAAATATATTTTTTACGATACTTCTGTCACTTTTCGTAGTGGTAGCATGCGAAGATTTTCTCGAATTTGAACCTTATGGGCAACCCAGCGACCTGGGAAACCTTACCGACGAGCAGGCAATGGACATAACCTATGCTCTTTATGATTGGCAATATCGTGAAGGTACCATGGGACGGGGGTTCTTCTGGTATGAGAATGCCAGTGATGATATGATTACCGGAAGATCGCAGGCTCAGGCAGCCAATGTTGCCAACTTTCAGGATAATGGATCTCATACACTCGATGTGCGGGATAATTGGTCTCAGATGTATATCACGATTAACAAAGCTAATTCCATTATCAGGCAAGTGCCTGAATCTGAAACCATATCCGAAAATGTGAAAAACACAGTGATCGGAAATGGGTATTTCTGGCGTGGATTTGCCTACTTATGGATCGCCCCCTGGTATGGCGACGATGGCCCTAATGGTGGTATTCCGATTATAACAGAGGATACCCCTATTGAAGATATAGATGTACCACGCCCCTCCTCTGTTCTCGATAACTATGATATGGTCATTGAAGACTTGGAAACTGCCGCGGAATATCTTCCCTATTTTCATGAAATATCTACAGAAAACATGGGAATGGTGCATAAAACTGCTGCATGGGCTTTCGCTGCCAGAGCCGCTTTGTATGCCGCACAATACGATGATTCCTATTTCGATAAAGTGATAGAATTTGCTGACAAGGTAATCAACTCTGGGCATCATAGTTTGCAATCCAATTATGCGGATATCTGGGAAATAGAAAATAACTTCGGACCTGAATACCTCTACAGTGTTACCAGCAACGAAAATGATGGTGGAAAGTGGCCGGGGATATCATTCCAGAACGGTGGATTCGGTATTTACAACACATGGGGATATTTTCAACCTACTGTCGAACTATACACCGCTTTTGAAGAAGGTGACCTCAGACGTAAAAAAACTATTATTGCGCCCGGTGATACAGTTGATTTTGTTGGAAACCAAATCATATGGCAGGTAAATCCTTCTTCAACCTCAAGCCCTACCCATATGACCCTTGGTAAATGGATCGCTCCTTTCAGAGGTGAAAATGCCATTGGTACAACAGTAAACCCAAGTGGTAATAATATGACTACCGATTTAAGTATTCACCTGATTCGTTATACCGATGTGTTGCTCATGAAAGCAGAAGCACTCATCTGGAAAAATGGGGAAGGTGATCCTACTGCAATTGAAATAATCAATGATGTTAGAGAACGTGCCGGATTACCACGCGACTCACAGGGCACTAAAGCGCAACTGAAAAATGAGCGCAGATGTGAATTTGCTTTTGAATATGGTGCCTGGCGTCACCTTGACCTGGTTAGATGGGGAGATGCACAGCAAGTGTATGCTGAACCTCTGCATGGTTTCCAAACCAATTTATCTGGTGAGGAAATTGTTTCTCTCGATACTGTAGAGGTTTGGCCTGCCAGAAATTTCAACCCCAACATACACCATGTGTTTCCTATTCCCAACAGAGAAATTGCTACAAGCGAAAATCTCTTGCAAAACCAGGGGTATTAATAGGATTATTGAAAATCTGTTCATCATATTTTTGATGAAAGTTGTTCTAAAGACATTTATTGAAAATTAAAAAATTAAAAAAATGACATATAATAAAATATTTTTCATTGTGGGTTGGATGCTCCTTTTTGCTGGATGTGACATGTCAGAATATGATCTGCCCGATCCTGATGACCGCTTGCTGGGTGTGGAAGTTGAATTCAGTCACGTAGACCCAAGAACCGGTGAGAACCTGATTAACGTATTTGAAAACCTTTTCAGAAATGACGACGAGGTACAGATATCTGTTACTTCTACCAAAACCATTGAAAGAATTGAAGTGGTAAACTCTTTATCTGCATCTGTAATTAGTACGATCAATGTAAACGGAACCTCTGCCGATTTTTCCTACAGTGTCGCTGATATGGACATCCCTTTCGGGGAAAGTGGTAATCTTGTTTTTCATCTTTATTATGACGATGCCGGTGAAGATGGATTTGATTTTCCATCTATTCAATCTTATAGCTTCCGGGTAATTAGCGACGTGCCTTCTATCGTCAATTTTAAAAGCGAAGATGGAACGGTTACAGAACTCAGAACTTCTGATGTGAATATCGATGGATTCTCTGAAGATCCTGACAGAGGAATCGTTGCTTCCTTTAAAGGCGATGAAAACTCTTTTCTTGAAATAGAAAACAGTCCTTTGCTTGAGTTTGGTGCTACACAGAATTTCTCCATTTCCTTCTGGATTCAGTCTGATCATGATATCAGCGACCCGGCAATGATGGGCACCATGGACTGGGTCAGCTCAGGTAATGTGGGATGGCTGATAGCCTGGAGAAACGGACGTATCAGAGTAGTTGCCGGTAACGGTGATGGGATAAAAACCGATTACAGCCAACCCGGAGACGACCCCTCAATGGTAGGCTCTGACTGGCACTTTATTACGGTTACATTTGATCGTAACGGTGATTCTGAGTTATACATAAACGCAAACCTCAGAGCCTCCGCAGGTATGGAACCCGCTGATATAAATGCGGGGGTAACTGCCAAAATAAACCAGGATGGAACAGGCGATTATGGTGCTAAACTGAGAGCGAAATACAATCAGGTTTTCTTCTATGATTACGCCCTCTCAGCAGAAGAAATTACTGAAATTTACAATGATACCAAATGAGCTTCTTAACCCGGTCATAAAAAGGAATCTGAATGCTAAAAAACCTTATTGTTGCCTGACCAGGCAACAATAAGGTTACCCTTATCATATTTTTGTTTTGTTGTTTTTTTGGTTAGTTTTTTGGTTAGTTGTTTGTGAAAATCTGTGCAGTTTTCAGGGTAATGCCCTTACCACTGAATGAAATGGATGTTTTAGCATGATCTTTCTTTTTTGATTCCAACTGCACAGATTTTTCACATGATCTGCATCTTTGCACGAGTATCTTTATGGTGCTAAAATTCTTCATTCTTTTAATCTTTCCAACCTTCTAATTCATGATCAAACATTTTTTTCTTTTCTGCTTTTTCTTGTTATTTATCGCCAATTTAAATGCTCAAAACCGGCGCTTTTCCGGCCATTCTCACAATGATTATTATCAGGAAAGACCTTTCCATTTGGCCTATGAAAACTACTTTGCTTCCATTGAAGTGGATATATGGGCTATTGATGACCAACTTTTTGTCGCTCACGACCGGGAGGAAATTACAAAGAAAAATACACTCCGGAAAATGTATATCGATCCCATAATAAAAGTCTATCAGGAAAACAAAGGAAAACCATGGAAAAATTACAACAATACATTTATACTGTTGGTTGATTTGAAAACCTCTTATGATCCTGCTCTTGATCTGTTGGTAGATATACTAAAAAAATATCCAGATGTTTTCGATCCCTCTGTAAACCCTTTTGCCGTCAGAGTTGTAGTGTCTGGTAATGGTCCGCAACCGGAGCTTTACCATGATTACCCTTCCTTTATTTCTTTTGATGGACGGATTGAGAAATCCTATACCGTTGGACAATTACAACGTGTTCCGCTTTTTAGCAATAATTTCAGAGATTTCTCCCAATGGGAGGGTAATGGAACTATGCCCCCGGATGACAGGAGATTAATGGAGGAATATGTAAAGCAGGTGCACGATATTGGTAAAAAGGTCAGATTCTGGGCTATTCCCGATAATCCAAACGGGTGGGAACAATTTTCAGAACTTAATGTAGACCTTATTAACACAGATAAACCTTCTGAATATATGAAACATTTCAATGACAACTAAACAGGGTATTTTTTATCGATTTGTTTTATACACCCAAAGTAAGACTATGAAACCCAATTCCATGAGATATATTCCCATGTCATCAATGCTTTCCGATCATAAAAATTGCCTATCCGAAAGACATTATGGCCAGGAAAAATCTATGCCCCTGCCGTTTTATGCTGATCAGAATAGAAATATACTTAATCATAATGGTAAAACCATTGTTTTTAACAGCCGAACGCATCGAATAAGAAGGGCAACCTGCAGTATGGGATTAAGAAAAGGATTTCACGAATCAAGATTTTTTTTCATTTTTTCAGACAAAAACTGAATTAGGGGATAAAAAGTACCCACAGATGATGATTGTAATAAGGTAGATAAGAATTTCCTTTTTTCTTCCCTGATTCTGAACAAGTTTTCCATTAAAAACTATAAACCTAAAACAAAAAATAATCATGATAACCAAGCGATGGAGCAATTATTTACTTGCCTTTACCATTGTTTTTTCTTTGGTAAATATTACTTTGGCACAAGACTACAGCGAACAACAAAGTAAAACTTTTTATACACACAAGAATCCATATCCTACCGTTTCTGTTCTCCCTGCAGAGGGGGATGAGGTTGAGAATGTGATCCTCATGATCGCTGATGGTATGAGTTTAACACAGGTTTCTACAGCATGGGTTGCAAATCGTGGAAAACTTAATCTTGATAATTTTACGCATACCGGAATTACTCTTACCTATGCAGCAAACAAATTAATTACCGATTCTGGCGCTTCCGGCACTGCTCTTGCCACAGGCAATAAAACCAAATATCATGCTGTGGGGGTTGATTCATCAGGAAATCCGGTACCTTCAATCATGGATCTTGCTGTTCAAAAAGGGCTTGGAACTGCCGTTGTGGTTACTTGTGGTCTCACTGATGCTACTCCTGCCACATTTTGTGCCAGCAATTCTGATAGAGAGAAGCAAGAGGATATCGCACTGGATTATCTCACCGTCAATGCCGACTATATCTTTGGTGGTGGAAGGAAAAGATTTAACCAGCGCACTGACAAAAGAGATATCCTTAAAGAAATGCAAGACGTTGGTTATCAGGTAACCACTTCATGGGAAGAAACCAGGAAAATATCATCAGGGAAAGTCTTTGCGGTGGTGGAAGACGGACAGCTTCCCATGGCTCCCGAAAGAGGAGATATATTTCAGGATGCTGTGATGCAGGCTATCGACATAATCAGTAAAAAGGAAAAGGGTTTCTTTGCCATGTTTGAAGGTTCGCGCATTGATGATTGTGGACATTGGCATGATATACCTGCCCTGCTCGGCGAAATTTATGATTTTGATCAAACAGTTGGGAAAGTATTGCAATGGGCAGAAAAAGATGGGAAAACCCTGGTTGTTGTATTAGCAGATCATGAAACGGGAGGGCTCACACTTCTGGATGGCGATATTCAATCAGGTACAGTTAAAGGACACTTTTCTACCGGTGGTCATTCTGATATCATGGTACCTGTTTTTGCCTACGGTCCGCAGGCACACCTTTTTACCGGGATTTTTGAAAATACTGATGTTTTTTATAAGATCAAACAATTGCTCGATTTATAGTATTTTGATAAACTAAAATTTTCTTATGAATTCTTTATTGAATAGATCATTTAGTATTTGTCTCCTTTTATTGATGCTGGGTTTTTATCATGTTTTCACTCAGGAAAGGAATTTGCACTACGAAGTGCTGGAAGATTTTCAGGTGGTTGATGCACGAAAAGAGATAAAAATGCCCGGGATCAAGGGGTATAAAACTCTCAAAGGTGATTTTCATATGCATACTATTTATTCCGATGGACATGTTACCCCTCAAACACGGGTTGTGGAAGCATGGCGCGAAGGATTGGATGTGATTGCCATCACCGACCATTCTACTCCTATGCCACGAAATATTAAAGGTGACTACAACTCGGCATACAATGATGCACTGTCTTATGCCAAAAGCAGAGGCATTACATTGATACGGGCTACCGAATATACCCAGCGGGAACCATACGGACATCTTAATTTTCTTTTTGTGGAAGATGCAAATGTTTTTGCTAAATCTTTTTCTGAACTTTATCCCGTTGATGCCATTGAGATGGCAGCCGGGCAAGGTGCCTTTGTGATACTCAATCATCCGGGATGGCCCGATAAAAATTCAAAACTTGATGATGTTCATATAGATTTGATCAATCGCGGCAAAATTCATGGTATTGAGGTGTTTAATGCACACGAGTTTTATCCTTTGGTGGCCGATTATTGTGTCCAATACCCTCTTACCATCATTTCTGCCTCTGATATTCATGCTCCCATTGGCGCTTCTTTCAATCTTCATCAACAACCTCGAAACCTTACCCTGATCTTTGCAAAAGACAATTCTGAAGAGTCTGTTAAAGAAGCACTTTTTGATAGGAGAACTCTTGCTTTTGCCAACAACCTTATTGTGGGAAATGAGAAATATATAATACCTTTTGTGAAAAATTCAATACAAGTAACCAACTTTCAAAAAGATGATACACGCTTTTCCTGCCATATGACCAACAACACAGATGTAACCTATACTCTTTACGGGCCTGAACAGCAGAGAATTGTTTTACCTGCTCAAAGAACCATACGTTTGAGTGATCAACTTGACAACATGGAGGTGGTTTATCAGGTTAAAAATACTTTCATCAATGCTACCGATCATGCCGCTATTCCTCTCAGCATCTTTTTTGCTGCTGAGGATGAAGTTCTTGTGCCTATGATCAAACAGGATTTGTCTGCTTTTGACCCCAATGAAAAATTAACAGTTTACTCCCTTACAGAGGGCGCCGAAATATATTATACCAAAGATGGTTCCGAACCAACACCATCCTCAGAAAAATATACAAAACCTATTGGTTTCGACCGATCAACCCGCTTGACTTTCAAAGCTTTTAAAAAAGGAATGAAACCCTCCCGTACAGTTGTTAAACAGGTTTTACTCGATATTGATCATCCATCAGTAAAACTCTCTGAAAAAACAAATGGATTAAAATACCAGTATTTTGAAGGACCTTTCCTTTCTGTGAAAGATTTTGAGGTAAAAGGAAAGTTGCAGGATGAAGGCATCATGGATTTGCCTGACATTACAAAAGCAAAAGCAGAAGATCACTTTGGCTTTATCTTTAAAGGATATCTGTTTGCTCCTAAAACAGGTAAATATTTGTTTACTTTAGAAAGCGATGATGGATCAACTTTGCGTATATCTGATGTTGACCTTGTGGATAACGACGGTTCGCACAGTTTAAAAAGAAAAAGTGGAGAAATTAAACTTGAAAAGGGTTATCATAGGTTTGAATTACGCCATTTTGACGACTTTGCTGAAGAAGCACTGCGTTTCCTCTGGACCATTCCCGGTGAAAAGGAAAAAGAAGTGAGCAAGGAGTTTTTCTTTATAGAAAAATAAAAAAGAAATTACGGTTTTGAATAGTACAGGTTATTTTTACTTTGATTATAACTGAAAAAATATGAATTTAAATGTCTTTTTAAAGTTTTTTTTTCTCATCATTTCTATCACCGGGTTGTTTGATGATACTAGCGCACAAACTGGTAAATCTGATTTTTATCATGATCTGAAAGGTAATAGGTTACCCTGGACAAAAACACCCGGGGTAGATGCAGATAATTTCCGGTTTATCATTGCAGGTGATCTTACCGGTGGAGAACAACCAGGCGTATTCGATCAGGCCGTGAAACGGATCAATGATCTCGCCCCCGATTTTGTTATCACAGTCGGAGATCTGATTGAAGGATATACACACAGCCAGAACGAAATGCAACGGCAATGGGAGACCTTTTTGCGATCACTACAAAAGTTGGAAGCACCCTTCTTTTTTGCTCCCGGAAATCATGATATCACCACGGAAATGCTGCTCCGCGAATGGAAAAGGCGCCTTGGACATCATTATTACAACTTTTATGTTGGCAATGTTTTGTTTCTGGTTCTAAATTCTACAGAACCTGGAGTAAATGGTTTCTCAGAAAAACAGGTAAACTATGTTTCTTCTGTTCTTGAAGAACACAGAAAAGGTGATCCTGTTTTTGTAATCCTCCACAATGCTTTGTGGGGGATGGAAGGTAAACAAGGAGTTGAAAAATTGAATGATGCTTTTGACAGGCATGAAGTTACTTTTTTCTGCGGGCATGAGCACCGGTATCAGTTCAGAATGTATAACGGTAAGCACCATTACATGCTTGCTGCTCTTGCTGCCGGAGGCAAAAAAGGTGCTTCATTAGGCGAATTTCATAATATGATGCAGGTGACGGTTAAAAATGAAAATATTCGAATCGCCAATATAGAACTTGAAGGGTTGCATCCACACGACATTGTTGATGAGCAAACCATCAAACAGGTAGATATTTTGAGAAGTGAGAATTGGGCACACTTTGTACCTGTTGTTGCTAAAAGTGCGGATGTGTCTGAGGTAAACTCTTTCCTTATTTTGAAAAATGATGGCGACTATCCTATGCTAGTGCAAGGAGAATGGGATACTTCTGAAAGGTTTGAAATTCAACCGGATAAAATTGATGCCAGGATCATGTCCGGAGGTAAGGTAAGGATTCCGGTATATCTTAACATGCGGAATGATTCAACTATCAGAAATCTGCACGGTGTAAGTCTGTTGCTGAATGCGCACTTTGAACAGGAGGAAAAGCAATTGAATTCTTCTGCCAACCCTGTGTGGCATATCGACTACATAAGAGAGACCAAACACATTGAGCAACAAACACTTGATCCTATATTGCTAAAACCCGGGCAAATTTATGAAGCATGGGACTGGGATGGACCCGGTGATGCCTCTTTTTCTATCGCTTCAGGATATGACAATGAAAATCTTTACATAAAAGCCAAGGTGAAAGATGATCATTGGGTTACAGATAGTCAGAATGGTGATTTAAAGGGGGATATCCTGCAATTGGTTTTTCAACCGGACACCTCACATCAATCTTCCGATCCTGCTGTTTTTGAATTCTCTCTCACCTCCGGAAACGCTTTATGCATTGCAGGATGTGAAAAGGTAAAAGGGTTTTCTTCTGAATCGACTATGAAAAAACAAACCTTTGAAGCCAATTTGATAATACCCCGAAATTTGATTATCAATGATTCCTTTAGAATTAATATGGCTTATTCAGATGTGGATAACCCTGATAATCTCGATAATGCCGAACTTTGGTGGAAACCTCCCTGGAATACTTCTGACAACTATCCAATGTCGGGTGTTTTTATAATTGATTAAACTTTTCCTTAATGACCTGATAACTTTTTTAATGCCGATTGTTTTTTATATCCTACGGATTTTATTTTCAAATTACTTAAAACTTCACCAAAGAATGATTCAAAATAACGATTTCGATACATCTTATCGCAAAAAAAGTTTATGGGTAATTACATTCATAATCTTTCTTATGGGTTGCCACACATCCGAAAGAGAACCTTCAGAAAAGGGAACTTCTCTTAAATTTGGGACTGACGGGTCATTTAAAATTGCTCAGGTCACCGATATTCATCTTCATCATGACGACGCTGAGGAGGTAAGGATGACCAAAAACGCTATACAAAATGTATGGGAAACCGAAGACCCTGATCTGTTTATTTTAACCGGTGATATAGTAAACTCACCCGCTGATAAAGGATGGGAAACCATTGCAGGCATATTTTCTGAATTCGGCATTCCATGGGCTGTTACTTTAGGTAATCATGACGATGAAGATGTGTGGTCGCGCAATGAAATATTCGATTTTCTTGAAAAACAGCCCGGATTCATAGGGAAGAAAGGACCTGATATCAGTGGTACGGGAAATTATATTATCCCTCTGCTATCCAGCGAATCGCAGCAGGAAAAAGCGCTGTTGTATTTCTTCGATTCCCATGCATATCCAGAAAACCCCAATCGGGGATCGTATGATTGGATAAAATTTGACCAGATCGAGTGGTACCGCAATAAAAGCAGCGAATATACAAAGCAAAACGATCAAAAACCATTACCTGCGTTGGCTTTTTTCCATATACCCTTGCCCGAATATGCAATGGTGGAAAAATCTCCCACTTTTATGGGACGTAAAGAAGAGGGGGTTTTCTCTCCCGATATCAACTCTGGTATGTTTGCCGCTTTCGTAGAAATGAAAGATGTAATGGGAACCTTTGTTGGTCATGATCATAACAACAATTATATTGGCATACATCATGAGGTTGCTCTGGCTTTTGGTCAGGTGTCGGGATATGGTGGCTATGGTGATTTTTCCCGTGGATCGCGGATCATCGAATTATCAGAAGGGGAGTATGGTTTTAATACCTGGATACGAAACCTCGAAACTGATACCTTCCATTATAATTATCCCTTTGGGGCAACTTTCAAAGAGCAGGATGTCGATTATGTGGCAGCGGTGAAAGAGCCTGATCAACTTATCAGGGGATTATCTTACCATTATTTTGAAGGAAAGTTTTCTTCTGTAAATGAAATGAAGGGTTTACAACCACTGAAATCCGGAAAGGTAAAAAATATCAATATTGATATTGCGGATGTTGAAGATCATTTTGGATTTGAATTTTCAGGATATATCCGGATACCTTACAAAGGAATCTATAATTTTTACACTTTCTCGGATGACGGATCACAATTGTTTATTAATGACAGTCTTGTGGTTGATAATGATGGATCACATTCCCTGCAGAGAAAAGATGGCACGATCGCTTTGGAAGAAGGGTACCATTCTATCAAAATATTGTATTTTGAAGATTATATGGGCCAGAAAATGGAAGCAGGTATCTCTGGATTGAAGGTACGCGAAACGAAAATTACAGATGATATGGTGTTTACTGAACCCTGATTGGAATCAATCTGCCGGATGATTTTTGATTGGTAAAAAAATAAAGATTAACCGCACCATGACAACAATATTGACACAACGCAGGTAATAATCGGATTCATGAAAAAGATAATGCAACTATTGACAAAGCGTCTGGCGCTGATATCATGGTAGGAATCTTTCCGTTAACCTTTTATGTCGAATATTATGAATCCGGTGACAAAATAGCGGATTTTCGCGGTGGCAGCAC
>CAYPFV010000063.1:0-16408 GCA_964410015.1 uncultured Bacteroidales bacterium
GCTCGTGTGTGTTTTAAGCCAATCATGGATGTTTCATCTGTTTATAATTTGATTATAAATAGGTCAGATGGAGCTCTCCAACAGTCTGACTGGATGCTTTATATGCCGCGCATTATAATCATGTGCGTGTGTGTCAAAAACTTTGTCATGGCTCGGTTCATCAAATTATTTGTATAGTTTAGAAAAGGTCAGATTTGCCAGGTTTACATATACACTCAAAACACAAATTTGTTTTAGTAAAATACATTTTGCATATCTCGAAAAAATAAATGGTTTTGAGTTAGAGTTTTGCGCGGTCAATAGCGTTTTCATCCAAACCCATATCAGGATTTTAAGAAGATTCTTTAACTGCCTTCACAAAATTCTCTACTGCCTTTTTTTCTTCTTCTGAAGCATGGTTTTTCATGTAATCTTTTACTATCTGAGGAGGTTCCTGATCTATGCCAACAAAAATCATGGCGGCACTGTTCATACAATAGCGCAACCCGGTAGGTTTGGGTCCATCGTCAAAAACATGCCCCAGATGCGATCCGGTTGCTGAATCAACGATCTCTGTGCGGATCATTCCGTGGGTGCGGTCTTCGCGATAAATAATTGCTCCTGGCACTATAGGTTCAAAAAAACTGGGCCACCCACAACCCGAATCATATTTCGCATCAGATGCAAACAAGGGCTGACCACTGGCAGCAGAATAATATACTCCGGCATCAGTGTTTTTGTAATATTTCCCCGTAAAAGGACGTTCGGTAGCAGAATTTCGCAATACATCGTATTGCAGCGGTTCCAGTATTTCTTTCCATTCTTCCTTAGAACGAGTCAGGGGGTATTCGCCCGTGTCATTGGGGCGTGTTATCTCATGATTTGATTTCATATTATTACGGTTTTGGGTAAATACACAACTATAAAGGAAAAGAGTTATAGTAAACAAAAATAAACCTCTGGTTATCATAATCATATCAGCATTAAAAACACATATACATTAAATTTGCAGTAAGATAATAATCCAACAAATTGGATAAAACTTTGTTTGCGACTGGTTTTATTACAGAGCAGAGAGGGTGAGGATAAGGCGAATCCCTGGGCTTTGGTCTTCTGATGCACAATAACGCAAATGCTGTGCGACAGCATAAATGACCGCCATCTTCAGTGCGACAGCGCAAATCAAAAGCAAAGCGCATTTGCCGTGCAAAGCGCAACTGACCCACAACAGCGCAAAAAAAAAGCGAACCTGTGCAGCCCGCCTTTTTCTCAAATAAATTAAAATCCGTAAGGAATAAACCGAAAGATTACACCAGGTCGAAACGATCAAGATTCATCACTTTCACCCATGCATTCACAAAATCCTTTACAAATTTTTCTTTGTTGTCATCCTGGGCATACAATTCGGCATAAGCCCGTAACACTGAGTTTGAACCAAAGACCAGATCTACCCTGGTTGCCGTCCATTTCATCTGTTCGGTTTTTCTGTCAACTATATGATACAAATGATCAGAAACGGGTTTCCATGTATTGCCCATATCCGTAAGATTAACAAAAAAATCATTTGTCAATATGCCTTCCTGGTCTGTGAAAACACCATGTTTTGTTCCACCATGATTTGTACCCAAAACACGCATACCACCTACAAGAACAGTCATTTCCGGAGCGGTTAAACCCATCAGTTGTGTCCTGTCGAGCATAAGTTCTTCTGGTTGGACGGCATAATCTTTTTTCAGCCAGTTTCTGTATCCGTCGTGAATAGGTTCGAGATCATCAAAAGACTGTGCATCGGTCATGTCTTGTGTAGCGTCTCCCCTTCCCGGGCTGAAAGGGACTTTTATATTTACACCAGCTTGGTTTGCTGCTTTTTCCACGGCAGCAGTACCTCCCAGTACAATCAGATCGGCAATGCTCACATTTTTCTCGAGAGTTTTCCGGATATCTTCCAGTTTATTCAAAACTTTTCGAAGTCTTTCGGGTTCGTTTCCAACCCAGTCTTTTTGCGGAGCAAGGCGAATTCTTGCACCATTGGCACCACCCCTGTAGTCGGAGCCTCTGAATGTTCTTGCACTGTCCCAGGCAGTATTGATCAGCTCTGTTTGGGTCAGTCCGCTATTGAGCAACTTTTTCTTCAGGTCTTCAATTTCATCTTCGGTGAGTGTATAGTCAACTGCCGGAACGGGATCCTGCCATATCAGGTCTTCCGCGGGTACATCGGGTCCCAGGTAGCGACTCTTTGGACCCAAATCTCTATGGGTCAACTTAAACCAGGCACGGGCAAAAACATCTGCAAAATATTCCGGATCACGATAGAACCGTTCGGATATTTTCCTGTACTCCGGATCCATCTTCAGCGCCATATCAGCATCTGTCATGATCGGATTTTGGCGTTGACCGGGAATATGTGCATCAAAGGGTTTGTCTTCTTCCTTTATGTTGATGGGTTCCCACTGCCATGCCCCGGCCGGACTTTTCCTGGATTCCCATTCATGTTCGAGTAAAAGATAAAAATAGGTATGATTCCATCTATCGGGTTTGCTCGACCAGGCACCTTCTAATCCACTGGAAACAGTATCTTCGGAATGGCCTTTCCCTTTGGGGTTTTTCCAACCCAAACCTTGTTCTTCGGGTTCTGCTTCTTCGGGTTGAGGACCCAAAATGGAAGCATCACCATTTCCATGGCATTTGCCCACGGTATGGCCACCAGCGGTAAGAGCAACTGTTTCTTCGTCATTCATGGCCATCCGCTTAAATGTTGTACGCACATCCTTTGCGGTTTTTAACGGATCAGGGATGCCGTCAACCCCTTCAGGATTAACGTATATCAAACCCATTTGCACGGCTGCCAAAGGGTTTTCAAGGGTTTCACGGTCCTGATCATCGGAATAGCGCGACTTTGTAGGTTCGAGCCATTCTTTCTCTGCACCCCAGTAAATATCCTTCTCCGGATGCCATATATCTTCGCGTCCTCCGGCAAAACCAAAGGTTTTAAACCCCATAGATTCATACGCCATGTTTCCGGCAAGGATAAACAAATCAGCCCAGGAGAGTTTGTTGCCATATTTTTTCTTGATAGGCCACAACAACCTGCGGGCTTTATCCAGATTAACATTATCAGGCCAACTGTTGAGCGGGGCAAAACGTTGATTCCCGGTATTACTTCCACCCCTGCCGTCAGTAATACGATAGGTGCCGGCACTATGCCATGCCATTCTGATCATCAAACCTCCATAATGTCCCCAGTCGGCCGGCCACCAGTCTTGACTTTCTGTCATGAATTCTTTAAGATCTTGTTTTACAGCATCCAGATCAAGCTTTTTAAACTCTTCACGATAGTTGAAATCCGGTCCATAAGGATTGGTTTTGGTGTCGTGCTGGTGCAAAATATCTAAATTCAGTGCATTGGGCCACCAACTCATTACGGAATTACTGGTATCCGTGTTAGCTCCATGCATAACCGGGCATTTGCCCTTTTTCTCAACTTTATTCTCCATTTTCTTTTGTTTTTGAGTTTAACTTCATTTTATTCTTCTTTACTTTTAACTTTTTAAAAAATTTCCGACAATCTGTAATTTAATATCCTGAATATTAAAATCAGAAATACCTTTGTGCCGGAAATAATTTTCTAATAATTTGTCCAATTGTTCATCATGATAATCTTCAATACGATCCGTTTCAGTGCAATATAAATGGTGATGATTCTCCAAAACGGCATCATATCTCATAATATCCTTTTCTGTTTTTACTCTTTTGATTAAACCCTTCTGCGTTATGGCATCCAGCACTTTGTATACCGTAGCAGTGGATATACGAGGCCAGTTTTTTTTTAAATATCTGATTATACTTTCTGCGGTGGGATGATTGTTGAGTTCTATTACAGCATCATACACTGCAATTCTTTGAGGTGTTACTTTAAGACCTTTTTCTGTAAGTTTACGGATGATCTTTTGTGTTTCCAAATGTGCTTTTTTAGTGAAAGAGAATAATTCTCTTTTGAGAATCAGCAAATATAAGGTTAACCATTGGGATAACCAAGTAAAATTTTCAATGACTTTTTTGCTGATTATCATTCGCATCAGATCAGAAACACAGCACAGCCAGGAATTCCCTCAGAGATTAATAGATATAACCAATCGCAACTGATGCTGCTCATCCACCTAAAATAGAGCCCCCCAGATTGACCAGGAAATAGAGTAAGGCAATAATGCCAAAAACCATCGCTAAAGCCATCAGAAACCCAACCGTATCCTCTCGGTTCCATTTGAGCATTTCCCATTGGGTTCCGGGAAACATCTTCCTGTGGTCAAAACGGTGTGGATTGGCATAAGATTTTTCCAGTTCTAAAAGATCTGCCTCTTTGTTTTCCTGAACTTTGGTTTTCATTTTTGCATAAAACCTGTCGAGTACAAGTTTTTCTTTTTCTGTATGTTGGGTGGCAAAGCTAAAAATAAAAATGATCATAAACGGAAAGATGGTTCTGATGAGCAATCTGATAGTTTCATTTACAGAAAAAGCATTTTGGGAAAGATCGAAACCAAGGGCATCAATCAAAACAAGTTCAAGGCTAATCAATCCCCGTCCTTCGAGTTCTCTGGTTTCTGGATTGACGGCTATACCATGAGTCCAGAAAATTCTTTTCCCGCCAATATCATACAATCTTACAAAAGTTTCTCCTTCGGCGAGCAAGCCTGGTCGGGGTATATCGGTTTTGTCAATTTCAGGAAGTGCCTTCCATTGTTCAATTTCTTTTGCCCGAATCTCCACATCCATAGGAGTTGCAACGTATTCTCTTTCCACAATTTTCTCACCGGTGCGCTTTAACAAGTACTCGTTGGAGCGCAGTCCGGGGAATACGGTGGGTAAAACCACAGGGATGAGAAAAAACAATAAAAGGGTAAATAAAATTGAATACCACACCGATCTTCTGTTGGTTCTTCTCCAAAGGATACCCATCCAGAAACCAGCGGAGAAAACAACCCCCCATTCCCAGAAAATCTTAAGCTGATCAAACAGCGCATCTGCCTGAATCACTATCAAAGCAGCAACTACTACAATGAGGACACCAAATATTCTACCCATAGTTACATAATGCTTTTCTGATTTTCCGGGCACCAGGGGTTTATAAATATTGCTTGTTATTACTCCTGAAGAAGCCAGCATCATCATATCTGCTGTAGATAACAGAGCAGCAAAAAGCGCTACGATCATCAGACCGATCAATCCCATATTCAGCGGAGCTAAAAGCTCTCTTGAGGCATATCCCCACAAAAAGTCAGGATCGGCAACATCATCGCCATAAAGCAGCACAATAGCCAGGGCAGTTAGCCCCCAGAACACAGTTGTAATTCTTTTCAGATAGGTTCCGTAGGTAAGCCCGAAGCGGGCTGCTCTTTCATTTTTTGCAGCTCCTGCCGATACAAGCTGATTAGCACCTGCGGCAACATTAATGGTTGCCATGATCCCTAAAACGATAATGTAATACCATGTAAAGTCGATAGAATTAGGAGAACCAAAAATCTCAAAATACGATTCGGGTAGCTGCTGGTGCAACGATCGGAACGCCCCCATCATTCCGGTACTTCCAAAGGTATTGTTGATTTCAATAAATGCAAAGGGCAATAAAATCAGCGACAAGATAATGATGAAAACACCCTGAAGTACATCACTGATAAAGGCGGCTTCCAGCCCACCAGTGATAGAGTAAAGACAAACCACAATTACGGTGATCCAGATAAACAAATTTTTGGGAATGTGTGAGTAATTGTTCCGGGGATTCATCATGCGCAAAAACTCCATCTCCTGCTTTTCACTATCGGAGAGGGAAGAATAATCGCGAGAACTGAGCTGATCGAGACGAAGAGCGTTCAGATACTCTCTTGTCTCTTCAACCGTAAGTTCAGAATCAGCGGCTATAGAAGCGATCTGCTCCTCTGAAGGATTGCTGATTACCTCAACACTTACCTCCGGCAGTTCTTTTGGGGTCATGATCAGCACAGTTTTGGTCATCACAATCAAACCTACAGTAAGTAAAAGCATCATACTAATGCTTGCCATAAGCGAATAAGCTCCTGCCAAAAACTTAGATGAATATCTTTCAGAAAAATAATCCCCCATAGTGAGTACCCTCAGCCTTCGATACCAAACTCCTGTAAGCCAATAAGAAGGTGTGGCAAATAGCATCATCAGCGAGGCCCACACACCTGCAGCACCATTATTGGCGGTAGTGGTGGTTACCGAAGGACCTGTATCGGATGATGTAGCCTGACCGAAAGCGGCAAACAACTGCACAATCTTACCAAATTTGCGACCGCCCATAAAAAAATCCTCCTGATCTTTCACATTCGACATCGCCCAAAAACCGATAAAGATGATGACAAGAAAAAAAACTCCTATTACAATGAGATCAAGATTGCTAAGTCCAAACATAATTTTTAAGTTAGTGGTTCTTTAAGATAAATAATTGCTATTTCAAATTCTTTTGGAAATATTTCTGCCGGGATGTCACAAAATTATTTTCACGAAAAAGATACACTTCTGAAGCCCACCCTGGATAACAAAAACCTGGACAGTACCTGTAAAACCTCTTGTTTTCTGATTCAATACCATTGTTGCAGGCAAAATTTATACTTATATTCCATTGAAGATCAGATTGATATGTGGAAGAAGGCAGGTCATAACCGTATCCGGCAACGATATCTGATATCATCACTTTGCTGAACCAGTTGGCAGGTTTACCGGAAGAAAAAGTAATGCAGTACTTTTTCTGACCTTGTTCAATCGCTTCCATACAACTGACATTCAGCGCTTCCACAAGGTTATCAGGGTTTTGAAATTCAAAACCTATTGCTCTGTTAGGTACACCAGCATCTTTATAAGCAGTATTTAAAGAAAAGCTGCTTTCCCAAAAACCAGTCGGGTATCTTATGATTTCAGGATCGCTCAGGATTTGAGAAGGTAGATCTGCACCAATCTGAAAAGACCGGGCAAATAAAGAGTTATCAAAAACCATGAGGGATAGCCAGAGAAGACAGGAAATAATAACCTTATTTATTATCATAAAAAAAACATATCAATATTATCCTGCAAAAATAGAGTTTAAAGCAGGTGCCGGGAGGTAGAAAAATCTCAAACTACCTGAAATATTTGCTCAAAAAACAGATAACATACCCCGGTTATAAGTTCTCTCTTTTCCCCGTATAGGATTTAAATCCCTGATTATTTTCTTTTTCCAATTAAATACCCCTGATTTTGATTTCATTTTTTCAAAAAAAAATCTATTTCTCAAAATAAGTATTTCCAGATTTCCTAATAGGAATTGTTAATTTTACAGTTCTTTTTCTTCTTTTTTTGCATGAACGAGGGTTATTATATATTTTTGCTCCCGGCAGCGGGTGCACTGAGAGCATTTTTTTTGTGACTCATCAATATTCAAATTAATAACATATTTAATAATTACACATTTACGAAAATCACATAAAAATTTGATTCAAATACAAATAAGGTCTGCTATTGAAACTTTCCTGAAAGAAATCATTGAATCGCAATAAGGAAAAAAGACATAAAGAGAAGTTTAATACATTCGATTATATTGCATAACAACAGAAACTATAAAAAATGAAAGACCAGAACAGATTAACCGGGCGTTTACCCAAAGTAGGCATCAGACCAGCTATTGACGGTCGGCGTCGGGGTGTAAGAGAATCATTGGAAGAACAAACTATGCAGATGGCCAGAAGGGCAGCAGAACTGATTGAATCTCATGTGCGGCATGCTGATGGCAGCAAAGTGGAGTGTATAATTGCCGATACCACCATTGGCGGTGTGCAGGAAGCAGCCAGGTGCGCAGATAAATTTGCTACCCAGAATGTAGGGCTTTCCCTAACCGTGACCCCTTGCTGGTGCTATGGCAGCGAGACCATGGATATGACACCCTACATTCCGAAAGCAGTTTGGGGATTTAACGGAACAGAACGCCCCGGTGCCGTTTATTTGGCAGCAGTGTTGGCCGCACACAACCAAAAAGGCATTCCTGCTTTTGGCATTTACGGGCGCGATGTACAGGACAGCGATGATGATTCTGTTCCCGAAGATGTAAAAGAAAAAATCCTTCGATTTATAAAAGCAGGACTGGCAGCAGCAAACATGCGTGGTAAATCTTACCTTTCCATGGGTGGCGTTTCCATGGGTATTGCAGGCTCTATTGTTGATGTGCCTTTCTTTGAGAAATATCTTGGCATGCGTTGCGAATTTGTTGATATGAGTGAATTTACCAGAAGAATCAACGAAAATATCTATGATCAGGACGAATTTAACAAAGCCCGCAAATGGGTAAAGGAAAATTGCCGGGAAGGGGTGGATTATAACCCGGAAGGTCAGCAAAAATCGCGCAAACAAAAAGATGCTGAATGGGATTTTGTAATCAAAATGACCATGATTGCAAGAGACCTCATGATCGGTAATGAACGTTTGAAAGCACTTGGATATGAAGAAGAAGCCTTGGGACACAACGCATTGGCAGCAGGTTTTCAGGGGCAACGGCAATGGACAGACCATTTCCCCAACGGAGATTTTATGGAAGCAATTCTATGTTCTTCTTTCGACTGGAATGGCATCCGGCAACCCTTTATGCTTGCTACTGAAAACGACAGTCTCAATGGTGTATCTATGCTGTTTGGGCATCTTCTCACAGGATCGGCACAGATTTTTTCAGATGTGCGCACATTCTGGAGTCCGGAGGCAGTGAAAAGGGTTACAGGTTATACCCCGGAAGGAATCGCCAGCAAAGGATTTATCCATCTGATCAACTCTGGTCCTTCGGCACTTGACGGATCAGGACAGCAAACCCTCAATGGAGAACCTGTCATTAAACCCTGGTGGGATGTTACTGAAGATGATGCAAAAAATTGCCTGGAAAACACACAATGGGGGCCAGCAATTACCGAATACTTCAGAGGCGGAGGTTTTTCATCCAAATTTATCACTAAAGGAGGTATGCCGATCACCCTTTCACGCATCAATCTGGTAGATGGACTGGGCCCCGTTCTTCAGATTGCTGAGGGATATACCGCCTCACTGCCCGATGAAGTACACTCCAAACTCGATCTGCGCACCAACCCTAGTTGGCCCACTACCTGGTTTGTTCCCAATCTTACAGGAACAGGCGCCTTCACCGATGTTTACAATGTAATGGCAAACTGGGGTGCCAATCATGGTGCTTTCTCTTACGGACATATAGGTGCCGACTTGATAACCCTGGCTTCGGTACTGAGAATCCCCGTAAATATGCATAATGTGCCTGAAGATAAGATATTCCGTCCATCGGTGTGGAGTTCTTTTGGCATGGATAAGGAAGGTGCTGATTACCGGGCATGCAGTGTTTTGGGTCCGAATTATGGTCGTTGATGACAACAAACCAGTCAAATCACTACAGAGAAAACTAAAACCTGATCCTCAACTGTGCTTTCAGCTCGGTGCGGGCATTTCCTTCGGTCATGTCCTTGCCTGTGCCGATCTGTTGGCGGTTGGTGTAAAAAATCTGGGCAATCCGTGCCTGAAGATCGATGTTTCTGTTTACACGATACCTGGCAACAAGATAAGCCCTGCTCCCTTTATCAGAATAAAAAGGGAATGAAAAAGCATAGAGCACATCGTTTTCATAGGCATAGATCCTGGAATCAAAACCATCGGTATCAAACAATGCATACCGGGCAGTGATTGCCCACGGACTGCTGAAATTCTTGTAAGCAATATCCTGGTAAATCAGAAACCCTTGTTGCTTCTTACTCCCGTGTTCAAAATCGATAAATTCAACCCTGTTTTTAAAAGTGAAAGATTCTGAAACCGGATAACTGATGTGAAAACGGATGTTTTGCCGCTTTACATCATCCAGATACCGTATAACATTTTCATCCGGCGAATTCAGGGGTTTATTTTTGATGCGGTAGCGCAGATACATTTCAATATCATCTTCGGGGCTGTAGTTTACCTGTAATAAATAATCATATCCCCGCGAAGGGGCATAGGTACGAAACTTCATCCAGGGAAAGGAAAAATGATCTGCATACCCCTGAATTGAAAATGTTTGGGAAAACTTTGCAGTGACACCCAGATACAATCCACTTTCGTTTGTAACCCTTGTATTCTCTGAAAAAGAGGCACTCAGCAGCGACTGATAATCCTTGCTGAATTTTCGATGCAGAATACTCATGGAAAACCGGGGGTCCAAACTTACCATCAATCCATTGAGAAGGGCATATCCACCGCTTTTACTCCAAGCCATTTCCCCGAAAAAATTAAAATTGCGAAACAACCAGCTATAGTCGGTACCTGCAACCCAATTGTGCCTTTGACTAAAATCAAACTGATTGTAGAAGGATAAATTGCGTTGCAGATCAGCGCCCAACTCCATGGCATATCCGGTTACACCCCACTGAAAGTTGTTTTTACGGTAACTGATATTCCCACCATAATAAGTTTCGCGTACGGAGTTTTTGTCTGCCAATTCAGATGGTGTGCGGTGCAGACCGGCTTGTTGCAAGCTTGTAATGGTAACGGCCTCCTGATCTACAGTATCCATTTCCAATACGTTGGCATCGCGGTATTTGGAAGAATAAAAAGCGGTGAGGTTTACATTGCCCAACGCTACTGAAGCGCCTGCTCCGCGAAGAAAATTGTTTTCATCTACTGAGGTGTATTGCCGCAGGCCCAATCCGTTTTTCTTCAGATTTACAGCATCACTGCTTTTACCGAATGCCAGACCCGACCAAAGCGTTAAACCCTGCCCAAACTGAACCTGAAAATCCCCCAATGCCAAAGACCTGATTCTTCCTACATCGCGTAAATACAGATGAGCAGAATAATAATCAAACCCATTTTTTTGTGTTCCCCGGAAAAATTCTTCCCCCGGATCCTTCTCTGCCGTTATACCCACACTGAGGTTGTTATAATAAGTAAATCTGTATCTCGAATACAACCTGAAGGGGCTGCCCAAATAGCGGGCATTGGGATTTTCTTCCAGCACTCCGGGTTCTGCTGAAGCATAACCAACCGGCTGGGTGAACAAATTCTGATAACGCAAAAAAAACTGACTTTTCCCACGTTCGGGTATATCACTGAATGAAATCTGTCTTTGTTCTACTTTTTCATCCACTTCAACAAAGGGCATCAGCAATTCAATGGTTTCTGCATCAAACCCATCAATGGTTTGCAATTCAAGCAAAGAGAGCAGAGCACCGGAAACTTCTCTGTGCCTTATCAGATTATTGATCTGGAAATCATTCAGAAAAAATATCCTTCTCAAATCCTCTGCCGAAGCGGTGTTGAGATTTAGCGGTTGTAGTTTCAAAACTTCCAGTTCTTCCATCAACTGCGATATATCGGGAATCTCCTCCCTGTCTTCCAGCAAGCTTTCTATCCTTTGCTGCAATTCATCTTCATTGATCAGCATTTGCTCACCGGGAGACGGGTTCGCAGACTGTTGCTGCCCTTCTTGCTGAGAGAAAACATGACCAGCATATCCTGTCATCAAAAAAAACAGCAACACTATTTTCCCAAAAGCACAAGAAAAGATATGTTTGATCTGATCCATAATTATTGCATTCGTGTGAAACCTTTCCTTACTATTTCAGCATGATATGGCGTCTTTGTTGAGTACTTCTGCAGATCACTGAAAACATACAAATCTGGTCGCAGTCAGGTCTGCTCATAAAACCATTTATAATTCGTAAACCAGGCTAACCTGTGGCGAATATCCCAAAACATAATGGTAGGAAGATGCCAGATCGATCTGCAAACTACCCAACCGAAACCCAAACCCAAAAGCATTGGAAGCAGGCCTGGTGCCGATGCCGCCTCTTATACTGAAATAATCGAGGATATGATAATCAATACCTGCTTTAAAAGTTGCTTTTTGTTCTGAACTTTGCTCTGCTTCCAGCACCACGATTACTTTTTCGGAAAAAGTGTAGCTAAATCCAGTCCGCAGAATGGTAGGGATACGCTCATTGGCATAGTCAGCAACCTTTGACCGGGTAGGATTAAACAGATGAGCACCTATATGCAGGTCGGGCAATATTTCGAAGATTGTTCCAATCTCAAAGCTTAGATTTCCTCTACTCCCATAATCCTCTGCCAGGCGTGTATGATGATAATTTAACTGGATGCCGGTCGAAAAACGTTCGCCAAAGTCTCTTGCATATCCTAATCCAAACTTGTTTTCTCCGTAAAGATCAAAACCAAAATGGGTAAAATTAAAGGCAAAAACACCTGATGATGTGGGATAAGCCACGGCACCAGCGCCAAAATTAAGGGCATCAAGCAAAAACTTGTTTTCGAAATAAACCCCGGCAGTGGGGCGTTCTAACCGCGCAAGCCCCGCCTGATTGTGACTCACCGCCCAAAAGTCGTACAAAGAAATGGATGCATTAGCCATCCCCGCTGTTCGCCCGCCAAACAGGTAGTTGTCGCCGGTGGCAATCACAGGAAGAGGATGAACCAAAAACAACTTGGCAACTAGTGCTATGGTGATGAATAATCCCAATTTCCGGTTTATAAAACAGATCATCATCTCAGATTTTTTATAAAAAACAACTTGCTTAGCGTCGGCAAGAAAATACCTGTTTTATGTGTCTTTGATAAGAAATCGTCAAAGACAAGGCTTTCTAAGTTTTTGAATCCAGTGAGTTTACTTTTCGTAAATGACTGGTTCATCTGTTTGTATTTGTTTTTTTAATGGTCAGATGGAGCTCGCCAATAATGTCTGCCACGTATAAATAATTTTCGGTTAGAATAATCGTCTGCCCGCGTGTCAAAAATATTGAAGTGGCTCGGTTCAAAAACAAGGATAAAGCAGTATTTGGCGTTTTCTTGCAAAGACTACTTACATATATCAAAATCAAACTGCAAGTTACAAGTTTTTTGGCATACATTCATGAAGTTTTTATCGTAGTATGCTGAGAACTTTTTACCTCTGCCTGCGAGAAAACCCCGGATAATGTAAAACTATTTTTAATCACGCGAAAAAAACCGGTATCCACGGAGGCGGTCAACCGGAAAAGATTTTGCACGATGTAGCATGCCTTTAAGATCTCTATACAAAAGTTCTTGACCCTTATACCACAATATGTGTTTGATAGATTACAACCCTTTTAAAAATAAAGATTCCCATACGTTAAACGGTATTACGAAGGAAAAGAAAATTATCTGATAATATCGAGGCGTAAGAACGCAAAATAGTTATCGTTTGCAAAAAGGATGAATCAAAAAACGAAGTAACGAATGATTACTTACGCAGGTGTGAAACATTACCAAAAAATCTTGCACGCGGATGATTATTGTTGCTGGAAGCGGATATCCCCGAAAGAGCAAATAAATTCAACCCGGTGGTAACGCCCTGGGCAATTGTAACCGATAATACCCTCTGGCGCTATGAAAGTTTCTAACATAATACCCATAATACCGGTGCTCCGCTCCTAACAAACTGCTTTGACTGGCATGGTTTTAATGAAAATGCTAATGCAAAACTTAACAAAGGCGCGTAGCACCGACATTACGGTAGAAATTTAGCGGTACCTGTGAATCCAAAGGCGCGTAGCGCCGACATTATGGTAGAAATCTATTCGTTGTTAAAAGTTTTAGTAAAAAATTTTTTTGTGAACAAATCATGTTTGATAATTTTTTTTGTATTTTCATGCCCGGAAAATTTTTAATCTGTTTTTTATTTTCTATCAAAAAAAACAGAACAAATTGTATCCGTTTGTAGTTTTCATTTTGGTGATTATGTGTTGCTCATGCTTTTAATCAGAACCCGTTAATTCCAGGGTTATGCTCTCTGTCAACATTGGCATTAGATTTTTCATTAGTCCCATAATCATCCCCGTGTATGTTATTCTAAATCATGGATGTTTCATCATAAAAAAATAATTTGATTAAATGGGTATGACGAAACCTCCAATTCAATGATTATCATATCATTGTGTTTGTGTGGAATAACACATAGAGATTTCACCATAAAACATTGCGTAAAATATTTACATACAATGCTTTAATGGTTTTTATTGATAACTTCTTGTGAATTTAAGGTTGTATGGAAAAATATGATTATATCATTGCCGGATTGGGCGCTGCAGGCCTGAGTCTGGCATTTTTTATGATGAAGTTTATGGATTTACGGCAACAAAAGGTTCTGCTCATTGATAATGATAACAAGAATAAAAACGATCGCACCTGGACATTCTGGGGCGAAGCACCAGAAGAGTTTTCCCACCTGGTAGAAAAAACATGGTATAATCTTGGACTTTACGACAAAAAAGATAAAGTTGAATTTTCAGTAACAAAATCTCCATATCACTATATACCGGCAATACGTTTCTATAATTACATCATCCCAAAGCTAAAACAGATAGAAAACTTTACTTTTTTGAAAGGACATGTTGAGCAAATTACCGATCAAAACAACGAACCCACCATTACAGTTGATGCAAAAACATACAAGGCTGATTATATATTCAATAGCGCTTTCCAGGATATTACCACACTGGCGCAGGTGAAAAACGAGATCGCCTTGCAACAGTTTAAAGGATGGGAATTGGAGTTCGACTATGACATTCTGAACGACAAGAAGGTTACTCTGATGGATTTTTCGATTTCGGAAACCAATAAGGTCAATTTCATCTATGTATTGCCGATAACAAAAAAGCGAATGATTATCAACTTCACAGCTTTTGGTTCTGAAAAAATCAATAATGGAAATGCGGAAGAATGCATAGCAGAATATTTAAAAAATAATTATTCTCAACATTATAAAATCACCAGGAAAGAGCAAGGCATTATTCCAATGAGTCATGTTGAGTTTGAAAGGTATTACAGTCCAGGGATCATGAATGTGGGTATTTTTGGCGGTGATGCGCGACCCTCAACAGGCTATACTTTCATTAACACCATCAACAATTCCAGAAAAATTGCTTATGCTTTGGCAAAAGAGAAAAAACCTCCTGTTCTCTCCAATAATAAAAGACATTATAATTTTTATGACCGTATTTTTATTCGTGTTCTAAAAGACAATCCTTCAGATTTAAAAAAAGCTTTGTTGGCATTATTTAAAAATAACAAATCCTCTCAAGCTTTTAAGTTCCTGTCATCAAAAACAAGTATTTTACATGAAATTCCAATTGTACTCTCTTTACCTATCATACCCTTTATAAATGGTTTATTAAAAGAATTAAAAAATCTTTAATCATGGAAAGAAAAATGACCTTCAGAAATCCCAAAATTAATTTGCTAATCATTACAGCAACTTTAGCAGTAGTTTTACTTTCGCAGATAGATTACTCTGTTTCGGAAAAAATCCAATACTTCCTGCTGATTGCCGGAACAATAGTTATAGGCATACCCCATGGTGCCACAGATAATCATATTTTCAGAAAAACACGACTGAGCAGGAGTTTTCTGGGCTCACAAAAACAACACTTTTACATCATTTACCTTTTAATAAGTGCATTTTATACAGGATTATGGCTTTTATCCCCGGCTGTTTCATTAGTGGTTTTTCTCTTCATTTCCGTTTATCATTTCGGACAATCACACTTATTTTACCTGCAAAACAAGATTTCATTCTCCTTAAGAGTATTTTTTTACATATTGTGGGGAAGCTACGTATTATTCATTCCTTTGATGTACAGTTATCATGAGGCAATGCCGGTATTAAAGCAAATTCTTGGTTATACTCCTGTAAACCTGCAAACCATAGAAAGTATCAGAAATCCGGTTGCTTTGGGCTTATTTGCTATTAATTTTTTAGTATTCCTGATCATGGGCTTAAACCGTTTTCTACCCATCAAAAATTTTCTGTTAGAAATTCTTAACCTGGTTGTACTCGGAATACTGGGGTATTTAACTCCTCTTTTTGTAGCCTTTATAACTTACTGGGCTTTATGGCATTCTTTTAATTCATTAGTGGAAATCAGTACCTTTATTACAAATCAGAAAAATGCCATTCAGTTCAAAACATTCTATCGTAAAGCATTACCGCTAACTTTAATTACGTTTGCAGGGATAGGTATATTATTTTTTATAACGCAAAGTTTTGGTTCCAAAGAGCAATTGCTGGCTGTTTTCTTCATAATTATTGCAGCCATCACATTACCCCATACTATTTTAATGGATTTTCTCTATCGCGAAAAAACCTAAGAAACTGTCATCGATGATCAAAGAACACTTTATAATCTTGATAAAGAACATGTTGTCAAGTTAAACATAATCACCAATGTAAATAGCAAACATGGGGTTCCATGCGACTTTAAACCGGAAATGATTTACGGATGAAATTTCTGGTGTGTGGTTCACACGAAAGGGCAGTCTTTGGAAATTTTTCATCTGTGAGTCCACTCTGAAAAGTAAATTATCCACAGATTACACAGATTTACACAGATGC
>CAYPFV010000064.1:0-16378 GCA_964410015.1 uncultured Bacteroidales bacterium
CATGTGCGTGTGTGTCAAAAACTTTGTCATGGCTCGGTTCATCTGATTATAATTTTATTCTTTAGTATGCTTGGCAATATACTGTTCCCATTCTTCGCGCTGTTTGTTTTTCAATACCCTTGGAAATTTATTCTGAGCACCCTCCTTACCTTTCATTCGCATCCAGTCATAAAAAATATGAATGGGAATAATCTCTACCAATACCTTTTTAATAGCCGCAATGCGTTCAACCCGGTAATCATCATTAAGTACCTGCAGATTTTCATCAATTTTTTTCGCTACCTGTTCTGAAGATACGGGGTGATCTGTGCCAATATACCATTTATGAGCAAACATAGTATTGTATTTGACCCCTGCAACAGTAAACTCTCTGATGTCAATATTGAGTTGATCTTCTGTCATTTTTATGGCCATATTCATGTTTTCCTGCGAAAGATGTTCGCCGCAAAGGTTCAGAAAGTGTTTAGTCCGTCCTGTAATAATTATTTCATTGAGCTCTTTTGATACAATTTTTATGGTATCTCCAATCAGGTATCTCCAGGCACCAGCGCAAGAGGAGAGCAAAAGTGCATATTCTTTGCCTTCTTCAACCTGTGTTATGGTTAGGGTTTGTGGGTTTTCCAACATATTTCCCTCAATGTCAAAATTTTGATCATTAAACGGAATAAATTCAAAGAACAGCCCGTTATCGAGCACCAATTGCATATTTTCGGTATCGGGGCGGCTTTGAAAAGCAATAAAACCCTCTGAAGCCAGGTAGGTTTCAATATATTTAACAGGTTCTCCCAGAAGTTTTTCAAATCCTTTTTTATATGGTTGGAATGCCACACCTCCATGCACAAAAACCGCTAAATTGGGCCAAATCTGATGAATATTATCCAGTTTATAGTGTTCAATGATCTTTTCAATCAAAATCTGCCACCAGGCCGGCACACCCACAATTACGCCAATATCCCATTTTTTTGCATTTTTGACTATTTCATTGAGTTTTGTAGGCCAATCTCTTTCTTTAGAAATTCGTTTACCTGGTTTATAAAAATGCTGAAACCAAAAAGGGATATTTTTAGTGGTAATTCCAGAAAGATCGCCTTCAAAATAGGTTCCGTTAAAATTTAAGTGTGTACTGCCACCCAGCATGAGTATGCCTCTTTCAAAAAACTCTTTGGGGAAATCATACCTGGCCAGCGAAAATATTTGCCTGACACTGGTTTTTTTGATGGCCTTGAGCATATCCGAAGTAACGGGTATGTGTTTACTCGAAGCTTCTGAAGTTCCCGAACTAAGAGCAAAATATTTCACTTTGCCTGGCCAGCACACATAAGGTTCGCCATTGAGGGTGCGATACCACCAATTTTTAAATATACTATTGTAATCTTGGGCAGGTACTTTTTCTTTAAAAGTTTCTACAATATCTGAACTTTTAAGAATCTGGTCAAATTTGTATTTTTCACCAAAAGAAGTCTGCATAGATTTTTTGAGCAGTTTTCTCAAAACAATTTCCTGCGTCATGCCAGGATGTGAAACTTTGAAAATAGAAGGTAATTTACCTCGCAAAGCAATTGCATTTTTAACAATAGAACCTAAAATGGGCATAGCGAAAGGGTTTTAGTGTGTAATATATTATTATATTTTGTGTAAAATTAAGACCGTTTTTGTTTATTGCAGTTGGTCAATCCACGATTTCACATCTTCAGCCCTGGGTGCGGGAGTATCAATCTTCATTTTCTTGCGCAGACCACACAATTGATTAAACAGTTTATTAGGGTTTATTCCTTTCAGAGCGCTGGGGGATGTATATCCTGCTTTCTGTAAAACCGGTACCCACACTTCGGGTATAGCGCTTTGTGCAAAAGCATGATCCCCCGATTCAGCTGATCTTATTTTCTCAGGTCGCATTTGTGGGAAAAACAATACATCCTGTATAGAATGACTATTGGTCATGATCATCACCAATCTGTCAATACCGATCCCCAATCCTGCAGTAGGGGGCATACCATGATCTATAGCCCGTAAAAAATCTTCATCCAGAATCATGGCTTCGGGGTCTCCTCTGCGACCTAGCTCTATTTGCTCTTCAAAACGGGCGCGTTGGTCTACCGGGTCATTCAACTCTGAAAAAGAATTACATATCTCTTTTCCATTACAAACAGCTTCAAACCTTTCTACCAAACCCGGCTTATTACGGTGTTTTTTTGCCAGTGGCGACATTTCTACCGGATAATCAGTAATAAATGTGGGTTGAATTAATTGTGACTCGCATTTTTCGCCGAAAATCTCATCAATCACTTTCCCCCGTCCCATGCTTTCATCGGTTTCAACGCCGAGTTCTTTTGCTGTTTGCCGCATTTCCTGCTCATCCATTTTAGAAATATCCACTCCGGTAAAGTGTTTGATGGCTTCATACATGGTAAATCGCTTCCAGGGTCTTTTAAAATCAATGATATGATCACCCACCTTTACTTTTGTATCGCCATGAAGGTCTTTGGCAATGCGTTCTATCATTTCTTCCACCAGTTCCATCATCCAGATGTAGTCTTTATATGCCACATACAATTCCATTTGTGTGAATTCGGGGTTGTGAAACCTACCCATGCCTTCATTGCGAAAATCTTTTGCAAATTCAAAAACACCATCATACCCACCTACAATGAGTCTTTTCAAATATAATTCATTAGCAATGCGCAGGTATAATGTGGTATTTAGTTTGTTGTGATGGGTTTTGAAAGGTTTTGCTGCTGCTCCTCCATAGATTGGTTGCAGAATGGGTGTTTCCACTTCCAGATATTCTTTTTCAAGCAAAAAATTACGCATGGATTGAATAAGCTTTGCCCTTTTTTTGAAGGTATTACGTACTTCGGGGTTTACAATCAGGTCGAGATATCGTTGTCTGTATCTTTGCTCAGGGTCTTTAAAGGCATCGTATATTTTCCCCTCTTTCTCTTTCACTATTGGCAAAGGACGAAGTGATTTACATAAAACCTTAAAAGATTTTACATGTATAGTTATCTCTCCCATTTTTGTGATAAAGACAAATCCTTGTACTCCAATGATATCGCCAATATCCAAAAGTTTTTTAAAGACTTTATTATACATGGTTTTGTCTTCTCCGGGGCAAATTTCATCACGGTTAAAATATAGCTGTATTCTGCCTGTTGCGTCCTGAAGTTCGGCAAATGAGGCACTGCCCATAATCCGGCGTCCCATAAGTCTGCCTGCTATAGATACATTTTGAAATTTATCCTGGTTATCAGCGAATTCTTTGCTTATGGTCTCTGCTGTTGTGCTAATGTCATATTTTTCAGCAGGATAAGGATTAATCCCCAAATCATATAATGCCTGAAGTGCTTCACGTCTTATTTTCTCTTGTTCACTCATCTGGATCGACATAACTCTTTTTGTTTTTCTACTGATTTTCATGTTTAAATTAATCTGCAAAGATAAGTATTCTATATTTGAAACAGGTTTGCCATTTTACTTTTATCATTGAAAAATATTTAATACCTTGCACCTGTTTTGCCTGTTATTTTATGCAAGATTGTATAGTTTTAGTCATTAAAATCAAAAAATTAATGTTTAGTTTTTCAACCCTGCGTTTTTCCTTTCTGGTGTTCTTCCTTTTTGTTTTCATCTCTTTTCTGCATGCAGATAATTACCATAGAATAAAGATATATCTTCAGGATCAATCGATTGAGCAATTAATAGAAACAGGCATTGCTACCGAATTTGCCGAAATTAAAAAGGGTAAATTCGTAATAGGAGAATTCTCTGATACCGAAATAAAAGCTATTACCGAAGCGGGTTTCCGTATCGAGATTCTGATTGAAGATATTACAACTTATTACCAAAAAAGAAACCTTACATTTCATAAAGATTCACTCAACCGGGAAATGAGATTGGACAAATCAGATTTTTTTTATGAAACGCCCGAAAACTTTTTCCTTGGTTCGATGGGTGGTTTTCACACTTACAGTGAAGTTCTCGATGACCTGGACGCCATGAGGGAACTTTTTCCCGGTCTTATTTCAGCCAGGATGCCTGCCAGTGAAATAAAAACCATTGAAGGGAGAACAGTTTATTATGTAAGAATTTCTAACCAGCCCGATGAATTGCAGGATAAACCTAAGATTCTTTATACCGCTCTTACACATGCCCGCGAACCTGCTTCTATGCAGCAAATGCTTTTTCAGATGTGGTATTTACTTGAAAATTACGATCATGACCCGGAAATAAAATATCTGATTGATCACACAGAAATGTACTTCATTCCTGTTGTAAACCCCGACGGTTATGTTTACTGTGAAACTACTCACCCCGACGGTGGCAGTATGCACAGGAAAAACAAAAGAATCAATGAAGATGGAAGTATTGGCGTAGATCTGAACCGGAATTTCGGTTATATGTGGGGATATGATGATACAGGATCTTCTCCTGTTCCATCTTCTGCTACTTATCGTGGCACCGCTCCTTTTTCCGAACCTGAAACCCGGATATTAGAGCAATTTGCTGAAAACATTGAATTTACACTTGCACTTAACAATCATACTTACAGCGATCTGCTTATTTATCCCTGGGGATATGCCAATGAACTTACACCCGATGGTGATTTGTTTCAGGAGTATGCGAGTTATCTTACCCTTGAAAATAATTATGAATATGGTACTGTATACGAAACACTAAACTATTTTGCCAATGGCGGATCCGACGATTGGTTTTATGGTGAACAGGAAACAAAAAACAAAGTGTTCGCTTTTACTCCCGAAGCAGGTAGTGCTGCCGATGGCTTTTGGCCGGCAATGAACCGTATTGAAGAAATATGTGCAGGTCATACTCATATGAATCTGGCTCTTGCACGACTGGCATTGCCTTATGCTCGGGTAAAAGACCTTTCTGATCCTTTTATTTCCTTTCATGGCAACTCATCTATCGATATGGAAGTGAAAAGTATAGGATATTATCCCAATGCCACATTTACTTTACAGATTATCCCTTTGTCTGATAATTTTGTTTCAACAGAAGAAGAAATTCAACTCATTGATATGGATATACTTGAAAACCGAATGGTTTCATTTGACCTTGAACTGGATGAAGACATCCATAATGGAGATGAAATAAAATTTGTGGTGTCGATTGACAATGGGTCCATGCAATGGAACGATACCATTATCAAACATTTTGGGCAACTTGAAACCATTCTCTCCGATACCTCCGACAACCTTTCTCACTGGGAAACCACCGAATGGGGTATTTCTGAAGAACAGTTTTATTCCTCTCCTGCTTCCATTACTGATAGCCCAGGTGCTAATTACGCCAACAATACCAATACGGAAATTATCCTCGCTGATCCTGTGGATTTGAGCAACTACACATTGGGTTGGGTTGAATTTTATACACGCTACAATATAGAAGAGGGGTGGGATTTTGTGCAATTTATGTATTCTGTTGATAACAAACAAACCTGGGAACCTCTTGATGGTGAACTTACCACAACAGGAGGTACCAATCAGGATACAAACCAACCTGTTTATGATGGATCGCAATTGTCATGGCAAAAAGAAACAGTTGATCTTTCTTTTCTGGCGGGTGAAAAAGAGGTTTGGCTAAAATTCAGACTGGTTAGTGATGCAGCCGTAAACCTGGAAGGTTTTTATTTTGATGATTTTACCATCAAAGCATTAAGTTCTGAACCTTCTTACATCTTTTCACCACCCGATCAAATTAGTTTTTATCAGCATTTGGATACCATCGTTGACTTTAAAGATTTTCTGTCATGGAATCCTCAGGAAAACCAGTTATCAATACAATGGCAGAACAATAATAATTTTCATATAGAGAAATACGATGAAACTTCTATACTCATAAAGAATGCCGATAGTTTATACACAGGTGAGGAAAATGTGAACTTTACTGTAATGTATAATAATTTGGTTTTCAATCAGGAAGTTCTGCTTCAAAGTAAAAGAGTACCCCGACCCATCATTGCACACCAGGAAAATATTTTCGTAAACCAGGGAGATACACTTCATTTTTCTAAAGATTTTCTGTCAGTGGAAGATTCTTTTTTCGATTATCCAAAGGATTTTAACCTCCAAATCAAAGACGGATTTTTTTATCAGGTACAAAACGACACCATACTGATTTTTCAGGATAACTTTGCTGGTACACTCAGTGTGCCTGTTGTGGTTCACAATGGCTTTACTGAAAGCCTCGATTTTTATGTACAAATAGAAGTTATGCCCCTTACCGCTGTTGACGATAAAATCACAGATAAAACGCGCATGGTTTATAATGCGCAGAGAGATCAACTGTCAGTGTATATACCCCAGGATATTTTGCAAGGGCCGATAGATATTTCATTTTTTGATTTGAAGGGAAATATAATTAAAAATGTTGATCTGCCTGCGCATGCAAACCAGTTTTTTATTGACCTCGGCGTTTTACCCTCAGGAATTTATCTTGTATCGATAAGCACTCAAAACAACTTTTTGATAAGGAGAAAGATCACAGTTATCAGATAATGAGCATTAGTTAGATTACAGATCAGTGATTTTTTGGGGTGTGAAAAAAGTATTAAGAAGTGCTTTTTAGTTTATCGGAATTATTCCTAATTTTGTCAAACAAATTGAATATTAAAGCAGAATGACAAAGAACGATCGTATTACCATTTTATATGTTGAAGACCAGGATGATGTTCGTTTATTTTTGCACAAGATTTTGTCAAGACATTACAAATATGTTTTTTTGGCTAAAAATGGTAAAGAAGGATTGGAATTCTACAGGGAAAACAAACCAGATATCGTTATTTCCGATATCAAAATGCCTGTAATGGATGGATTATCCATGTCATCAAGAATTAAAGAAACAGATCCCCGTGCCAAGATCATACTTACCACTGCTCATAGTGATATGGAATATTTTATACAAAGTATCGATATCGGGATCAATCAATATATCCTTAAACCTATTGACCGGGAAAAACTATTCAATGCCATAAAAATATGCGCCGATCAGGTGCTCATGGAAAAGGAAATCAAAGAAAAGAATGAGGATCTGGTAAAAACCAATCAAAAGCTGATTGCTCAGGAAAGGGAATTGCGGGAAAACCTGCAAAAAACCATTGCTTTAAAAGAACTTATCAGCAAAAATGAAATGAATTTCAGGCAACTTGCCGAAAATGTTCAGGATGCCATATGGCTAACTACCCCGGAAAAAGTATTATATGTTAATAAATCGTTTGAAAAAATATTTGAAATTCAAACCGCGAAATTATACGAAAACCCCCAGGTCTTTCTGCAATTTGTTCACCCTGATGACAAAAACAAATTCCTGCCCGCGCTTGAAAAACATGAAAAATTAAAGAATGGGTCTTTTTCTTTTGAGTTCAGAATACTACTTCCTGATAGTGCTACCAGAAACCTTTGGTACCGTGATATTTTCATCGCCGGGCAAAATGAAAAGGAACAAGAAATCAGAAGAGTAGTGGTAGTTACAGATATCAGTTGGCAAAAAGAAAATGAAAAATTACAGAAAGAGTTAGTGCTCTCCGAAAAATTACTTGATATAAAGCGCCAATTTCTTACCAATATAAGTCATGAAATGAGAACACCACTGAACGGAATTATCTCTATGGCTGATATTTTGCTTGGCACATCGCTTGATGATAATCAATCTGATTACGCCCGGATCATCAAAGAATCTGGTGATAATTTACTGGAAATAATCAATGATTTATTATCTATTAGTGAAATAGAGCAAGGTAAGATGGTTTTTATTCCGCGTGAAATTCGTATAAAAGAATTGCTTCATAGCAACATATTTAAACAAGCCGGAAAAAAAGCCAATGATAAGAATCTCTTTTTCCGCACTCATCTGCCCGAAAATTTTCCCGATCATTTTTACAGCGATGAAGAAAAAGTTAATCAGGTAATTAATAATTTGATTTCAAATGCTTTGAAATTTACATTTACAGGTGGAATAGATATTTTTTTCGAAGCAGTTGACCTGAATAAACAACAATGGGAAATCATTATCAAAGTTCAGGATTCAGGAATAGGCATCAAAAAAGAAAACGCTTCAAAAATCTTTCAGCTTTTTTCACAACAGCAATCTTCTGACTCACGCACTTATGAAGGATTAGGATTGGGACTGACAGTTTGTAAAAATCTCTCCGACTTTCTCCACGGAAAAATTTCTTTAGATACAGACTATAACACTGGGAGTAGGTTTATTTTTTCTTTTCCGGCCAAAAAATTTCCCCAAAATCCTAAAGAGATAAATTATGAAAACCTACAGATAAAAGATAAAATTCCTCAAATAAATGCAAATATTTTGTATGCGGAAGATAAGATCGTAAACCAGAAAGTGATTTCGATCATTCTTCAAAATGCCGGATGTAAAATTGATATTGCCGAAAACGGAGAAAAAGCACTCTCAATGAGTCAGCAAAATCAATATGATGTCATATTGATGGATATTCAGATGCCAATTATGGACGGCATCACTGCCACACAGAAAATCAAAAAAAGTCTTGGAAATAATACTCCTCCGATTATTGCCGTGAGTGCAAATGCTATTCATGCGGATGCACAGTATTATCTGAGCAGAGGACTTGATGATTATATAACCAAACCCGTTAGCTCCACAGAATTATATAAGCGGATTATTTACTGGTTAAAAAATAGTTCCTCAAAAGTTAACGTATTGCCTGATTTTCCTGAAAACTCTGAAAATACCAAATTTACAGAAACAAAAAACGAAAAACACATCGACAAATTACCTGATCTTGATCTTGAAACCCTCAATACGCTTAAAGAACAAACACATAACGATATGCAGATTGTAGAAGAACTTTACCTTACATTTGTGCAGGAAGCAGAAGGATTGATCAGCAACATAAAAAGCATGCTTGAAAAAAAGCAAAAGGATAAGATCAGAGAAAATACACATGCACTCAAAGGGTTGACATCTACTGTTGGGGCAAGTAAAATGTACGATATAGCCTTTAGAATGGATGCATTGCACAAAAAAGGTATTTATGAGCAAACAGAAGAGTTGTTTTCCGGTCTTACAAGTGCTTTCGAAAACTTTAAAAACCAAATTCAGATAATGTTTGAACCTTAATTTTTTGTTGTTAAATTAAAAATTTGATTCGTTTTTTTGCTAAAATACAACAAAAAAATATAAATTAAATTGATCTATTTTGTCAGCAAAGATTTTTTTCTCCCCCATCTTCTGCCTGTTTCAAACATCGCATGTTTTTTATTGTATTACTCTGTGAATTCATGTATTCTTCAAATGAAGATATTTTCTTAATTTTGCAAGTAATAAAAAACTAAAATTACTTAAATTATGCTTTCACTTTTGCTGATTTCATTATAAAATAAACAATTGATTAATTTTCTTGTTAAACAACTTTATTTGAAAATTCAATATTTTTTAAATTTTTTTTAACCACTTACAACCAAGAATTTAAAAAGAGAAAAACCATATTGATGAGAAGTTTTGAAATTAACCCTCCTGGGTTAAACAAACCCGGCATGGTAAATATCCAGAAAGAAAGATTTGAGACAGTTTATGATTCTTTTGTAAAGAAATACCTGAATTTCAGTACTTCGGAATTAATCCCATTTTTTTCTGATCAAATTGATTTTACCGGTGTTTACCAAAACAATTTTCAACAAAACAAGCAATCCGTTCTTTCCTATATTAACTTTTCAGAGAATATTATTACCCGTGAATCCTTCAGAAAATTTTACGCAGAAGAAACAAATCAAAGTTTTCTTTCTTTTTCGCAATTTGATCAGTTTCTTATTAAAAATAACCAACAATCTTTTCTTAAAAGTTTTTTAATTAAAACATATTGGATAAAAGAGAATGATCAATTTAAAATCCTTAATTTTGATGTTTCTCAAATATCTTATCCTATGGAGGGCAATGATTTTCCCTCCTATGATAAAGAAAAACAATTCCGGGATAATAATAATATCAAGGAATCAACGGTTGAAAATCATGAAAATAATTCTCAATCAAAAAATGAACAACAAAACAAAATACTATCGAATTCTCATGAGGTTAGATCTTTAAAAAAAGATACCAATATGTATGAAACAGATAACGACTGGAATGCTAAACTGAATCTGAATGTTTTACTGGTGGATGATAAGCCTGTAAATCTAAAGATTATCGCTCTTATGCTGGAAGCAGCCAGTTGCAAAGTAGATATAGCCTCAAATGGCCTTGAAGCATTACAAAATTTTGCTCCGGGCAAACATCAGGTAATATTAATGGATATTATGATGCCGGTAATGGATGGCATTACTTCGATGAAAGAACTGAGAAAGAAATATGATACCGAGTTACCACCTGTTATTGCTATAACTGCTAATGCCATGAGAGGTGATAAAGAAAAATATCTTACAGAAGGTTTTGATGCTTATATTGCTAAACCTGTAACAATGAACAAATTACTTACTGAACTCAGGCAATTAAACGTAATCAATAATAACAATAATAACAATAATAACAAGGATTAGTAATAGAAATTACTTGTCTGGTATTTGTGATGATCAAAACCTTCATTTTGCAGAAACTCTCTTTGATAGCATCTCTTTTACCAGCATTGTGTAATCAAATGCCCCATTACTGTTTTTTTGGTAACTAAATATATCCATACCAGCATTAGGTGCTTCTGCCAGAGAAATATTATTGCGAATTCTCGTTTTAAATACCTTATCTCCAAAGTGCGATTCGAGTGTATCCATCACATACCTGCTCAAAACCTTTCGTTTATCAAATTGTGTAATAAAAATTCCTGTGATCTCTAATTTGGGGTGTAATCTCTTCTGAATCTTTTCAACCAACCCCAGTAAATTGCCAATACCTTGAAGAGCAAGGTACTGCGCCTGCATGGGTATATAAATTTCATCAGATGCTGTAAAAGCATTGATGGTGAGCAACCCCAAAGAGGGAGGACAATCTATCAAAACATAATCGTATTGCTCCTTAAAGGGATCAAGCAATTCTTTTAAAATAAGCTCTCTACCTGCTTCAGCAGATAATTCTAATTCGGCACCACCCAATTCATTGATTGCCGGCACAACAAATAAATTGTTTTTGATTTTTTGCGGAACCAAAGGTACATTTTCCTTCATACTCACATAAATATTGGTTTCAGGATTGCTTATTCCTAAACTTTGCGAGAGGTTGGTTTGTGGATCCATATCTATCAGCAAAACTTTTTTGCTTTCCAGGGCCAAACCAGCTCCTATATTGATACACGATGTAGTTTTTCCCACGCCACCTTTATGATTGCTGATGGCAATAATTTTTCCTGCCATGATTAATATTGTATGTGAGATTGTATAACCAGTAAATATGCGATTTGCAATATAATATTATAATTGCAATTATAGGATATTTTTATAAAATTCCAAAACAATTTTACTCAAAGGATGTTTTTCTTTAAATTTGCAACATGGTTGCAAATATTTTCTGCATCTATTATTGATATCATTCTTCGTCTTTCCATTCATCTTATTGATTATCAAATTAATAATTCATGTAAATCATTATGACAAATCGAATAATTCTCCTTGTGCTCATCATCTTGAACAGTCTTTTTTGGGGATGCAATTCCCAGGAAAAAGAAAAAAATGTGGTTTCTGTAAGTATTCCACCTTTGGCTTACTTTATTGATCGTCTTACAGATAGTATTTTGGATGTCAATGTAATGGTTCCCGCGGGTGCAAGTCATGCCACCTATTCCCCTACTACCAGGCAAATGCAGAAACTATCTGATTCTGGTATTTATTTTCAGATCGGATACCTGGGATATGAGAAAGCCTTTCAGCAAAATCTGAATAACCTCAATCCTGACATGGTAATAGTCAACTTATCAGACAATGTGCAATTGATCAGAGGAGAAGAAATAGATCATGGAGACCATGTGCATGAGGGTGGAGTAGATCCTCATATCTGGATGTCACCAAAAATCATGCTCGAAGTTCTGCCATCCTTAAAAAATACACTTATTACAGCTTATCCGGATATGGAAGAAATGATAAATCAAAATTATAGTGGTTTGTTTAATGAAATAGAAACATTACACAATGAATTTAAGGGGTTAAAAGAGGAAATTAAAAACAAAGAATTCATGATCTTTCATCCTGCTCTAACCTATACAGCCCGCGATTATGGGTTAATTCAAATCCCCATAGAGCATGAAGGAAAAGAGCCCTCTCCATCACAACTTCGCAAGATCATCAGAAAAGGGCAGGATATTCCGGTCATTTTTATCCAAAAAGAATTTGATGTTCGAAATGCCAGTTTAATTGCGGATGAAACAGGAGCTGAGATCGTACAAATCAAACCTTTGGATTACAATTGGATAGAAAGTATGAACCAAATAAAAATCGCTTTAAAAAAGCACCTTATATAAGACAGATCATCAGAGTACTGAAATATGCAATGGATAAACCTGTTCGTATTACATTTATAACCAACAATTAATCATGTTTGCACTTAACTAACGTGTTGAATTAAAATTCTAAAAAATGGTACAACCCCTTTTGAGTATTCAGCATATGAGTACTGGTTATGGATCAACAAAAGTTCTCCATGATGTAACCATTGACGTTTTTCCAGGAGATTTTATTGGTGTTATTGGTCCCAATGGCGGAGGGAAAACTACATTTGTAAAAGCAATATTAGGTTTATTACCCGTTTTTTCCGGTAAAATTTCCTTTCCCACCGGTAAACCTAAAATGGGTTACCTCCCCCAGCTATCACAAATAGACAGAAACTTTCCCATTACGGTGAAAGACCTGGTTGCCTCTGGAATTCGCTTAAAAAACAGGCTGATTCCTTTGTTAAAAAAGGAAGAAAAGAAAAAACTCAACACCATGATCCATGATGCAGGTTTGTGGAATTTTCAAAATCGCCCCATTGCAGATCTTTCAGGTGGTCAACTTCAAAAAGCATTATTGGGCAGAGCACTTATCGACAATCCTGAATTGCTCATTCTGGATGAACCCAATACTTTTATCGATAAATCATTTGAAAAAGATCTTTACCAATGGTTGGAAAAACTCAATCCTACCATGTCGATTATTTTAGTATCTCATGATATTGGCGCCATAACACCCATGGTAAAAACCATTGCCTGCGTTAATGGCAATCTTCATTATCATCAAAGCAATCACATCAGCGCCGATATTCTTAAAGTTTATAATTGTCCTGTTGACCTGATTGCTCATGGTCCGGTACCACACAGGGTTTTAAAAGATCATGAATGATGGAAGATTTTTGGGAAATATTGCAATACACTTTTTTTCAAAATGCCATTTGGGTGGTATTGCTTATCAGTTTACTCTCGGGTATGATCGGCACTTATATTGTTTCACGTAAAATTGTTTTTATCGGTGGTGGAATTACCCACGCCTCATTTGGGGGAATCGGTATGGCATACTACTTCGGAATCAATCCGTTGCTTGGAGCAGCTGTTTTTGGTGTTTTTTCTGCCCTGGGTATCGAGTGGATTTCTCAAAAAGGGAAAATCAGAGAGGATAGTGCTATTGCTGTTTTGTGGTCGTTGGGTATGGCACTGGGTATTATCTTCGTATTTATGACACCAGGATATACCCCTAATCTTATGAGTTTTTTATTCGGAAGTATTTTGTCGGTTAGTAGCACAGAACTGTTTTATTTTATGATTTTTACAGTTTTGGTAACATTATTTTTTCTTTTATTCTTCCGTCCACTTATCAATAGTGCCTTCGATCCTGAGTTTGCTTCCATTATGGGTGTAAAATCTGGATTTTTCAGATACACAATGTCGGTTCTGATCGCAATTTCCATTGTAATGAGCATAAGAGCTGTCGGTATCATACTTGTTCTTAGTTTATTCACTATTCCGCAGATAACAGCTATGCTCTTCACCCGTAACTTTCTGAAGGTAATCCCTCTTTCCGTATTGTTTAGCGTCATTGGATCCCTGTCGGGTTTATTTGTCGCGCATATGCTGGATATACCCTCAGGAGCAGCTATTGTTTTTTTTCTTACGTTTCTTTTCCTGGTTGCCAAAATCATAGTCTTTTTTCAGGAGGTATTATACCGCAAAGAAAAATAATAACAATTTGACCCGTTATTATATTTAGTTTTTTTCCATGCAACAATTTATCTAAAGTCGTATGGTGGAACCTTTATTTCGCTGATTATTTAATCATTGTTTTTATGGGTAATAACACATAGAGGTTTCAGCATTATAATTTATAACCGTTAGCCTGTACTGCTGGTCTGGCCGGCTTTGGTTTTTGAATGGTTACTTTTGTTGTACATTGAATAAACCTGCCAGATGTCAAAAAAAACAAATACAATGTAAATCATAAGATGTATCTTTGTACACCATTACAAAATCCATTTATCATGACATTAATTACTTCCATTTCTGGAATAAGAGGCACTATTGGCGGCAAAACAGGTGAAGCTTTAACGCCTGTTGATATTGTAAAATATGCAGGTGCATATGGCATCTGGTTAAAAAACCGGTTTCCAGAACAACCTGTAAATGTTTTTTTGGGGCGTGACGCCAGAATATCAGGTAAAATAGTAAATAAAATGGTTACCTCTCTGTTGCAGTCGCTAGGAATCAATGTAATTGATGCTGGTCTGGTACCTACACCCACTGTAGGTATTGGTGTCAGAGAATATAAATGTCAGGGAGGTATTATTATTACGGCAAGTCATAATCCCAAACAATGGAATGCTTTAAAATTACTCAACGAAAAAGGTGAATTTCTCGATACGAAAGAAGGAAATGAAATGATGGATTTGGCGGATACCGACCATTTCCACTTTGTAGGAGTCGATAAACTGGGGTATTACCACTTTGAAGAAAATGCACTAGAGATGCACATAGAAAAAATCCTGGAACTTGATCTTGTTGATAGCGAGGCAATTGCTTCCGCTAATTTCAGAGTTGCCATTGATGCGGTAAACTCTGTGGGTGGAATTGCTGTCCCTTTGTTATTAAATGCTCTGGGTGTAAAAAATGTTACTGAAGTGTTTTGTGAACCCAACGGATATTTTCCCCATAACCCTGAACCATTGCCCGAACACCTGAGTATTTTGTCAGAAGAAGTGATCAAAACAAATGCTCATGTGGGTTTTGCTGTAGACCCCGACGTAGACCGATTGGCAATTGTTTCTAACAATGGCGAAATGTTTGGCGAAGAATATACCCTGGTGGCAGTAGCCGATTATGTTTTACAACAGAAACCCGGTAATACTGTAAGTAATCTTTCATCTTCCCAGGCACTTAAAGATATCACTCTTAAACATGGCGCAGAGTACTATAGCTCTGCTGTAGGGGAGATTAATGTAGTAAAAAAAATGAAAGAGGTAGGTGCAATAATTGGTGGTGAAGGTAATGGTGGTGTTATTTATCCGCAGATTCATTACGGCAGGGATGCTCTTACAGGAATTGCGCTTTTTCTCACCTACCTGGCAAAGTCAAAGCAATCTTGTGTAGCCATGAAAAAAAGCCTGCCTGATTACAACATCTCTAAACATAAAATTGAGCTATCGCAAGGCATCGACCTCAATGATATTCTTGAAAAGATTTCTATAAAATACCAAAAACAAACTATCGACAAAACAGATGGAGTGAAAATATACTTCGGAAATGAATGGGTGCATTTGAGGAAATCCAATACCGAGCCGATCATAAGGATATACGCCGAAAGTGATAGTAATGTAAAATCAGAGAATCTTGCACGAAAAATCATGAATGACATCAGTGAACTAATCAGATAAGTGGCTGAATCATTTGAAAAAATCAGAGAGGTTTTTTATCTGGTTTTCATGATATTGAATCTTTTAAGATTAAACAGATCGCTGCTAAATGGTGTCTGTCTGCATTGTCCCATTTCTGAATAATGTTTATTTTGAAAGCATTCATTACCTGAGTAAGCAATTGATTTTCACTACCTAAAAAAAAGAACCCGGTCATTCAAGATAAAACCTCCATCTGTTATTACATACAAACACAATGATGCAACAATCAATAAAATGGAAGTTTCATCATACCTCTTTAATGAAAATATTATAGATGAAACATCCATGATTGGCTTAAAACACACACGAGGATGATTATTGGGGTAATGCCAAAGGCGCGTAGCGCTGACATTATCGGGTCCTCATTAAAGCCATAAGCACCTCATAATCTAAATATTGAAAATTATAAACAGATGAACCGAGCCATGACAAAAATTTTGACACACACGCGAATGATTATAATTTCGCAACACGGAGAAAATTACAAAACTGGTTTTTTGGCGAGCTCCATCTGACCTATTTAATCAAATTATAAACAGATGAACCGAGC
>CAYPFV010000065.1:0-16289 GCA_964410015.1 uncultured Bacteroidales bacterium
CGAGCTCCATCTGACCTAATTAATCAAATTATAAACAGATGAAACATCCATGATTAAAGATTAAACACACACGAGGATGATTAAATTGGATGTTCCATCTGACCGAATTAATCAAATTATAAACAGATGAAAACTTAAATATAAAGATACATTGAGAAAACAACATAACCTTTATAACATGAAAGAAAACAAAATACAACTTTTTTTTCCGGTACTTCTGTTGAGTATTTTTATACTCACTACCTCCTGCGAAGACTGGCTGGATGAAACAGAAACAGAACCCACCATTACCACTGAGGGATTTTTGACTACTGTTGGTGACCTGGAGAGGATACTCAATGGAGGATATGCCGCGCTGCTGGGGCATAAGGGCAACGGGCTGGCAGGCGCTCCTTTCCTTGTTTCCTCACTCAACGGCGACCTTGTAGCGCCATACCCGGGAAATGAATCTGAAATATCCTCAGATATTATGCTGATGTACAACAGGCAAAATGCCCAAACATCAGAAAATTCCCCCGGACAGGAAATGATAAAATATGCCTACAGAACCGTAAACAATGCCAATATCGTGATTGAAGCCCTGGAAAACGGTTCCCTGGAAGACGACCCTGATTTTATGTTCAGGGAGGAAAGAATGCGTGGAGAAGCCTATCTGTTAAGAGCTTTTGCACTTTTTGAGGTGACCAAACTGGTAGGTAAGCAATACAATGAATCAACATCAGAAAGCGACCTTGCTGGCTATTACCCTACTAAGCCTGTCAATTCGAAGGAAGATTTTCCCGATCAAAGAGTTACCGTAGCTCAGGCATATCAAATGATGATCGCCGATGCCGAAAAAGCTGTTGAATTGCTCCCGCTCAGATTCGATCTGGCCTATACCGATTGGGGTGAGGATTTTGGATATCCTTCAATCTACTATTCCAATGTGAGAAGATTCAACAGTGATATTGCACATGCTTTTCTGGCAAAGGTTTATTTTCAGATGAATGATTTTGAAAATGCCCTCGATGCTATCAATGTGCTTTTGGGAGATACACCGGGTAGTTCAACCAAGTACCCGCTTTCCGGACTTGAGGGTCTGATAGATGCAGTGATGGGTGGTAATGCACAATTACCGCAAGGTCCTTTCCTGGAAGAAATTGACGGAGATGTGAATCTTGCTCCACCTAACCAGGAACTCATTTGCGATTTTTACGGTCGTTCTGAAGAATACGGACCAAATCTGAATCGCCACTCATGGGCCTATTATTTCACTCCTGAGTTTGGTGAAGATCAGGGAACAAGCGAATTAGGGGAGCAAGGGCTGGGATGGTTTTCTATGTTGCCCGGATTTGAAGAATACCTCGAATGGGACTGGAACGATTTCAGGTTGTTTTTCTTTGCTGATGAAATGGAAGACGAGGACTGGAACCTTTGGTATTGGCCCATCAAATTTGCTAAAAATAATATCAATGTGCTTTGGTATCGTTCAGCTGATTTTTTCCTTATGCGTGCCGAATGCAATGCCCGTTTGGGAAACAGAAATGATGCCATTGCCGACCTCAATCTGGTCAGAGAAAGAGCCAGACTGGGAGAATATGAAGGATCGCAGGATGATACCGGTGATCTGCCCGCTGATATTGTTAGAGAAAGAGCCCGGGAAATGTTTTTGGAAAATAGCAGATACTGGGATTTGCTCCGGTTAGGTGCGCTCACAGGAGAACCTCTTCCTGCAGGAAACCGGGAGCAACCAACCCCATGGGATGACCCCGCTCTTCTTTTTCCTCTGCCAGATGTGTATGAATAAATCCTTTGTTGCCAATGATCAACCCAATCAAAACAAATCTTTTGCATAACATCTATGATTAGGTTTTCTTACATAACACAGATTTTAAAGATTCGCCTCAGGGGCGAGCTCCATCTGACCGAATTAATCAAATTATTAAAAGATGAAAGATCTTAAAATTATGACACGAAATTACTTCTCCCTTTTTTTACTAATGAATCTTCTGGCATCATTTGCTTTTTCACAGGAGACGGATATAACAGGTACTGTTGTTGACCAAGACGGCACACCTCTGGTTGGGGTTACCATTATGGTAGAAGGAACTGACAGGGGTACTGTTACGGGTGTGGATGGGGATTTTTCCATAAGAGTTGAACCTGGTACTAATCTGGTGTTTACTTATGTGGGCATGGTGGAGAAAACCCTGCCGGCAGAAGAAGGACCTGAAAGTGTATTCGGCGATATGGTGGTTGTCCTCGAAGAAGACTACCTTATGTTAGAAGGTGTTCAGGTGGTGGCATATGGTACCCAAACCAAACGGGAGGTATCAGGTTCTATTGGACGAATCAACCCTGAAGCACTTCAGGAAAATTCCAATACTTCAATCATATCAGGTTTAGCAGGCAGAAGTGCTGGTCTTGATGTTTCCTCCTCTGCCGATGGTAGAGATGCTTCTATCAGAATTCGCGGTGTTTCCTCTATCAGAAGTGGTTCTAATCCACTGGTAGTTGTAGATGGGATGCCCACCAACCAGGGAATTTCAGATATAAACCCGGAGGATATCCTTTCCGTTGACATCCTAAAAGATGCTGCGGCATCAATCCTTTATGGTTCCAGAGCTGCTAATGGTGTGATCCTGATTACAACCAGACAGGGTGAACCCGGGAAAACCAAAATCAACCTCAACTACCAATATGGATTGCTTACTCCTTCTAATAACGACATATCGGTGCTCAATGCCGAACAATGGAGAACGGTTTACACAAATGCTGCAACAAACAGATTTGGTGATGCCGCCATTTTTGCTAATCCTTCCGACGGGCATGATGGCTTTCAAAGCTGGGATTTATATGACGATGAAACGGGTGAATTGATTAGTGAGGCCAGCAACTTCGATACCAATTGGCTGGGGATGGTTACCGACGATAACGGCGCTTACAACAGATTGTCGCTTTCCGCTTCGGGAGGATCGGAAAATACAACTTTTTATACAAGCATGCTCTACCGCTCCGATGAAGGATACATGCAGGCCAGCGATCAACAGCGCATCAATCTCAGAATAAACCTGATCCATAACTTCAATGAATGGCTCAGAGCCGGGTTTAATCTCTCCGGAAACCTCCAGGAACGCGATCCGGAAAGTGGTATGGGAGGTTTTCGTACTGCACATACCTCCGCTCTTCCCATATATCCACTTATGTCGCCCACAAACCCCGACAGATACTGGTACAGATATGCTGTAGCACCCAACTTTGTTGCTACACATCACTACACTTACCAATTCGACAGACGACATAATTTCCTTAATTCCGTTTATATAGAGCTGGAACCTATCGAAGACCTGGTTTTCAGAACAGAATGGCAAAGCGACCTGCGTGCCAATCAATCCAGAAGTTATCAGCATCCTACTATCAATCCTCCCGGCACCGGATCAGGGGGTGGGTTTGGTATGGTTACCGTCAACAAAAATGAAAATCACACCCTCAACTCTAACAATACAGCCAGATATACACTCAGACTTGGAGATAATCACAAATTTGATTTTCTCACCGGATTTAACTTCCTGCAATCGCACGGAGGAAGTAGCACTGCTTTTCAGGAGCAAATAGCCAATTCTACTTTTCAATATGGTAGTGGATTCTTCGACCGGGAAGAAAGAGTAGCATCAGGTTGGGGTGAAAGAAGATTTGCCTCTGGGTTGGCACGCCTCAATTATGCTTTCAAAGACAAATACTATATTGAAGGGTCTTATCGGAAAGACGGATCATCTGTTTTTGGACCCGACATGCGATGGGGTGATTTTATTGGTGTTTCCGGTAGCTGGATATTCAGCGATGAAAAATTTGTAGCCGAAGCCATCCCCTTTCTGTCGCTGGGCAGGTTGCGTGCCAGCTGGGGGGAAGTCGGAAATGCAGAAACCGGTGGAAACTTCGAGTACCTCGGAACCTCGCTCACCTGGTTTAATTATGCTGGTTACAGAGGTGAAGGATTTGAAAATATCGGCAACTCTTCCCTTCAATGGGAAACTACCAAACAAACCAATGTGGGTGCCGATATTGCTTTTCTCAACGGGAGAATAGAACTCAATGCCGACTATTATTATAAACTCTCTGAAGACCTGCTTCTTACATACAGAATAGGTATGTTTCACGGATACTGGAGCAGCAGTATAACACAAAATATCGGAAGTTTGAATTTCAGAGGATGGGAATTTTCTATCAACTCTATTAACCTGGAAGGTTTGGGAAACACCCTGAAATGGGAAACCAATTTCAACCTCACCACCCAAAAGTCAGAGGTGCTCAAACTATCCAATAATGCACACAACATTGTTTCTGCTGCCAATATTGTAGTGGAAGGACAACCTCTTGGTTCTTATTATATTACACAATGGGCAGGGGTAGACCCGGTTACCGGTCATGAGCTCATTTACGAGGTCGACCCGGTGCAGTATCTGTTAAATCCTGCTGCTGCCTACACAAATCATCTTTCAGGTAATGTTATTGATGCCAATACGATGCTTTCAGGCGCTTTTAACCAAAACAAAGTTATCGATCCTTCCAAATCTCCGTATCCCGATTTTTATGGTGGATTATCCAATACGTTTTCATACAAAGGATTTAAATTCTCATTTCTTTTCTCTTATCAGTTTGGCAACTGGTATTACGATGAAATGATGCAAGATCAAAGTTATATTTCAGAAACTACTAATGCATCTACCAGATTACTGGATGGATGGACTGCAGAAAATCCTACCAATGTACCTCTGATATTAGAATCTCCAATGAGAAGCAGGTATACTTCGCGGTTTTTGCACGATGCATCTTTTATCCGGTTGAGAGATGTTGCACTTTCCTACGAATTGCCGGAAATACAAACCAATATCCTGAAAATTGCCAGTTCAAAAATTTTCCTCAGGGTGCAAAACGCCTGGTTGTGGTCACGCTGGCCTGGAGTTGAACCAGAAACCACTTTTGGTGCCACACAAAACATCAGTCCGGGTATGAGAGGATATGTAAAACCCATGGCACGCACTTTTGTTATGGGTGTTGAATTCGAATTTTAATAGCAAAACGAAAATGAAAAAAATATTGCTGATCATGAAAAAGTTTTTCAAAATCATTTCTTTATCTGCACTTCTAATTCTCTTACTGCTAACCTTTACAGCTTGTGAAAAGGCGTTCGATGATTTCCTGGCAGAACCTCAGCTCGAAGGACAAACAACCATTGAATCATACTGGGTTGCTGTTAGTGAAATGGATAAACTTATGAATGGTTCTTATTCTGTTATGTTGGGATTTAGTGGAAATGGATTCGGACAATCAGTGCATCATATTGCCAATATCACGGCAGATTTTGTTGCTCCTTATGAACCTAACTATTCTCAAATTTCTGATGCTCTCGGAATTAATTATTACAGAAGAGAAAATAACATAACCAACTGGAATGACCATACCCGTGTTCTTCAATACGCCAGCAATGCTGAGAACATTGCCAATGCCATCATTGAAAAACTTGAAAGTGGTGATTATGACAACGACCCCGATTTTGAGGTGCTTGGTAAAATCATGCTTGGTGAGGCCTATGCCATGCGGGCACTCATCAATTTTGAATATACCAGATACTTTGGTAAGCAGTACCACGAATCTACCCTCAATGAAAAAGCATGGATATACAGAAAAAAATATATAACATCTGTTAGAGATACATATAAAGGGCGCGAAACAGTAGAGGATTCATACAACTTTTTACTTGAAGATGTTGAAAAAGCCATTGAATTGCTACCTGAAGAATACAACCCCGATATTCATCCCGAAACTTACGCAACAAACAGATTCCATAAAGGCTTTGCACAAGCTTTAAAAGCAGAAATATTGTTTCAGATGAATGATTTCGAAAACTGTAAAACCGCTATTGATGAATTGATAGGTAATGTACCGGGAGAACCTGATAAATATCCACTGGATCAATACAATGAGGAAAATACAGAAGAGGGTTTTCCTTCCTCGGTGTATTATAATTTTACCAACGAGTGGTTTGGTCCATCTAAAAACCAGGAGGTAATATTTGCTTTTGCTGCCGATGCCGGAACTTCTCCTGTACGGGCAGACCGGAATCAGAGATGGGCGCTGTTTTTACCCCCTGTGGATGATATGGATCAATCAAGGGCAGATTTTGAATTTAGTGGTCTGAGAGCGATTTGGAGAATGAGTCAGCATTTTATAGATTATGTTGACTTTGACCGTGACAATGATCTTCGTTTTCAGTATCTGATTGATGAAATCGAATCCTCGGATGATGGCAATACCTATTGGTGGCCATTAAAATTTACCATGTCGAGCAGTGGTCCCAGCGGTCAAAATGTGCTGTGGTTTCGTACCGGTCAGTTTTTATTGATGCGTGCCGAATGTAATGCCCGTTTAGGTAATAATGCCGAGGCCATTGCAGACCTCAACGCCATTAGAAACAGAGCAGGAATAGGAAATTATGAGGGTTCTGCTGATGATACCGGCAATCTTTTGCAGGATATCATCAAAGAAAGAGCCCGGGAAATGTTTCTGGAAAGGTACAGAATATGGGATTTGCTCAGACTGGGCGCTGAAGATGGTACTCTTATCGGGCAAGGCGACAGGCTCATTGTACCCACTTCAAATCCGGGTTTTGACGCTGCCCATACGGGTACTGATCCTATTCCCTGGGACAGTGACATTTGGCCATATGCTATACCCGATAATGAATCAATTTATAATCCTGATGTACTTAACTAATATAAAACAATAAATTGCATTCAATACCTTTATTTTTGTTTGTTGATATTTATCCCATTATTTTAAGTGATGATCTTTAAAGTACATAAACATGAAAATTCTTAATAGTAAATTTTTTCTTTTTCTCTTTGCCATTATCTTCACTTTTACATCCTGTGAAGAAGAGTTTGAATCTCCTTATAATGAAATCATACCACCTGATCAATCCGGATTGCCCGGTTTTTGGGAAGCTGTTTCTATGGAAAAAGAATTTGCCAAAACTGTCAAGGACTCACTGGGAAATACCATCAACGATGATAAAAACCGACCTCTGTGGAAAGATACCACCGTTGTGATAAACGCCGCTGAAAGCGGATATAACGAATTTGTTCAATTCTATACCGAAGGGGGTGTAAATTCCTTTGCTGCAAGCAATCTTGATTCACTGAACCCCGAAACAGGCTATCTGGTGCCGTCAGACCAAATGCCTAACATGCCCGTTACTTCAGGACAATGGACAGCAATGATGACTATTGATCCTTCCGGACAAAACGAAAATATTCAAACAGTAAACCTTTTTGATCCCGAAAATCCACACAATCCGCTTGCAAGTGTGATCTGGACCATCAAAAAGGTTGAAGATCAGGAGTTGGTTGTTGAATATTCCTTTGGAGAAACATCCTACGACACCCTCTTTATAAAAACTTTTCAGAAACGTTGATAGATAAAAATATCAAAAATGCTTATTATTTACTACCAGTTAAATCATTCTATTGTTAAACTAAATTTAAATTGTTATGAAATTTCAAAGACAAATTTTTAAAAATGCTTTCCTTCTGCTGCTTGTGGTCTTCTTTTCGGGGTCACTGGCGTTTGGTCAGTATACTGCCGAGCAGATTGCCGGAGGATTAAGTGAACCTCGCTTACCCGATTTCCAAACCCCTGCTCATGTAGATGACGCCTACAACGTTGGTGTTCCCGGTCCTGTAGCGGTAGCTCCCAATGGTGATATGGCCTGGGCAGATTACTGGGATGGTAACCTTATGTACTGGAATAGTGAAAACGATGAGCTGGAGTTGCTCATCCCCAGAGGTAATGCTATGGAAGGAATCGGAGGTTCTATTGACGATGCCACTAATGGTAACAGAATCTCGGGTATTACTTTCGATGACAACAACAACATCTATTACACCAATTCCAACTATGTACTTAAGGTAGACATGACCGACCGCACCCTGCACCATGTAGCAGGTAATGGTGATGCTGGAACACCTGATTTTTCTCTTGACGCTGAAAATATCAACATTGGTGCTTTTGGTATTGTTTTCAATCATGATTATTCCAAGCTCTACATCAACCTTCTTGGTGCCAACATGGTTGCTTCCATGGATATGGCAACCGGCGAGATGAACCGCGTAGTTGGTACCGGTGATCAGGTTGATGGTACCCCCGAAGGTTTGGCATTGGAATCAGACATACGTCAGCCTTTTGGAATTGACTATGTGAAGGACCCCGAGACGGATGATGAGTGGATTTATATCAGCTCGCAACAAAAAATGGTGTATGGTGTCAACCTTAATACAGGGATTCTCTACCCTATTGCAGGTACAGGAGCCTGGAACCAGAGTGGCGATGGAGGTCTTGCAACAGAAGCAACACTTTTACAACCCCATGATATTGCTGTTGACAGTCAAAACCGTTATGTATATTTTGGCGACCATCAGGGTGGTCATCACGGTATCAGAAGAGTAGACCTGAATTCAGGAATCATTGATCGCTACACAGGTATACAGGGGTCTCCCGACCTTGAAGAATGGCTCGAAGATGCTGCCGATGACCCGGCAAACAGAGTTGGCCACCGCCTGGAAATACCCACTGGAAGGGCAGTAGGAACCGCTTTGGATAACGACGACAACCTGATACTGGGTACCAGGAGTTCATTGCTTTTTAAAGTAGATGTAGAAACCGATGAGATGGAACTTATCGCTGGATATCCTACCCCTCCTCCTCCTCCTGAAGGTCCGGGTACACCTGGTTTGCAAGCTACAGATATGGCTATTCAGGCATGGGGTGTAGTAACCAAAGACGGAAAACCACATTTCTTTGATATTTTAAGCAGAAAAATTGTTACACTCGAAGACGACGGAACCACTACTGTTTTGGCCGGGAATGGTGAAAGTGAATTTGCTTTTACCGATGGAGTTACTAGTGTCTCTCTTGATGATGCACAGTTTAGCGCCATCCGTTATATGATCCTGGACGACGACGGTAATATCATTGCTTCCGACTTCGGGCATCATACCGTTTATAAAATTGATCTTACTAATGATGAAGTAACCGTGGTTGCTGGTGTTGGTTCTAGTGGATATGATCCTGACCATGAAGGCGGACCTGCTACAGAAGCCAGTTTAAATTGGCCTCATGGTATCAGATTTAATAATGATAAGTCTGAACTTTATATCACTGATTTCAATAACCGCAGAGTGAGAGTAGTTGATATGTCTGATGGTACTATAAACACTTTTGCCGGTACAGGTAGTAATGGAGAAACCAACGATCCCACTCCGCTTCTTGAGGCCAATATTCAAGCACCCCGGGATGTTATTGTAGATGATCAGGATATGGTTTATGTTGCCACCTCTCAACACAAAAAAATCTATAAACTCGATCCGGTAGCAGATGAAGTTACGGTTCTTACACCTAAAGCATTCCGTCAACCTTTTGCTATGACCTTAGACGAAAATACTGTTTGGGTGCAGGACGAACTTACCATCAAAACGGTTGACCTTACAACTGGTGAAGTATACACAGTAAATGACGAAATTTCTGCAGGATGGGCTATAGCCAAGGATGGAAATACAGTTTATGCTACAGCCAGAGACAATGGTTTGTACATGTTGAATGTAGAAACTCCTTCTACCCTGGCTACCATTCAGGGATATGCCGACGACAATGATGCCAGCGAACTGACCCTGGATATGCTTGATGAGTTAGGTGCAAATACCATTGAATTCAACCTGGAAGCTTATCAGGATGCGGTTGAAGCAGAAACTTCCACCACACTTCCTACTGTTGAATCAGTTCAGAAACTTGTGATGGAGGTTAATGCCGATCAGGCAGATGCAGTTTTGGCTGCTATCGACGGTTTTGCTCAGGCAGATGATGCTTCCGATCTTGAACTGTTCCATTTGGCTATTCTTGAGATCAACAATGTAGTGGATGCCAACCTGCCATTCTATCAGGCTGTTATTGAAGCTGCCGATGAGGTTGCCGACCAGGATGCACTGCAGGACCTTATCAATACAGGAAATGCTAATTACGCTCTTTCTTTGATTGACGACATGGCAGATACCAACGACGCTGCAGACCTTACTTTCACCTTGATGCGCGATGCAGGTGCTGATGGAGCAAACATCAGACAAAATACTTTATTTGATTATCTCCCATTCTATAAAGATGGTGTGGAAGCCGCCAGCGCGGTACCCGATACAGCTGCTCTCAATGCCATTATTATTGCTGCCAATCAAACCGCTGAAGATGCAGAAGTAACCGATGCATTGGCCGCTATCAACGATATGGCAGTTGATAATGATGCTTCAGACCTAACTTTCTCTCTCATGATCTTTGCTGGTGCCAACCAGGATCTTTTCAACCTCGGTTTTCTCGAGTATTACAAAGAGGGTGTGGAAGACGCATCAGGTGTAGCAACTTCTGATGAACTGAATGATATCATTTCTGCTGCCAATGATGCAGGTATTGCTGCTGAAGCTGACAACGCTCTGGCGATGATCAATCAAATGGCACTTGACAGTGATGCATCTGAACTGACCCGCTATATGCTAGAAGCTGCCGGTGCTGTAAACCTGAAATCAGATGTACCTCACTTTGAAGCTTATCAGGCAGGTATTGAGGCAGCTACAGGTGTTGCCGATCTTGACGCCCTGCAGGCCATTATAGATCAGGCAAACCTCGAACTTGCCATCCTTAAGATTGTGGCTTTCGCCGAAGCAGATGATGCTTCAGACATGACAGGCGAAGACCTTGTTGAGGCAGGTGTTGATCCTTCTCTCATTATTGCTACAAATATTGATGCTTACCAGCAGGCCGTTGCCGATGCTGATGGTGAAGATGTGGATACTACTGAAAAAATTGAAGCACTCGTAGTTGCTGCCAACGAAACTGTATTGCAGGATGCTATTGCTGCAATCATTGAAATGGCAGATAATGGAGATGCTGAGGACCTTACAGCATTGTTGCTCACACAGGCAGGTATGGACTTCGAAGAAGACTATCTGGAGGCTTACCAGGAGGCAATTGAAACTTCAGGAGGACTGGAAGATGCTGAGGCAATTCAGGAATTACTTACATTTACCACTACCTGCGAAATTGTAAAAGCAATGGCAGGTTCTGAAACAGCACTCGACCTTACCATGGAAATGCTTGATATTTTGGGCATTGTTAATGTTTTTGAGATTATCTTCGATGAAGGATACTATCAGGATGCTATCTTCCTTACTGAAACAATCGATGATTGTGCCTCTTCATTGCAGGATATCATTGATGCTACCAACTTTGCCTACATTCAGGAAATGGCTGAGTTTGAATATTCAGAAGAACTTACAGTGGAAATGCTTGAAGCTGTTGGCGTTGTAGACGTTAATCCCGATTTACTGGATGAGTATAAACTTGCTGTGGAAGAAGCAGGAACTATTGATGACCTGGCTGCACTGCAGGCACTTATTGATCAGGTAAACGCCAACAATGCAACAACCCTTACCCTGAATGTAAGAATGTCTGTATGGGCAGATCTTGAGCAATTTGATCCCGAAAATGACTATGTAGATGTAGCAGGCGATTTTAACGAATGGGGCGATAATGAGCTGCGATTGACACCTGTTGATCCTATCGACGATGAGATGACATATACTGTCACCATAGACGATATCGAACCGGGTGACTACGAGTTCAAATTCAGAATCAATGGATCATGGGATTCGGATTCTTCTGAATTCCCTGATGGTGGAGACAATCGTCTAGTAACTGTTGAAACAGGTGATAATACTTTCACTTATTGGTTCAACGACGATGAACCCACCAACATTTCTGATGCTGAAATTTCAGGACTCGTACTCTATCCCAACCCTGTAAATGAAACTCTTAATATTGTTTCTGATGTTACGATCAACGAAATTCGCATGATCAATAACCTCGGACAAGTGGTTCATTTCGAGCGGGTTGAAAACGATAACATCAGAATACCTGTTGAACAGTTCGACCGTGGTATTTATCTGGTACAGATTCTCACAAGCGAAGGTACATCCGTACAACGTGTGATGATCAATAAATAAACTTTTTTCATATTCTTACCACAGAACGGATTCCACTGAGATTGGATGAGCAGTAGACGGTTGATTGAGTGGTAAAGGGCAGGGAATCGTTCCCTGCCCTTATTTCCGTTTTATTATAATATCAATTCATAATCAGTATTAAATACGAAATAGTCTTTGCAGGAAAACGCCAAATACTGCGTTATTCTCGTTTTTAAATCAGTCATTTACAAAAAGTAAACTCCTTAGATTCAAAAACTTCGAAAGTATTTTTTGACGATTTCTTATCAAAGACACAAAAAAATAAGTGTTTTCTTGCTGTCACTAAATAATAAACCTCCCTTCTGAATATTTTTAAAGAAAAAACTACTACTCCAATCACTAAATCAACAAGTCATTCATTAAAAATTACGATTATGAAACACATTTTAACTAATTATCTGATAGTGATAATGGTACTGGCATTTGCCACTACCGGCACTTTTTCGCAAACAGGACCCGGAGGGGTGGGAGGCCATGAGTTAAACAAGAATGAAGAAGACCCCATTAATGCGCTTTGGCTTAGGGCAGAAGACCTTTCTTTATCCGATGGAGATTTCGTTACGGTATGGAATGACGTTTCCGGTTATAACCATTCGGCCAGCCCCGGTATTTCAGGAGAAGAAGGTATCTATTTCCAGACCAACAGGGTAAATGGTTTGCCTTGGGTGCGCTTTTTTGGTGAAAACTATTTAAAAGTGGCCAATGACCCAGTATTAGACGGCGGCGAAGGATTTGGAATTTTTGTGGTGGCCAAAAGAGATTCGCTTGTAGCCGATAAATATGAAAATGCCAGCAACCTGGTTACCAAACGTGCTCACTGGAATGCCTGGTCGCACGTGGAAGATATACCCATGACCCATGAAGGACTTCAACATGCTTATGAATTGAGATGGGATCGGGCGCGTGGCGCGGATGGGGAATATTACCCTGATACAATGAATATAACAGCGTATGCCAATGGTAACTTGCCCGATGGATCGGGTGCCGATGTTTTCCCAACTATTGAGAACACAGCTGAGATCAGTGTTCCTTACATTATTTCTTATTGTTACTCCAACCATGAGGACTCTTATGGCAGTTTTGTAAGAATCAACGGACTGCAAACCAGCAGACGTCCTGAAGGAAACCCCAACCCTATTACCTCCGGACCCGTGGTGCAAAGTAGCAAAGACCTCTGGTTGGGTGGTGCCCAATACGATCCTCCAGGTGCTTTTGGGAATGAAAATGACGAATGCCCCACGTGTGAAGAAACAGGTCTGTTGGAAGGTGCACTGGCTGAAGTAATCATCTATAAAGGCACACTTTGGCATACTCAGGTTTTCATCATTGAGAATTACCTTTCGTTAAAATACGACCTGCCCATTGATACGGTGAAATATTACGATGACGATACATACGTTTTTGATCTGGCTGGTATAGGAAATGAGATGGGCGATGACAAAAAGCATTCAGCATCTGCTTCACACGCGCTTGCAATTGAAGAATTGAATGAATCTCTTGATGAGCCCAAAGAATATCTGTTTGCCGCACACGATGGTCAAGAAATCCAGTGGACAAACGATGGGCTTCCTGACGAAAACCTCCAAAGATGGAGCAGAACATGGAAAATTGAAAAAATGGGCAATTTAGATGCTCAGCTTTCCTTCAACTTTATTACAGCCGAACTCAATTTGGTCAACAGCCAGGTGCCTACCTTCAGACTGGCATACAAAGAGAACCCTGAGGATGATTTCTCGATAATTGAAGATATTGAAGCCACACGACAATTAAAAACATTACACTTTGTTGTACCCGATGAAACACTACAATCAGGTTATTATACTGTAGTTAAAGGTTACGATCCCGATGTAAGTACAATGCCTGTAGCAGATAACTTTTCTGCCAGTTTGCAGGTATTTCCCACTCCGGCTCAAAACAGTGTGAATATAAAATTTGCTACTCACCACACAGGAGAAGTATCGATCCGTTTGGTAGACCTTACCGGAAGAGAAATTCAAGGGATGACAGATTATAAATCAGAAGATCATTTTCAAACTGAGGTATCTGTTGAAAACCTGAAACAAGGAATTTACTTTGTTGAGGTGATCGTGGATGGGAAAAGAGCAGTGAAAAGGATGATGAAAAAGTAATGTAAAACCATTCTATTTTACTATTATTTATTTTCTTTCATCGAAAATAATTAGGGTTAGGCTTTGGTTTGGTTTAGGTTAGTTTGGTTTGTGCGCCAGATCTGGAAAGATCTGGCGTTTTTTTAACCCTGACAGAATCACCAAAGATGTTACAACAACTGTTTTTAGAGACAATACTCGCATTAAGGAGTTTATATCCATTGCTTTTTCAAACCGCATGATTTATTTTTGTAGAATAATTGTGCTGGTTTTCTGGCGGTTGTTTCAATACAAATCAATTTTCAAAACATTTACATTTAAAGATGATCACACTTAGCGTTTCACTTGTTATTTTATTGTTGGGTTATGCCCTTTATTCAAAATATCTGGAGAAAGTTTTTGGTGCCGAATCAAAAAGAAAAACTCCTGCAATTACCATGTCGGATGGAGTTGATTATATGCCTCTGCCGTGGTGGCGTGCATTTTTGATTCAATTTCTGAACATCGCCGGATTGGGTCCTATTTTTGGCGCCATTGCCGGTGCTATGTGGGGTCCGGTAGCTTTTATCTGGATTGTGCTGGGTGCTATTTTTGCAGGCGCCGTACACGATTATTTTTCTGGCATGCTTTCGGTAAAACATAAAGGGCTCAGCATCACTGAAATCACAGGTATCTATATGGGCAATTTCACGAAACAGTTTATGCGTGGTTTTACTGTTTTTCTGATGATCATTGTGGGTGCTGTATTTATTATGGGTCCGGCAAAAATCCTTTCGGGGATTATTCCCGGGTTAGCCAATATGAATTTTTGGATAATAACCATTTTTGTTTATTATATCATTGCTACTATGTTGCCTATCAATAAGGTGATCGGAAAACTTTACCCACTTTTTGGTTTTGCATTGCTTTTTATGGCTGCGGGGCTGATGACAGCATTGATTGCAAAAGGTTTTCCCATACCTGAGCTAACCCCTTCAACGATACAGAACTTTCATCATAATGCGGGTAGTTTTCCTGTATTTCCCATGCTTTTTATCACCATTGCCTGTGGTGCTATATCTGGTTTTCATGCTACCCAATCGCCCCTTATGGCAAGGTGTATGACCAATGAAAAACTTGGAAGAAGAATCTTTTATGGTGCCATGATCACCGAAGCAGTGGTGGCCATGATTTGGGCCGCTATTGCTATGAGTTTTTTTGGAGGTATTCGTGAACTCAATACCACTATGGCAGATAACGATGGAAACGCTGCCTGGGTGGTGAATGAAGTTGCCAACTCGTTATTAGGTAAATTTGGAGCTGTCCTGGCTCTTTTGGGAGTTGTAGCAGCACCTATAACTTCTGGAGATACTGCCTTCAGAAGCGCCAGGCTAATTGTAGCTGATTTCCTGAAACTAAAACAAGGAGCTTTGAAAAACAGGTTATGGGTTAGTATTCCGCTGTTTATTATTGGTATTTTGCTTACACAAATAAACTTTGATGTTATATGGAGGTATTTTGCATGGGCAAACCAAACCCTCGCTACCATTGTTTTATGGACCCTTACTGTTTATCTGCTCTCAGAACGAAAGAATTTCTGGATAACCCTGATCCCTGCTATTTTTATGACCATGGTTATATCCACCTATCTTTTGCTGTCACCAGAAGGTCTTCAACTACCTCAGAATATTTCATACATAACAGGCGGATTGATAACATCATTGGCAATAGCTTGGTTTGGAATTTATTATAACCGGATCACTTCCGGAAGATTAAAACCGCAACCTGTAATACAGAAATGAACAGACTGTTAGAACACTATGGGTACGCACACAGATTGACAAGACAAGTAGAAACCAGATAATCTCGTATAAGGATTAATAGCGGCACGGAATTGTCGGATTCAGGCAGATTTTTTTCATCTGTTTATAATTTTTAAAATTTTGATTATTAGAATGTTACAACTTTAATGAGAACCTGATAATGTCAGCGCTACGCGCCTTTGGGTTCACTGGTAGCATTAGATTTCTAACATAATGTCAGCGATACGCGCCTTTGTCATTACCCCAATAATCATCCGCGTGTGTGTCAAAAACTTTGT
>CAYPFV010000066.1:0-16269 GCA_964410015.1 uncultured Bacteroidales bacterium
GGGCAAAACTCCCGTTTGGTTATTTCAAAACAGACTATAATGTTCGGTGCTACTATAGAAATGGTAGTTGGGGGGAGTTGGAAGTATCTTCCTCTGAGTATATAAATATTCACATGGCAGCTACTTGTTTACATTATGGGCAGGAAGCATTTGAAGGAATGAAAGCTTACAGGGGAAAAGATGGTAAAATAAGAATTTTCAGATGGAAAGACAATGCAGCCCGTTTAAAAAGCTCTTCGCAGGGAATATTGATGGCAGAAGTACCCGAAGATATGTTTTTTGAGACTGTTAAAAAGACCGTGTTGCTAAATGCAAAGTACGTTCCACCTTATGGTCATGGTGCTGCTTTGTATATCCGTCCTTTGTTGCTCGGAACAGGTGTTCAGGTAGGGGTAAATCCAGCCGATGAGTATCTGTTTATGGTTTTTGTAGGTCCGGTAGGGCCTTATTTCAAAGAAGGTTTTAATCCTGTATCGATGCAGATTGTCAGGGATATAGACCGGGCAGCACCACTTGGAACAGGCAACATAAAAGTAGGTGGTAATTATGCCGGAAGTCTGAGAGCCAGCGAAAGAGCAAAAAAAGAGGGGTTTGCCGCTGTTTTGTTTTTAGAAGCCAAGGAGAAAAAATATATTGATGAGGCAGGTCCGGCAAACTTTTTTGCTATCAAGGGAAATAAGTACATCACTCCTAAATCCGAATCAATCCTGCCATCTATTACCAATAAAAGTTTGATGCAATTGGCTACAGATATGGGAATGGAAGTGGAAAGACGTGCTGTTGATGTTGATGAACTGGCTGATTTTGACGAAGTAGGTGCTTGTGGTACAGCTGCCATCATTTCGCCAATAAAGAGAATTGTTGATCGAGATTCGCAAAAGGTTTATGAATTCTGTAAAGATGGAAAAGCAGGACCTGTTTCAAGGCAATTGTTCAAAAAACTTCAGGATATCCAGTATGGTGAGATTGAAGATCAGCACAATTGGGTCACCTTGTTAGAATAAACTATACTCAATAAATGGATTGCAGATATATAAAGGGGATGGGGGTTTTACCTTCAACCCCTTTTTTGAAAAGGAGCAATTTTTGTTTCCGGTTTTTTCAGCACATTTTTTTGATTTTTTCCTGCCTGCAAGGCAGGAAAAGAAAAGATATGCAATTTATGATATAATTTGATAATCTGTATTGATAGTAATAAGATACGGTAAGACGACCTTACAAAAGATGATTTTTGATGTTTCCGCTTTGCAATAGTTTGTCGAGATAAGGTTCGTAAAGGCTTTTCTTCAACAGATTGAGATAATGAAAATTGTGAAGGTCGCTTCCTATCAGATCAATCATATTGGCATCGATAAGCTTTTGTGCCATTTTCCTCACTTCTTCTGAATAATGACCTGTAAGCGAGGTAATATTGAGTTGAAATAAAAATCCCCGGTGTTTTAATTCCTGATATTTATACATGTCGTTATGCCAGAAAAGATACCTTTCAGGATGTGCTAAAATGATCTTATAACCTTTGACCTGCATATCGAAACTTAACTCATACAGATAGGGAGGTACTCCAAAATATGACAATTCCACCAAAACATGTTTATGGCTGAATGTCATGATTTTGTTTTCTTTTAATAAAATTTTAAACCCGTCATCGATAAGATATTCTGCTGCCCCAACAATTTCAATATCAATTTTTTTTCTTTGTAGTTGCTCGCGCACTCCTTCCAGTCCTTTTTCAATGATTTCAGGGGTATTTTTATAGAAATCAATCATGATGTGGGGGGTGGTAATTAATTTTTTGTATCCCAGATTACTCATTTCCCTTATGAGTTCCACGCTGGTTGTCATGTCAGGCGATCCATCATCAATACCCGGTACCAGATGCGAATGCATGTCGGTAACCAGTGCAGATATATCAACGGGTTTTGATAATTTTTTCCTTTTGAATAACCTGTCAAACATATAGTATTAACAATTAAAATGTTTCGTAAATAATTACCTCATTGGTTTTTGCGAATATTCTATTTAAATATAGATAATCACTATTTGTTTAATTTCACAAAAATAAAAATTTGAAAGATATGCTGATTGATATTGGAAAGTTTAACTATCTTTTCTCGTATTGTTCTTTGTAATAACGCTGATAATCGCCAGAAGTTATCCGTTCCATCCATTTTTTATTTTCAAGGTACCAATCCACGGTCTTTTCCAACCCTTCTTCAAACTGCAGTGATGGAACCCAACCCAACTCATTTTTAAGTTTGGAGGCATCAATGGCATATCTGAGATCATGCCCTGCCCTGTCTTTTACATAAGTAATCAGCTGAGCAGAACTACCTGGTTTACGCGATAATTTTCTGTCCATAATTTCACACAAAACCTTTATCAGGTCAATGTTTTTCCATTCATTATGACCACCAATATTATAGGTTTCACCGTTTTTTCCTTCATGATAAATTAAGTCGATAGCCTGGGCATGATCAATCACAAACAACCAGTCTCTGATGTTTTCTCCCTTTCCGTAAACCGGTAATGGTTTATTATTTATGATGTTGTTGATAAACAAAGGAAGTAATTTTTCCGGGAATTGATAAGGCCCGTAATTATTAGAGCAATTTGATATAACAACAGGCAAGTTGTAGGTATGGTACCATGCTCTGACAAAATGATCGCTTGCTGCTTTGGATGCCGAATAAGGACTTCTGGGGTCGTAGGCTGTGGTTTCTTCAAATAAACCCTCTTCACCCAACGAACCGTATACCTCGTCGGTTGACACATGATAAAACCTTTTTCCAGATGTGTCTTTCCATTGCTGGCGGGCAGCATTCAGCAGGTTAACGGTTCCGGTAACATTGGTGTTTACAAACTCCATCGGATTGGCAATAGAGCGGTCGACATGACTTTCAGCTGCCAAATGTATAACTCCATCAAAATGATATTTTTCAAAAAGATCGAAAACCTGTTTGGCATTGGTAATATCACCTTTTTGAAAAGCATAATTGGGCGCATTTTCAATGTCTGTTAAATTCTCAAGGTTTCCGGCATATGTGAGTTTATCAAGATTGACTATCTGATAGTCCTGATATTTTTTTACAAATAGCCTTACTACGTGCGATCCAATAAATCCGGCGCCACCTGTTATCAAAATACTTTTCATCCGTAAATAATTTGTAGGTTAAGGTCGGATGGAACTTCATGTTTGCTATTGGGTGTTTGTGTTTGATTCGCAAACATGTTCGTTTCATCATTGAATTTTTTTATGATTAAAGAATATTGTATTATCACTAAAATTCCTGGTTTATTTTCTCAGGAAAGGGAGTAAGAATTCAGTTACAATTTACCTGTGATTATCATTTCAGTATTCCTGGTGCATCACAAAGTATAATTCATCTTAGTTCTATATTTCCTGATCAGGATTTGATGATTCCTTGTTTTAGGTTTTTTTCCCATTCCCAGGCGGAGCGAAGCATTTCTTCTGCTCCCAGTTCTGCTTTCCAACCGAGTACATTGTTGGCTTTTTGGGTATCTGCCCATACCTGTTCCACGTCTCCTGGTCTTCTGTCGGTAATGATGTAATTAAGTTTTACCTTGTTCACTTCTTCGAAAGTTTTCACCAATTCCAGAACCGAATAACCGTTTCCTGTGCCCAGGTTAAAAACCTCAAAGGGATCAGATGTTTTTTTATTCAATAGTCTTTCCACTGCAATCACATGCGCTTTTGCAAGGTCAACCACATGTATATAATCCCTTATGCAGCTGCCATCGGGTGTGTTATAGTCATCGCCAAAAACTTTGAGTTGTTCGCGTTTGCCAATGGCTGTTTGTGTGATAAAAGGTACCAGATTGTTGGGAATTCCGATGGGCAGCTCGCCAATAAGTGCTGATGGGTGTGCGCCAATGGGATTAAAATAACGCAAAGAGATTGCCTTCGTTTCATTTTTATACACTACATCGGCAATGATCTCTTCTGATATTTGTTTTGTATTTCCGTAAGGAGAAATGGCTTTCTGAATTGGTGCATTTTCTGAAACGGGTAGTTTTTCGGGTTGACCGTAAACGGTGCATGAAGAAGAAAAAACCAGGTTGCGGCATTGATATTCGTCCATTGCTTCTAAAAGATTCATCAAGGAAACCAGGTTGTTTCGGTAATACTTCAAAGGCAATTCCGTAGATTCTCCCACTGCTTTATAAGCAGCAAAATGAATGACCCCTTCAATATCATTATGCGTTTTAAAAAAATTATCGAGGGCAGGTTTGTCAGAAATATCAAATTCAGAAAAATCAGGACGAATGCCTGTTATCTTTTCTATCTGATCCAATATCTGAATGGTAGAATTGGAAAGATTATCAATGATGCATACTTCATATCCTGAGTTTTGCAGTTCAACAACTGTGTGTGAACCAATATACCCGGTTCCGCCTGTAACTAAAATTTTTTTCGCCATTTCTGTTGTTTTTTGTTTTATAAACTCCAGTAATCCAAATCTTTGATTTTATTCCGGAAAATACCTTTGATATCAACCAGGATGGGATTTTTAACATTTTTCATCATATTCTTCAGGTCGTCTTCCGTCAGTTTCATATATTCTTCATGGTTGACCGCTACCACAACAGCATCATAATTGTCTGCTGTTTTTTCGCTCAACTCAAATCCATATTCATGTTTCAGTTCTTTGGGATCAGCGTACGGATCAACAATATCGAGACTTACACCGTAACTACTTAACTCTGAAATTACATCGGCAACTTTTGAGTTTCTGATGTCGCTGACATTTTCCTTAAAAGTTACACCCAGAATCAGCACTTTTGATTCCTGAATATTTTTCCCTGCGGCAATGAGTTTTTTCACCAATTGTTTTGCTGTATAAAATCCCATGCTGTCATTTACAAATCTTCCGCTATTGATGATCTGAGGATGGTATCTGAACTCTTTTGCTTTATAGACCAGATAGTAAGGATCTACCCCTATGCAATGTCCACCTACAAGGCCTGGAAAGAATTTCAAAAAGTTCCATTTTGTCCCGGCGGCTTCAAGTACATCATAAGTATTGATGCCCATCCGGTTAAAAATAATAGAAAGTTCATTCATCAACCCTATGTTTACATCGCGTTGAGTATTTTCAATAATCTTTGCTGCTTCGGCAACTTTGATGGATGGTGCGCGGTGCACGCCAGCTTCAACAATAAGTTCATAAGTTTTCGCAATGTTGTCCAGGGAAATCTCATCGCAGCCTGAAACTACTTTGGTGATGGTTTTAATGGTATGTTTCTTGTCTCCAGGATTAATTCTTTCGGGGGAAAAACCAACTTTAAAATCCTCGCCACATTTTAATCCGCTTTCCTGCTCCAGTATAGGAATACAATCTTCTTCTGTACAACCGGGGTATACGGTAGATTCGTAAACTACGTAGTCTCCTCTTTTTAATGCTTTTCCAACAGCATGAGATGCAGATAAAACGGGTCTGAGGTCGGGGAGGTTATGGTCGTCTATGGGGGTAGGTACACCAACGACATGAAAATTTGCTAATTTCAGATCAGCCGGATTAGAGGTAAACTGAATATCGCAACCTTCAAAGTCCTTACTTTCCAACTCTTCACTGGGGTCTATATGATTGCGCATTTTTTCTACCCGGTCTTCTTTAATATCGAAACCCACTACCTGAATTTTTCTTGCAAATTCCAGTGCTATGGGCAAACCTACATAACCCAAACCTATCACAGAAAGTTTGGCATCTTTGCTGAGTAATCTTTCGTAAATGTTCATGATTTAAAACTTATAAAATGTTGATTGATTAATTTTCCCGAGAATCGTAGTTTTTTTAAACTATTTTCCCTTTTACTTTCGATATTTGATTATTCTTTAATTCGTATTTTTCTCCACTTTCCGGACAAACCGCTATGTTATTTTCATCAAATTTCAATCTGTGACCGTATTCGCTCATCCATCCAATATGTTTGGAGGGGTTTCCCACAACGAGCGCATAGTCAGGCACATCCTTAATAACAACTGCTCCGGCGCCGATAAAACAATATCGGCCCAATTCAATTCCACAAACAATAGTTGCGTTAGCACCAATAGTTGCCCCTTTTCTTACCAGTGTTTTGGCGTACTGATCTTTTCTGTTTACACCACTGCGCGGATTGATAACATTGGTGAAAACCATGGAAGGACCCATGAAAACATCGTCTTCACAAATTACACCGGTATAAACAGATACATTATTTTGAACTTTGTTGTTGTTGCCCAGTACAACATCAGGAGATATAACCACATTTTGCCCCAGGTTGCAATTTTTTCCTATTTTGCAACCAGTCATAATGTGACTAAAATGCCAGATTTTTGTCCCTTCGCCTATTTGGCAACCTTCGTCAATAACCGCTGTTTCATGGTGAAAAAAATCTTTTTTTTCCATTTTTTTGAATTATAATTTTTTTTGTCTCATTTATGCTGTTATGATTTTTCCAGATATTCAAGCAGATTATGTGTGATGTATTCCTGTTGTTCTTCGTCCAGTTCGGTATGCATTGGCAGGGAAAGAACTGTTTTGCTGAGCATTTCTGTAACCGGGAAATCTCCTTCTTTATATCTGGGGTCAATATATGCTTTCTGCATGTGCATAGGAACCGGGTAATAGATCATGGCGGGTATTCCTTTTTCACCAAGGTATTTCTGAGCTTTAAACTGATCGAGCCCGTCAATTTTCAGGGTATATTGGTGAAAAACGTGCGTAGAGAAACTACTTCTTGCGGGTATAGTAATTCTTGGATGATCTTTCAGTATCTGGTCATAAAAGCATGCGGCTTTTCTTCTGGCAGCAGCGTATTGATCGAGTTTTCTTAATTTAACCCTTAAAATAGCTGCCTGAACAGAATCCAGGCGAGAATTTACACCAACAGAATCATGGTAATACCTTACTTCCATACCATGATTAACTACCACTCTTAGTTTTTCTGCCAGTTCATCACTTTGGGTAAATATTGCTCCTCCATCGCCATATGCACCCAGATTTTTCGAAGGAAAAAAAGATGTACATCCTATGGTACCTAAAGTGCCGGCTTTTTGTTTGCTGCCATCTTCGAACTTGTAATCGGCACCAATCGCCTGAGCATTGTCTTCAATAATATAAAGATTATGCTTTTCGGCCAGCTTTAGCAAAGGTTCCATGTGTGCACACTGCCCAAACAGATGCACTGGTACAATGGCTTTGGTTTTGCTTGTTATGGCTTTTTCAACACTCTCAGGATCAATATTAAAAGTATCGGGTAAAACATCAACCAAAACTGGTTTGAGCCCTAGCAGGGCAATTACTTCAACTGTGGCAACAAAAGTAAAGGAGGTTGTAATAATCTCATCGCCCGGTTTCAGATTTAGTGCCATCATGGCTACCTGCAAAGCATCTGTTCCGTTTGCGCATGGTATTACATGTTTTACGTTAAGGTAGTTTTCAAGGTCTTTTTGAAAGTTTTTCACCTCACTGCCATTAATGTATTGAGTTGAACGGATCACTTCCAGTACAGCTTTATCGATTTCGGGCTGTATTTTCTCATATTGGCTTTTAAGGTCAACCATATGAATTTGTCTCATCTAAAGGAAAAGGATTTAAGGTTAGTAGTTTGACTTTTATTTAATGTGATGCAAAGATATAAAGATTTACTATGCAAGAAGGGTAACTATGCGGGGTGGATATAAAAATCTGAAAAAAACTTAACCTGAATCTGGAAATCATACAAAAACGCCTTTAAAACAATCGCTTAACTACATTTTTGCTGAAAATATTTTTAAACATTACCATCTGTTTAATTGGTGACATACAGGTAAGGATATTCGAAAGTGGTTTGGTATTCTTTCAATGGATGTCTTGCGGGTCCTTCAACAGGCGAACCATCCAATAATAAAAAAGAGGAACCGCAACAAGTGTCTGTAGCGAGTGGGGGATCTGTAACCCTGACTATAGCGCAATCTTCGAAAGGATGATAAGGACATGCTCTGTCAAAAGCTCTGAATTCATCATAAGATAAACGGTAAATAATTACACCTTTGAATCCTCCTGTAAAATAAGCCCATCCGCCAACACTGTTCAATTCGATATATTGGGTAGATTCGATATTGATTGGTGGAAAATCAAGATAAACATCAGGTACCGGATGACGGCTGTCTTTCCCGCACGAAAAAGGGAGCAAAAAAAGTACCAAGGGGAACAGAACTTTTGATAAATTATAATTGGAAAATAAAAATACCATAGAAAACGTTGAATTTCTGCAAAGTTAATACGAATTTCATAAATTTGTAAATGATATAAGGTTGAGTTGAAATTTAGCAAACATATATAATAACGGAAGTTATTCCTGTCATGTTATATATCATACGAATAAAATCATGAAGCAACCAATATTGAATGTATTTTTGAGGAAAAAAAAAGTTTTTTATATCCTAGTTTTTTGTATTTTTTTGTCTTTGCCTTTACAATCGTGTAGTGCGGCATACAAAGCCAAACAAGAAGAACGCCAGACAGAAAAAAGGGAGGAACAGAAAAAAAGAGAAAGTGATAAAATCATGGAGGAAGCTCGTGAAAACCACTTGAAAATGCAAACCAAAGAGACCCGTAAAAGAATGAAAGAAACCAAACGGAAAAGTGATGCCATGCTAAACAATAGATCGAAGAAACCGTTTTTTTTAGTCAGATGGTATCGTGCATTATTGAATAAAAATTAAAACATATAAAACCATGGAAGATTTTTTTTATATTATTTTGGCTATATTTTGGTTGGTTATAAGTCTTCTTGGAGGTAGGAAGAAAAAACAACAATCTGCACCTACAAATTCTGACCAGCAAACTGCTCCAACGGTGTCGCAGGAACAAACCCAGGAACCTGTTGAACTGGAAGACATGCTGGAAGATTTTTTTCAGGGTGAAAGCAAAAAGAAAAAAGAAAAACAGGTACAGGGAGAAACTTTTCAAAACTATGAAGACCAATACCAGGGTGATGAGAATATGATGGGAACAGATGTAAAGAACATTGCTGGTAGCTCTGAAGAGATAAAGAAGTTTGAAGGAGAAATAGGTAGTGACTTTGAATTTGCCTCAGAAGGTAAAATTGAAACCATCGAAGATCGAATAAAGTCATATGATCAGGATATCCACAATATAAACAAAGAAGATGAAAAAATTGAAGTTGAAGAATTGGACGAGGAGTTAAATTACGGAGATATAGATTTTGATGGAAGAAAAGCGATTATTTATTCAGAAATTATTAATAAAAAATATTTCTGATTCATTTTGATTTTTGTATTAAATATTCATTAAATTTGTACAGGCAAACGGTGTATCCGTTTGTTTTTTTAGTACCCATACCCAAAAAATGTTTTCCAGGGTTTCATTGATTCATTTACATTCAATGAAACAGAAAAAAATCAGAGTTGTCAGTTGTGTTGCATGTTGTTGCCATCTGTCAACTGTTTTTTTTAGTCGGAACAAATCATGAATGTTTTTGGATCGAAAGGTAAACCATTAGATGAATGAAATTATACAGATTAAATTTGTTGATATAGTCTGTAATAAAGTATTAAACTAAAAAATTCAAGTAAACTAAAGCCGTTTTAAGCATGTTGGTTATGCAGTGTCAAAATAATAAAGACCGAGTTTTGCAGAAGTTTTTCTTTTGTGTTTCGCGTCTTTTGTTTTTTGACTTTTTCCCGCCACCATACAGGTGTGAAAAAGAGGGAAAAAATTGTGCTGCAATCAAAAGCAATTATTTAATTTACCCCTTTGTTTTTATTCATCATTTGATTTTTAATCAATCCTTCCAGATGCCTGAATTTGAAAAAACAAAGGTCAATGATCATCAAAATCACCTAAATAAATAATCCTTAATTTTTGTTTTTTCATTTGTTTTTAAAAATGATTTTGTGGAAATCTTTTTCCATAAAAATGAAGATAGTTAAGTAAATCATTAAAATAGTATTGTCATGAATGAGGTTAAGTATTTTACCAAAGAAGGTTTAGATAAACTTAAAGATGAGTTGGAGCAATTGAAGTCGGTTGAAAGACCCTCAATATCTCAGCAAATTGCAGAGGCAAGAGAAAAGGGCGATTTATCAGAAAATGCAGAATATGATGCTGCTAAAAATGCTCAGGGGATGCTTGAACTCAAAATTTCAAAGTTAGAGAAAATCCTCAGCAATGCCCGTGTAATTGATGAATCGCAACTCGATAATGATAAGGTATCTATTTTATCAAAAGTGAAGCTCAAAAATCTGAAAAATAATGCCTCCATGTCTTATACTTTGGTACCCGAAAACGAAGCAGATATAAAATCTGGTAAAATTTCCGTCAGCAGCCCTATTGCGAAAGGATTGTTGGGCAAAAAGGTTGGAGAAAAAGTAGAGATAAAGGTTCCGGCAGGTTTGCTGGAATTTGAAGTGATGAATGTTTCACGTTAGTTCTTTGAATTGCTGAGATATTTTGCGGATAGTCTCTTAAATGCTGACATTGAACTTACATAGTTTTCTGTAGTGTTTTTTCTGTCAATTGAAAACACACTTACAACCCACAAATAATTCTGATAAAAAAACTATAAACATAGCAATTATGTCAACAATATTTACTAAAATCGTTAAAGGTGAAATACCTTCATATAAAGTTGCAGAGAATGAAGAGTTTCTTGCTTTTCTGGACATTAATCCTCTGGCAGAGGGGCATACACTTGTAATTCCTAAAAAAGAAACAGATTATATCTTTGATATGGCAGATGAGCAGTATCAAAAGTTGTTTCTTTTTGCAAAAAAAGTAGCCAAAGCCATTGATCAGGTAGTTGAGTGCAAAAGGGTAGGTATAGCAGTGCTGGGATTGGAAGTAGCTCATGCTCATATCCATTTGGTACCCATCAATGGAATTTATGATATTGATTTTAGCAAACCCAAATTGAAGTTTTCTGAGGAAGAATTTAAAAATATAGCCATCAGAATTTCTGAAAAAGTGTAATAAGTCTGCGTTTAGTCTCTTAAGCGTGTTGTTGAGCATTTTATTTTTTTACCCGGTGAGGATTTTTGGCAATAAAATCAGACCAACCCCCGGAGGTTTTCTTCGTATGATTGTCTTTTTGAAAATGATGACATACGGCAACTGCCAGCGCATCGGTAATGTCAAGATAATCAGGTATTGATTTCATTTTCAGCATGCCGGCCAGCATACCTGCTACCTGTTCCTTGCTGGCGCCCCCGTTTCCTGTAATAGATTGTTTGATCCTTCGAGGGGAGTATTCAAAAACAGGTATATCACGATAAAGAGCTGCTGCTATAGCAACCCCCTGTGCCCTCCCAAGTTTCAGCATCGACTGAATATTTTTTCCGTAAAAAGGACTTTCAATAGCAAGCTCATCAGGATGATACTCATCAATGTTTCGCAAACAAACCTCAAATATTTTTTTTAACTTCAAAGCATGATTTTCCAGTTTGTCTAACTTGAGTATATCCATGGCAATAATTTCAATTTTCTTACCTTTGACCCCAATGATGCCCACACCCATGTTATTGGTACCGGGGTCAATGCCTAAAATTATTTTTTCGGTCATGCAGCAGGTGTTCTGATCATTTTAATTGTTATCAATATTTGGAGACCTTGCAAAAGTACCAGTTTTTATTTATTTTATTTTGCTTAGAGGTGGCTGGTTTTTCATTTCCTGTTCTTCAAGGGGTTAAATTAATGGCTTTCAAGATGCCTTTTTTAGACTATCTTACAAAAGCAGATCTTGCTATATTGCTTGCCTGCAGTATTTTTTTGATCACCTACATTTGCTTGATCTTATATTTTGCAATTCATTTAATCAAAGGCAAACACTTTATTTTTCACCAAAAAATAAAAGTAAAAGAAGATAAAAGCAAACTTTTTCCTTTTGTTTCTTTGGTAGTTGCTTTTAGAAACGAAGCTGAGTATCTCCCAAAACTTCTTGACTGCCTGATCATTCAGGATTACCCTGTAGATAGATTTGAAGTATTGCTTTCGGATGATTACTCCACAGATGATAGCAATGCTATTGTGCGAGATTATGCAAAGCGATACCCGCATATACGACTCATACTCACCGGGCCATCAAAAAATAAGCAAAAAACCGGGAAGAAAAATGCTCTTTTTCGCGCTATACAGCAAAGCAGTGGAGAAATAATACTTGCCACCGATGCGGATTGTAAAATGGGTAAACACTGGATAAAAAGTGTTGGTGGTTTTTTTTCAGAACATCCCCAAACCCAAATGCTTATAGCTCCTGTGGATATTATTTCAGAAAGGGGGAGGTTTTTTTCTCATTTGCAAAGTCTTGAATTTATGAGCTTGACAGGTAGCACTGCAGGAAGTGCTTTTGCCGGCAAACCAATTATGTGCAATGGTGCCAATCTTGCTTTTCGGCGTAAGTCATATCTTTCAGTGAAAGAATGTATGCCAGGCGAAAAGTTTGCCTCGGGCGATGATATGTTTCTTTTGGAATGTATGCAGCGCAATGCTCAGGGAAGTATTTCTTTTCTTAAAAGTGAGAAAGCAATCGTAAAAACCCATGCTGTTAAAAGTCTCCGTGAGTTTGTTTTTCAGCGGGTACGCTGGAGTTCCAAAGCCAGGGGGTATACCAACCGTTTTACTATTTTTGTGGGAGCAACCGTGGCATCACTTAACCTTATGCTTGCTGCCCTTATGCTGTATGTTCCCTTTCGGGCAGATGAACTTTTCATTCCTGTAATACTGTTTTTCTTCATGAAATTAATTGCTGATTTTATTTTGGTTTTTCCCATAGCCAAATTTCTTCACAAAACAAATTTACTATTATACATGCCAATTGTATCTGCCGTTTATCCTTTTTATGTTTTGCTGGTTTTGCTCTTTGCCATTTTTTATCGTGGAAAATGGAAAAACCGCAGGATTTAAGGTTGGATATGGATAGCGTGTGGGGAGCAAATTTTTTTCATTTCTACTACCAACCTTATTTCTTGTTTGCAATACATTTGCAGTTCGCTTGTCTGCAACTATCCGTTGGGAGTTTACAGGTCAACTTTTGGTCAAAACAAGTCATTGGGTTTGGCATGTTGTATTATTGGTAATTTGTGGTTGGTTAACTTAACAATTACTGCATGATGTTCGCCCAAATCCGTTTTCACAAATGTTTTTTAATATCGAGCAGGAAAGATTCAATATTTTGAAGCGATTTTAAGATCTCGTATTCTTTCAAACTATCCTGAGGATTTTTTTTTAGTTTTTCCTTTGCTCCTTTTAATGTGTATCCTCTTTCTTTGACCAGGTTATAGATAAGGTGAAAATTATCCACATCTTTTTGGGTGAACATCCGGTTTCCTTTTTTGTTTTTTTTGGGTTTTATGATGTCAAACTCTTTTTCCCAAAATCTTATCAGTGAAGTATTTACTTTAAACATACTGGCAACTTCGCCAATGGAATAGTATAGTTTTGTTATTTGGTTGTTATTTTCCATTTCTCTAATTTTTCTGGGTATTAAAAAGCATGCTAAAATTAGTAAAAATAAGTCAAAGTAAAGAAACGGTAAAAAATTGATGATTTTTGCATAATTTTGAGCAAACCGAATGTTCATTAGTTCAATCAATAGTTTTTTAATGGTAACTATCCAATTTTTTCATCCATGAGCACCACTTTTAAAGTAATCGTTTTCTTTTTTATTCTTTTCTTTTTTTCTGCATTATCTGGTAAGTCGCAAGATACAGTATTTTTCACATCCACCAGACAAATCATTCCTCCACCTGTAGAGTTAAAAGTTCCGCAAACACCCCGTTTGCAGAAAGTCCCCGATCATATAGACAAGAGTTTTGTAAGTATTATTGGTGTTGGTGATATCATGATGGGAACCAATTACCCAGACGAGTCTTATCTGCCGCCAAACAACGGTAAACACTTACTGGTACCTTTACATAAGATATTGCAGGATGCCACAGTTACTTTTGGCAACCTTGAAGGGGTTTTCCTTGATGGAGAGGGAACCGTTAAAAAGTGTCAGAATCCGGAATTGTGCTATGCTTTTCGTTCTCCTGAAAAATATGTTTGGAATTTAACTGCTGCTGGTTTTGATGTAGTAAGTTTGGCTAATAATCATACAGGTGATTTTGGACAGGAAGGCAGAATTGCCACAACGCGGGTTCTGAAAGAAGCGAATTTATCTTTTGCAGGAACCCTTGAGTATCCTTATACTGTATTAGAGCGAGAGGGGATTGTTTTTGGAATGGCCGCTTTTTCGCCCAATACCGGCACAGTAAGTATTCATGACCTGGAGAATGCAAAAAAGATTGTAAGTTATCTTGAAGAGCAGACAGATATTGTCATAGTTTCATTTCACGGGGGAGCAGAAGGGGTTGATCATCAGAATGTATTGTGTGAAACTGAATATTATTATGGCGAGAACAGGGGGAATGTTTGCAAATTTGCCCGGGCAGTTATTGATGCAGGAGCAGATATTGTTTTTGGGCATGGTCCGCATGTTACCCGTTCAGTTGATTTGTATAAAGATCGGTTTATTGCCTATAGTCTGGGAAATTTTTGTACTTATGCCCGCTTCAATCTGAGAGGAGAAAATGGCATTGCACCAATTTTAAAAGTTGTAACCAATTCATCGGGTGAATTTATAATGGCAGAAGTAACTCCTATCCGGCAAATGGGATCGGGTGAGCCAAAAATTGATCAATATGGTGGTGCTATACAGTCGCTTCGGCGATTAACAATGGAAGACTTTCCTGAGTCAAATCTGGAGATTACCCCTGAGGGTGTTATCAGAAAAAAATGATGATAAAGTGTGGATTAAGAAAGGGATTGGTTGACCCTGGATGCAACTTCGATGATGTGTTCAAATTCCTTGGGCGTCAGGTCATTAAAGAAATAATTTACCGGGTTTACTTTTTCCCCTTTTCTGTGAACTTCATAGTGCAGATGAGGTGCGGTTGATACGCCTGTATTACCCACATATCCTATTATTTCCCCACGTTTAACGGATTGTCCGTATTTAACATTAAAACTTTCCAGATGTGCGTAAAGTGTTTGATATCCATAGCCATGATCAATAACGATCATACGACCATAACCATGTCTGTTTCTTTCCACTTTTTTTATCACTCCATTTCCTGGTGCGTATATTGGAGTTCCTGATGGTGCTGTAAAATCAACCCCTGTGTGCATTCTCAGCGTTTTATATATGGGATGGATTCGCATGCCGTAGCCTGAAACAAGTCTTTTGGTACCTTTTTCAATGGGCACGATGGCAGGTATAGAGGCGAGCATATCGTTTTTATCCTTTGCCATCGCAAATACTTCATCATAGGAAACCGACTGAACATATAACCGGCGTGCAAGTTTATCGATGCGCTGAGAAGTGGCAGAAATAATATCACTGTTGTCGTAACCTTCAAATTTTTCATAACGGTCAACACCACCAAATGCGGCTTCTCTTTTTGTTCTTGATACTGGTTCTGCTTCAAAAATAACTCTGTATATCTGGTCATCGCGGTTTTCGATATCTTCCAGTACTGAAACAAGATCATCGATCTGGTCGTTCATCAGATCAAAATTTACCTGGAACTGATCAATTTCTCTTTGCAACATTTTTTCTTTGGGTGATTCAAAAAAAGTATATCCAATGGTAAGAATAATAACAGAAAAAACCATTCCTGCCAGCACGATGCGTAAAAACCTTTTTGTTCTTTCCCATAAGGTTTCTCTTACTGGCTCTACGGCAAGAGATTTTGTATTGAATTGGTATTTTATTTTTGCCATAACAGACTTATCCTTGAGTATTCAAATTTCTTCTTAATTTCCTAATGCTAATCAGCACATTAATGTTAATGAGTATAATAGGAATTAGTTACAAAACTAAATAAAATTAATTTAATTTTGTCAGTGATTTTACGAAAAAACAAAGAAAAAACACCTAAAAGAAATTACTCAATACCATGAATTCAAACCATATAAGACAGTCTTTTTTAAAGTTCTTCCATGGAAAAGGTCATTTTGTAGAAAAATCAGCTCCTATGGTCTTAAAAAATGATCCTACGCTTATGTTTACAAATGCAGGTATGAATCCCTTTAAAGATGTTTTTCTGGGAAATATACAAGCAAAAAATAAAAGGGTGGTTAACTCTCAAAAGTGCCTTCGTGTGTCAGGTAAACACAATGATCTGGATGAAGTGGGACATGATACATACCATCATACCATGTTTGAGATGCTGGGAAACTGGAGTTTTGGCGATTATTTTAAGCGGGAAGCGATTGGCTGGGCATG